>JAYVLZ010000431.1:0-17424 GCA_043759175.1 Chitinophagaceae bacterium | reverse complement strand
TTCAATTTGATTGCCAACTACTGTTGAATTTGAATTCAGTTTCTTCCTCTAATGACTGTTTACCATTTACTTATCTCTTAAGTTGACGGCTATGGTGTCCTCACCGACCACTTTTAGTCAGAAATTCATACAATCATTTTTAGACAGCTTCTTAGATACCACCAATCCATAAATTTAAAAGAGCCTCTGCAGCTATCATTACAGATTATATAAATATTTTATGTCAGCCCCTGTCGTAAAATATATTTTTATTCTAACGATAAGAGTTTTAATTTTCCGTCACACGATCGCAACTTATTTTCAAAAAACACAAAAAATAAACATGCCGGATAATAACACTTATGATGCCATTGTAATAGGCTCAGGAATCAGCGGCGGATGGGCCGCAAAAGAACTCACCGAAAAAGGGTTAAAAGTAATCATGCTGGAAAGGGGACGTAATATTGAACACGTAAAAGATTATGTAAATGCCAACCATGAAGCATGGGATTATCCGCACAGAGGCGGACGTACACAGCAAATGATTCATGATTATCCCGTTTTAAAAAGGGACTATCCACTCAATGAAGCCAATTTGGATTACTGGGTAAAAGATTCAGAATCTCCTTATACAGAAATAAAACGCTTCGACTGGTTCCGTGGCTATCATGTGGGTGGCCGTTCTCTTATGTGGGGCAGGCAGAGTTACCGCATGAGCGATTTTGATTTTGAAGCCAATGCCAAAGATGGTGTTGCGGTGGACTGGCCGGTTCGCTATAAAGAAATGGCACCCTGGTACGATTATGTAGAACAATTTGCAGGCATTAGTGGATCCATAGAAAATTTACCGCAACTGCCGGACGGAAAATTTTTGCCGGCGATGGATATGAACATTGTAGAAAAAGATGTGAGCAAAAGAATGAATGATCATTACAATAGCTACAGAAAAATGATCATTGGCAGAACCGCTAATTTAACAGTAGAACATGGTGGAAGAACCAATTGCCAGTACAGGGATAAATGCTGGCTGGGTTGTCCGTTTGGCGCCTATTTCAGCACACAATCTTCTACCTTGCCTGCAGCTACAAAAACAGGAAATCTTACCCTGCGGCCGTGGAGTATTGTTACAAAAATTTTATACGATAAAGATAAAAAAAGAGCAACGGGTGTGGAAGTGCTGGATGGAGAAGATAACAAGACTTATGTGTATAATGCAAAGATCATTTTCTTAAATGCATCAGCATTAAACAGTGCATGGATATTAATGAACTCTGCTACAGATATATGGCCGGATGGTTTAGGCAGCAGCAGTGGCGAGTTGGGGCATAATATCATGGATCATCACCTGGGTGTAAATGCAGGAGGAACAGTTGAAGGATTTGAAGATAAATATACTTATGGCCGCAGGGCAAATGGTATTTACATTCCACGATATAGAAATTTATTTGGAGATAAAAGGGATTACCTGCGTGGCTTTGGTTACCAGGGAGGAGCCAGCAGAACAAGTTGGCACAGGGATATTCCTGAACTGTCAATTGGCGGTGCTTTTAAAGATGCCCTCACTGAGCCGGGAGGATGGCAAATGGGAATGGGTGGCTTTGGAGAAACATTGCCTTATCATGAAAACAAAATCACATTAGATAAAACTAAAAAAGATAAGTGGGGATTGAATGTGCTTGCATTTGATGTAGAGTATAAAGAAAATGAAAAGAAGATGCGGAAAGATATGCTGAATGATGCGATTGAAATGCTCACGATTGGAGGTGTAAAAAATGTAAAAGGGTCTGATGGAGATGGTACATTGGGAAGAGGCATACATGAAATGGGTTCAGCACGTATGGGTAAAGATCAAAAAACATCTGTGCTCAATAGCTTTAACCAGATATGGGATGCTCCAAATGTATATGTAACAGATGGTGCTTTCATGACATCAGCTGCCTGTCAGAATCCATCATTGACTTACATGGCATTTACTGCAAGGGCTGCAGACCATGCAGTAAGCGAACTGAAAAAAGGAAATTTGTAAAAGTTTTTTTCTAAAAAAAGATACACGCCATTTTAAAAAAGTATGCCCCAGGATTCAACCAACATTAACAATAAGGCTGTTGCACAAAATACGTTTGATGCCATTGTAATAGGCTCTGGTATCAGCGGTGGCTGGGCTGCAAAAGAATTGTGTGACCACGGACTGAAAACATTGGTGCTGGAAAGAGGAAGAGATGTAAAGCATATAAAAGATTATCCCACCACCACCATGGATCCATGGGAATTTAAACACCGTACCCAGTTAACATCTCAATTAAAAAAGGACAATCCAATCGCAAATAGTTGTTATGCTTTTGATGAAGCCACACAGCACTTTTTTGTAAAAGATAAGGAGCATCCTTATATACAGGAAAAACCTTTCGACTGGATTCGTGGTTACCAGGTGGGAGGTAAATCATTAATATGGGCAAGGGCAACCCAGCGCTGGAGTAAGTTTGATTTTGAAGGTCCTGCCAGGGATGGATTTGCGGTCGACTGGCCAATCAGGTATCCGGACCTGGCTCCATGGTACAGCCATGTAGAAAGATTCGTAGGCATCAGCGGAAATAAAGATGGATTGGAAACTTTACCCGATGGAGAATTTTTAGAACCCTGGCAAATGAATGTTGCTGAAAAATATATACAGGAAAAAATATTGGAAAATTATAAAGACCGTTATGTAATCCAGGGCAGGTGTGCACATCTCACCAAACCAGCAGCAATTCATTTACAACAGAACCGTGGACAGTGCCAGGCAAGAAATATTTGTTACAGGGGATGTCCTTTTGGAGGTTATTTCAGTTCTAATTCGTCCACCTTACCCTGGGCAGAAAAAACCGGAAATCTTACATTAAGACCATACTCTGTAGTGCATTCTATTATTTATGACGAACAAAAACAAAAAGCTTCCGGGGTACGGATCATTGATACCAATACTAAACAGACCATTGAATATTTTGCAAAAATAATTTTTGTAAATGCTGCCTGTTTAAACTCCAATTTGATTTTACTTAATTCCGTTTCCAACAGGTTCCCCAATGGATTGGGTAACGACAATGGTTTACTGGGAAAATATGTAGCGTTTCATAATTACCTCGGCAATATTGATGCATCCGTGCCAGGCTTTGAAGACAAAACTGAATATGGCAGAAAGCCAACCGCAGCCATGATGCCAAACTTTAGAAATGTTACCAAACAGGAAACTGATTTTTTAAGAGGTTATATGGTTCATTATAGTGCAGGCCGTTCCGGTTGGCAACAAGGTTTTGGTAAGGATGGTATTGGTGCCGGGTTTAAAGAATCATTGACTGAACCTGGTGGATGGTATGTGAGCATGATGATGCAGGGTGAAACAATACCAAAAGAAAAAAATCATGTAAGGTTAAGTAAGGATCAAAAAGATGATTGGGGAATTCCTTTATTGATCACATCAGTAGACTATGATGATAATGATGAAAAAGTATTGAAAGATTTTTTACAGCAGGGATCAGAGATGCTGGAAAAAGCAGGGTGCAAAAATATCAATGCTTATAACAATGGCCGCAGGCCTGGAAATGATATTCATGAAATGGGTGGTGTAAGAATGGGCAAGGATCCAAAAACATCTTTGCTGAATGGCTTTAACCAGTTGCACCATTGTAAAAATGTTTTTGTAACAGATGGTGCCTGTATGACATCCACCAGTACACAAAATCCTTCACTTACTTTTATGGCCATTACTGCACGGGCAGCAGATTATGCAGTGAGCGAATTAAAAAAAGGAAATCTTTAAATTTATAAACTATAACCAACCAACCAAATTCAATCTATGCCAGGCGATTCAACCAACATAAACAACAGGGCAACTTTGCAAAACACATATGATGCAATTGTTGTAGGTAGTGGAATCAGTGGGGGCTGGGCTGCCAAAGAGCTATCTGAAAAAGGTTTGAAAACGCTGGTACTGGAAAGAGGCAGAAATGTAGAACATGTAAAAGATTATACAGATTCAACAAAACATCCGTGGGAGTTAACGCATCATGGAGCAACAACTCAACAGGATAGAACCAATAGTCCAATACAAAGTAAATGCTATGCCTGGAATGAAGTGTCAAAAAAGTTCTTTGTAAACGATCTTGAAAATCCTTACAACCAGGTAAAACCTTTTGATTGGGTACGGGGTAATCATGTGGGAGGAAGGAGTTTAACCTGGGGAAGGCAATGTTATCGCTGGAGTGATATAGATTTTGAAGCAAATGCAAAAGATGGTCATGGGGTTGACTGGCCAATACGTTATAAAGATATTGCGCCATGGTATGATTATGTGGAGCCATTTGTAGGAATAAACGGATCAATAGAAAATTTACCACAATTGCCGGACGGTAAATTTTTACCTCCAATGGAAATGAATTGCCTGGAAAAACAGGTTGCTGAAAGAATTCAAAAAAGCTTTTTGGATGGGAGAAGAATGATCATTGGCCGTTCTGCCAACCATACAATCCAGGTGGGTGATCGTGGTCCATGCCAATACAGAAGCAGGTGCCAGGAGGGCTGTCCTTTTGGAGGTTATTTCAGCAGTAATTCTGCAACGCTGCCCGCTGCGGCAAAAACCGGCAATATGACTTTAAGACCCTTCTCTGTTGTGGAGCAGGTGCTCTATGATAAGGATAAGAAAAAGGCTATCGGCGTTCGGATACTGGATACAGAAACCATGAAGACTGTGGAGTATTTTGCAAAAATTATTTTTCTAAATGCTTCAACATTGGGTACAGCGCATATATTGTTGAATTCGGTGTCGGATGTTTTTCCTAACGGACTCGGCAACTCAAGTGAACAGGTTGGCCATAACCTGATGGATCATCATTATGGTGTAGGTGCAAGAGGCGACACAGAGGATTTTGCTGATAAATATCTGTATGGAAGAAGACCGAATGGAATTTATATTCCGAGGTTTAGGAATATTAATAATGCTACTCAACAAAAAGATTACCTGCGTGGCTTTGGTTACCAGGGTGGTGCCGGCCGGGGGAAAATAAATATTGAGGAGGGGATAGGCGCCGATTACAAGGAGTCATTAACAGAGCCAGGTAAATGGTCATTTGGAATTGGAAGCTGGGGTGAGCATCTGCCTTACTATGAAAACAAGGTTACGCTTAGTAAAGATAAAAAAGATAAATGGGGTTTACCTGTTTTGGATATAGACTGTGAGTTTAAAGACAATGAAAAGGCGATGAGAAAAGACATGAAGGACAGTGCTGGGGAAATGCTGGAAAAAGCCGGTTTGAAAAATATAGAAACATATGACAATGCCCCTGCCCCCGGCTTTTGTATTCATGAAATGGGTACGGCAAGAATGGGAAAGGATCCCAAAACATCAGTACTGAATGGTAATAACCAAATGCATGATGTAAAAAATGTTTTCATAACGGATGGAGCCTGCATGGCATCAAGTGCTTGCCAAAATCCCTCCATTACTTATATGGCTTTAACTGCGAGGGCCTGCGATTTTGCGGTAAGTGAATTAAAGAAGGGAAATATATAAACTTATTAATTTTATCAAACAATAAAATTCAATCTATGCCAGGCGATTCAACCAATATTAATAATAAAGCTGCTGCACAAAATACCTATGATGCAATTGTTGTAGGCAGTGGAATCAGTGGTGGATGGGCTGCCAAAGAGTTAACAGAAAAAGGATTAAAAGTATTAATGCTGGAACGTGGCGCTCCTTATGAGCATGTTAAAGATTATAAATCGGCTGGTAAAGATCCCTGGGATTTTGAGCACCGTGGCAAAACCACCGTACAGCAAAAGAAAGATTATCCTGTTGTTCACCGGGGATGGGCTGCCCAGGAACAGGTAATGGATGGATGGACGAATGAAAAGGATTGTCCTTACACAGAAGTAAAACCATTTACCTGGTGGCGCAGTTACCGTATGGGAGGCCGTTCTATTTTATGGGGCAGGCAAAGCTACCGCTGGAGCGATTTTGATTTTGAAGCCAATGCAAAAGATGGTCATGGAGTAGACTGGCCTATCCGTTACCGTGATGTAGCTCCCTGGTATGATTATGCAGAAAAATTTGCAGGCATCAGTGGATCAATAGAAGGGTTGGCTCATTTACCAGATGGACAGTTTTTACCACCAATGGATCTGAACATGGTGGAAAAAGATGTGGCTGCAAGAATAAAAGAAAAGTTTAAACGTCACCTGATCATTGGCCGGGTGGCTAATTTAACGGCGGCTATTCCGGGAAGAACACAATGCCAGTTCAGGAACCGCTGCTGGGAAGGCTGCCCTTTTGGTGGATACTTTAGTACTCAATCTTCTACGTTGCCAGCAGCCACCGCAACAGGTAATTTAACAGTACGTCCTTTCTCAATTGTAACAAAAATTAATTACGATAAAAATACCAAAAAGGCAACGGGTGTAGAAGTGCTGGATACAGAAACAAACAAGACTTATCAATACAATAGTAAGATCGTTTTTCTAAATGCTTCTGCATTAAACAGTGGATGGATACTGATGAATTCAGCAACGGACATATGGCCTGAAGGATTGGGCAGCAGCAGTGGAGAGCTGGGGCACAACATTATGGATCACCATTACAATCTCGGCGCTTCTGGAATGGTGGAAGGTTATGAAGATAAAACGGTTTATGGCCGCCGGGCAAATGGTTTTTATATAACCCGGTTTGCAAATTTGTATGATGACAAAAGGGATTTTTTACGTGGCTATGGTTACCAGGGTACTGCCTCAAGAGAAGGCTGGAGCAGGGAAGTAGCAGAGCTGAATATTGGTGCAGGATTTAAAGAAGCTATTTCAGAATCTGGTTCATGGACCATTGGTGCAACAGGTTTTGGTGAAATTTTACCTTACCATGAAAATAAAATGACACTGGATAAAACAGTAAAAGATAAATGGGGATTGCCGGTATTATCAATGGATGCAGAGTTAAAAGACAACGAATACAAAATGCGTAAAGCAATTGTAGCAGATCTTGTAGCAATGCTGGATGCAGCTGGTGTAAAAAAAATCACTACCTACGATAGTGGTCATGCGATTGGTCATGGTATTCATGAAATGGGTACCGCCAGGATGGGTAAAGATCCAAAGACATCTGTATTGAATAGTTACAACCAGCTGTGGGATGCAAAAAATGTATTTGTAACAGATGGCGCCTGCATGACTTCATCGGCATGCCAGAATCCATCACTTACTTATATGGCCCTAACAGCAAGGGCTGCAGACTTTGCAGTAAGCGAATTAAAAAAGGGAAACATTTAACCCCCTTCCCCTAAAGGGGTTTTAAGACAAGAGTAAGATCATACAGGTTTATAAAAGAAAAATTGCTGTAAATTCCTGCTTGCTAACATTAAACTTTTAAACATTAATTAAACTTTTAAATTTTTTACAATGGAAAGAAGGGAACTCATAAAAATGATAGCAGCCTTAACCGGCGGTGCATTCATTGGCGGTGGCATGCTCACCGGTTGCAAAAGCGAACCCGAAATAGGTGGTGCCGTTTTTAGTAAAAACGATATTGCTTTTTTAGATGAAGTAGCGGAAACTATTTTGCCTGCAACAAAAACACCCGGCGCCAAAGCTGCTAAAGTAGGAGAGCTGATGAAGGTAATGGTAAATGATACTTACGAACCGGCCAACCAGGAAATATTCCACAAAGGAATAGTAACCTTGAATGAAGCCAGCAAAAAAGCAAATGGTAAATCATTTATAGATGCCACGCCGGAACAGCGTACAGCTTTGCTTACTACTTTAGATGCGGAAGCCAAAGCTTACCAGAAAAGTAAAAAGGCTGAAGACCCGGCACATTATTTCACCATGATGAAGCAGCTTACGTTGCTGGGCTTCTTTACGTCTAAAGAAGGTGCTACACAGGCACTGCGTTACATAGCGGTGCCGGGAAAATACATTGGTGATTATCCTTATAAAAAAGGAGATAAAGCGTGGGCTACCTGATACAATTGTATTTTACCAGCATTGGTTTTACATGATTCCGCCTAAGGCGGGATTGTGTCATGCTAATCCCAATGCAATGGTGGACCCACTTATGCTTTGTATTTTCATAGCATCAGATTGACAGGGAGCGAAAAAAAATATTTAACAGCAGAACAGCATATTAAAAATAACTCATGAAAAAAAAGACTGGTTTATGGATCGTTCTTTTAAGTGCATCTTTCCTTTGCATTGCAATTGTTTTAACTTCTTTCGTTAGTAAGAATGAAATAAATGTGAACCCGGCTGAGTACAAAGTGCTGGTGTTTTCAAAAACCAATGGCTACCGTCATGAAAGTATTGAAACAGGTATTGAAGCCATCAAAAAATTAGGTGCTGACAATAATTTTTCTGTTGATGCAACAGAAGATTCGCTTGATATTAATGATAATAAGTTAAGTAGCTACCAGGCAATTATTTTTCTTTCTACCACCATGAAAGTTTTGGGCGAACAGGAAGAAAAAGCGTTGCAAAATTTCATTCATAAAGGAGGCGGCTTTGTGGGTATTCATGCCGCTACAGATTGTGAGTATAACTTTCCATGGTATGTAAAAATGATCGGTGCCAGTTTTCTATCTCATCCAAAGCAACAGGTAGCTAAGCTGATAGTGGTAGATAACACACATCTTTCTACCAAACATCTTCCTGCAGTATGGGAAAGAAAAGATGAGTGGTATAATTTTAAGAGCATGAATCCTGATGTGAAAGTGCTGATAAAAATTGATGAGACTTCTTATGAGGGCGGAAAGAATGGAGACAATCATCCAATGGCATGGTTCCATGATTTTGAAGGTGGGAAGATTTTTTACACTGAGCTGGGCCACACAAAAGAAAGCTACAGCGAACCATTTTTTTTGCAGCACATTTTAGGAGGCATTCAATATTCATTAGGGATAAAATAACAACAGGTCAATTGTTTTTTCAACTGGCGCCGGTAAGTTTCCGGCGCCAGTTGTTTTACCTGCCTATAATATAAGCCGGATAAAAAATCAAAATAACTTTCTCTCCGCATTCATTTATTTGATCAAGCTCACCATAAAAGCTAATTCCTGTCATTTAATTTGGTTCCGCTTCACAGTAGCTTTGAGCATATTTAAAAATGCTAACGATGGCTCATATCCCATAGTTAATTCAGGCATTTGCAATTTTTTTCATTCTAAATAAAGTATATGGAAAAAATCATCGCTGCTTTTGACGGCCTTCAATATTCAAACAGTACAAAAGAATATGCTATTTATTTGTCGAAGCAAACGCAGACACACCTGGTGGGAGTTTTTATGGATGACTTTACTTACACCAGTTATAAAATTTATGAACTGGTTACCAGGCAGGGTGTATCAGAAGAAAAGTTGACCCAATACAAGCAAAAAGATAAAGCCACCCGTGATGCAGCAGCAGAAAATTTTGAAGCAGCCTGCCAGCAGGCAGGATTGGAATATACTGTTCACCACGACCGCAATATTGCTATCCAGGATCTGAAGCATGAAAGCATTTATGCAGACTTGCTTATTATTGATGCAAAAGAAACGTTGACACATTATCCTGAAAAACCGCCTACCCGTTTTATCAGGGATTTACTGAGTGATGCCCAATGCCCTGTGCTGCTGGTGCCACAGAAATTTAAACCTGTTGAAAAAATAATGCTGTTATTTGACGGTGCACCTTCTTCAGTACATGCCATTAAGATGTTCAGTTATTTATTACCATCATTAACACAGATTGATACAGAGGTAATTTCTGTAAATCCTGTGAACACCACTTTGAATATGCCTGATACTAAACTGATGAAAGAGTTTATGAAAAGGCATTATCCCAAAGCAAAATACAAAGTGATGAAAGGACTTGCTGAAGATGAAATTGTAAAATACCTAAAACAGCAGGAAGGCAATGCATTGGTGGTGCTGGGTGCCTATAGGAGAGGAGCCATCAGCAGGCTGTTCAGGGAGAGTATGGCTGATATACTAATGCAAAAAGTTAAGCTGCCTTTGTTTATTGCACATAATAAATAGTGGCTGTTACCAATAAAGAATTCGCCATGCTTAAATATATTTTTGCCATCCTCGTTTTTTTACATGGCCTCATTCATGCCCTGGGATTTGCCAGGGCATTTGGATACGTAAACATTACGCAGTTAACAAAAGAGATTTCAAAACCAGCAGGATTGGTTTGGTTCATTTCTGCTATTTTATTCATTGCTGTTGCAGTTTTATTCCTCCTGAAAAAAGAGGCATGGCCCGTAATTGCAATCGTTGCTGCTGTAATTTCTCAGATACTTATTATCGCGGCCTGGAGGGATGCCCGGTTTGGAATCATTGCAAATCTTATTATCTTTTTAATTGCTGTTACTGCTTTGGCATCTGTTAATTTTAGCAGAATGGTAAAAAAAGAAACTGCGGCAATGTTATCATCAATTAAACCAGTGAATACTGTTATTACAAAGGAAATGCTGAACAGCACTCCACCAATTGTGCAAAAATGGCTAATCAATGCTGGGGTGGTTGGTAAAGAAAAAGTACACACGGTAAGGCTGAAACAAGTTGGCGAAATGCGAACCAAACCCAACGGGAAATGGATGCCCTTTACTGCTACACAATATTTTACTGTGGATACTCCTGCTTTTAACTGGCAGGCCGATGTGCAAATGATGCCCTTGTTAAGTATGAATGGCCGTGACAAATTTGAAAATGGAAAAGGCGAAATGCTGATTAAAGTGTTGGGATTAGTGAATGTAGTAAATGCAAAAGATCATGATAAAATAAATCAGTCAACCATGATGCGTTTCCTTGCTGAAATGTGTTGGTTTCCTTCAGCTGCATTAGCTGAATATATTAAATGGGAATCCGCCGATTCCACTTCGGCAAAAGCTACCATGAACTACAAAGGCATTAGTGCTTCAGGAATTTTTCAGTTTGATACAAATGGAGACATAATCAGTTTTACAGGCAACCGCTGGTATGGAAGCGGTAAAGATGCCACACTGGAAAAATGGTATGTAGAAACAAATGGTTACTCAACATTCCAGGGTATACGTATTCCGGGGAAAAGTGAAGTGAGCTGGAAAATGAACAAAGGAGATTTCAACTGGTTGTATCTGCGGATCATAGATGTTGAATATAATAAGCCTGGCTTGTATAATAAATAAGGGCGTATTAAATTACCTTTTTAAAACATACTGCATAGCTAATTTTAAATGCACCTCTTTTTATCCATCATGGCAATCGCTATATTTATCCTGCTGAAGAAACATGGCAATAATTTTGTTTGCTATGCTAATGCATGATTAAAATAAAAGTCAGCATTTTAGTAAAATGGATTCACTCACACATATCGCATTAGGTGCCTGCATGGGCGAAGCATTTGCAGGCAGACCACTTGGAAAAAAAGCAATGCTATGGGGGGCAATGGCACAAAGCGTTCCTGATATAGATTTCCTCGCTGCATTCTGGTCAACACCAGCAGGTAATTTATTGGCTCACCGGGGATTTACACATTCGTTGTTGTTTTGCGCCATCATTACTCCCATATTTGCAATGCTTGCAGAACGATGGCACCGCCCCCACAATATCAGCTTACGTAAATGGCTGTTGTTTTTTGGTGGGGTCATCTTCATACATATTTTTATCGATGCATTTAACAATTATGGTGTGGGTTGGTTTGAGCCTTTCAGTCACCGGCGCATTTCATTCAATGCCATTTATGTGGCAGATCCCTTCTTCTCCATCTGGCCGGGTATTGCATGCATTGCATTGATCTGGCTAAAAAAATTAAAGCCACAGCGAAAAAGATGGTGGCAGATGGGCCTGGGTTTAAGTGGACTGTACCTTGTTTATTGTTTAATGAACAAATACAATGTAAATACAGATGTAAAAACAATCATGCAGAAACAACAGGTTGGTTACACCAGGTATTTTACCACACCTGCACCATTGCAAAACTGGCTGTGGTATGTGGTGGCGGGGGATGATAAAGGATATCATATTGGTCTCCATTCTGTATTTGACAGCAAAAAAGAAATCGCTTTTCAATATTTTCCACGCAATGAATTTTTACTGGTGCCTATCAATCATATGGAAGATGTACAGCAACTCATCCGTTTTTCACAGCAGTTTTATACTGTTGAAAAATGGAGTGATACACTGGTGTTTAATGACCTGCGTTTTGGACAGGTAACAGGCTGGCAAAATCCTAAAGCAAAATTTGCATTTCATTATTTTCTCCGGCATCCGGCCGCTAATAAACTGGTGGTGCAGCGGGGCAGGTTTGAAGGATGGGATTGGCAAACAGCCAGAACTTTGTGGAGAAGAATACAAGGCAATTGATTCATGTTCTTTATTTTTAAGTCATATTTTTTCTTGTATTAAGTTAAGTGTGAATGGCACTTTACAATTAACATAACACTATGATATTTTTTCAAATGTTTATGTTGATATTTCAAATGCAGCAGTAGGTTCCGTGTTCTTAAAATTTAATTAACCTCCTTATAATGCCAGGCTTTGCTTTCTCCCGTGCGGCCATCTTCATCACATACAATAAATCCATCTGCCCACAAGGCCTGATGATTATTATCAATATTTTTAGTGAGACCTGTCAGTGTTTATGGTAACAATTACCAGTAGCTTAGTAGTGTAAATATGATGTTTGATAATTGTAACATTCAGGTATTTTAAATGAGAGGTGCATGTTTTAAATCAAAAAATTAAGTTGTATGAAAACTATTGTAGTTGCAACAGATTTTTCTCCTGCCGCTTTAAATGCAGCAAACTATGCCACAGACATGGCTATGGTAATTAATGCCAATATCCTGCTCCTCCATATCTACAATTTACCGGTAGGATACAATGGGATGCCATTAACAGTAAATGTGGAAGATGTACGAAAGATCGCTGACAATAATATTGATGAATTAAAAGCTCAGTTAATACAAAAAACCGGCAATAAAATTTCGATAGAAACAAAAATCAGGCTGGGTCCTTTTTTCCAGGAATTGCAGGCTGTTTGTGTAAGTGTACATCCTTACGCAGTGATAATAGGCAGCCAGGGTAGTACAGCAGCAGAGCGTTTACTTTTTGGTGGTCATGCTGTGTACGCCATGAAACATTTGATGTGGCCGACCATTACTGTACCGCAGGGAGTTTCTTTTTCAAACGTTAAGAAAATTGGACTTGCCTGCGATTTTGATGGAGTGTTAGATACTACCCCGGTGGAGGAAATTAAACTGCTGGTAAATGACTTTAATGCAGAACTGCATGTGTTAAATACTGGTAAAAAAGATGAACTGGATCCAGGAGTTGTTTTTGAATCAGGATTACTGCATGAAATGATTAGCGGCCTGAATCCTAAATACCATTTTATCACGGATGAAAAAACAGACGAAAGCATTATGGAATTTGCAGAGGAACATCACATTGACCTGTTGATCGTATTACCAAAACGGTATGGATTGATGGAAATGCTGATACACAGGAGTCATACCAAAAACCTGGTATTGCATTGCCATGTGCCGGTGATGGCGCTGCACCAGCAGGCTGTTCAGTAGACTTTTAAAATTGATGTGGGTGGGCATTTTTATAAACAATTGCAATATGATTGGAAATCTCACAAATGAAGAAATAGAAGAGGTATTAAAACAAAATGTACTCGGCCGGATAGGATGCAATGACGGTAAAAAAACTTACGTGGTGCCGGTAAATTATGTGTACGATGGCAGGTGTATCATTGCTCATTCTTATGAAGGGATGAAGATAAAAATGATGCGTAAAAATTCTGACGTATGTTTTGAGGTGGATGAAATGAAAAGTTTTACTTCCTGGAAAAGTGTTATTGCATGGGGTGAATACCAGGAACTGACAGAGGAGCGGAAAAGATATGAAGCCATGAAATTGTTTGTAGACAGAATGCTGCATGTTAAAATAAGTAAATCTGCAGTATTACCTCATGCAGTTGAAAATGTAGCGCAGCCGCATTTCCCTCATGGTAAAAGCCGTTCAGTTATTTACCGGATTGTGATAACGGAAAAAACGGGCCGTTTCGAAAATGAATAAGTAAGGCTCCTTTAATTTTAACAGCAATCAATATAAATGTTGACGTCTGTCATTTTAATTAGATCAGGCCCCGGTTATCTTGCACTTATTATCTAACTAAAATCTATTGTATGAATAATTCAGGCAGAATACTTACTGCATTGGCCGCAGGTGCTGCAGTGGGTGCTTTATTAGGTGTTTTATTTGCACCAGATAAAGGAAGCGAAACAAGAAAAAAGATCAATGACCAGGGAAAAAAACTGACGGATGATCTGAAAGAAAAATGTAACAAAGGGAAAGATGGATTAAAAGACCTGAAGGAAGATATCGGGCATACTGTAAAAGAAAAAGTGCAGGAGTTTACAAAGCATGGTATGTTTAAAAATGTGGTTGATTGAAACATTCATTAAAAAAATCCAAATGGAAAAGGCATTTGATAAAGTGGAGGAACTGGCCAATAATATAAAAGAATATGTAAACGCCAGGGTGGATGCAGTTAAATTAGGAGCAGCAGAAAAAAGTTCGGTTGTTATTGCTAACGTTACAGCAGGCATAATTGCATCACTGGTATTTTTATTTTTTTTAGGATTTGCCAGTGTTGCTTTGTCACTATTTTTAGGTGAATGGACAGGCAGAGAATGGGCAGGGTTTTTAATTGTTGCCGGCATATATTTGGTTGCAGGGATAATAATATGGGCAGCAAGGGGAAAGATCATCCGCATGCCGGTAATGAATGCAATCATTCATCAATTATTCAGGAACGATACAGATGAAGAAGATTAAAAGCATAAAACAGTTGAAAGCTGAAAAGCGACACCTGGAACAGCAGCAGCAATTATTGGAATTCAAGATCCGCAATAGCTGGGGTGAATTGAGAGAATCCTTAAAGCCGGCACATCTTGCTAAAGAAACTTATAATATGGTACTCTCCGGCAGGCAGGATGCTATGATGAATGGGGACAGTATACTTAAGAGTACTGTTAGTTATGGGGCAGATTTATTGGCACAAAAAATCATGGACAGAGGAGGCATTAAATTACGAAAGCTATTCAGAAAATGATTTGTTGCAATAAAAGAATGCAGGCTTAAGGTGAACAGCAGCCTATCAGTTTGTACGTTTATAATAGAACGTTAGTATGTAAAATACAAAACGGATAAACTGGTATGATAACCAGTTAATAAATTGGTTAAAAATATTTTTTTTGTGTATCAATTCTTCTTTGGTGATTTGCACACATTCCTTTTCAATAATTTTTTCCAGCTTTTGTTCGATCTCTTTTGCAATGACAGCATTGCGTACATCCAGGTTTAGTTCTATGCTGGCATAAGCGCTGATGTTATTGATATTATAAGACCCGATGGTGAACCACTCATTATCGCAAACAGCTACTTTAGCATGTAATACCGTTGTTTGGTATTCGTAGAGTTCTATGTTATTGCGAAGCAACCAGTCGTACATCCACCGTTCTGCATTTTTTGAAAGCATTACATCCGAAGGCCCTGCGGTAATCACTTTTATTTTTACGCCCCTTTTGGAAGCATTACTCAACAACCTGCGGATAATTTTCCCCGGTAAAAAATAACTGCAAAGGATAGTGATATGAGATGCAGCATTGCGGAATAGCTCTATATAAGTAGAGGAAATTTCATTTTTTCTTCTTACCCAATCATTGCGCCGCAACCTTACACTACTGCTTTCTTCTGTTTTAAATTTAAACGTCAGTGGTTGTTTTTCGCAGGGTGTAAGCTCCATTTTTTGAGGAAATCCGTTCCATGTTTTCCAGCAGGTTATACATAGCTCTCTTACTATTTCGCCTTCTGCATACAATGCAAAATCGAGCCATGCAGGCAGACCGGGCATATCATTGTAACGGTTGGCAATATTGATGCCCCCTGTAAGAGCAAACCTGCCATCCGCCACAAATATTTTATGATGCAGTCTTCTGCCAAAATAAAACTTTTTACTTTTTAACAGGGGCTCAAAAAAACGAAAATGAACACCGGCATCTGCAAATGACTCAATCAATTTTTTAGACAGGGATTGTGATGCATAGCCATCTGCAAGTAAATACACACTAACATTTCTTTTGGCAGCAGTCAGTAATGCATCAGCCACCATCATGCCTGTTTCATCATTTGCGAATATATATGTCTGAAGGTGTATGCTTTCTTTAGCAGTATTGATTAAATCAACCAGGAGGCTAAAATATTCAGTACCGCCCCGGATTATTTTTACCTTATTCCGGGTTGAATATTTTTTTCGGCCTTCAAATTTACTGTGGGCATTGATTGAAGTTACAAATCAAAATTGATGCTAAAATTGAAATGCTGTTTTTTGCAATGAATGATAATACTGACAGCTGTCAGTAAAACATTTGATTTACGGCATTTCATTTGTTTGTTGATATGTATATTTTGATTCCAAATTCGGTAAAGTTGTAATTAAAGAGAATGGATAGATATCAAAAATAATTTTATAAAATTAAAAATATTGAGATGCCAAAGAAAATACAACCGGGTACTCCAGTTGAATACCCCACACCAGGTAAACATCCGGAAATTCAGGAACCCGTAGATCCTGAAGAACCAATCATTCCACAGGAAGATCCGGATTTTATACCAGATGAGGATCCCTACGAAAATCCTCCTGATGAAATGCCTCCGCCAGCGGAAGGACCATAAGCAAAAAATGTGGATGTTAAAGATTGCTGCTGGAATTAGTTTTAAAAAGATATTTTATGCTAACCAGTCAAAAACACGAGTTAGATATTATGGCATATTGGTTGGCTGTGCTGATAGTGATTATTGTATTTGGCCGATATGGTGCACAGGCAATTGAGTGGCTGTTGATGAAGTTGTATGAATTTTTTATGCAGCGGACTTCGTTGATGATTTAAGTTGGATGAATGATTATTTTCGGCTTAGCAATAAGTTAAGCGGTTCCCACTCCTGTATATTTTCGGTCACGATTTTTAAAATTGCCACAAAAGGAATAAAGAGCACCATCCCTGCCACGCCCCAGATAATACCACCTGCAATAATGGCCACCAGCATTGCGAATGTGCTCACATTTAATTGTGTGCCTACTACTTTTGGGAAAATTACATTTGCTTCCAGGTATTGAACAAAACTAAATATAGCCACCACACCAATGGGATACCATACATTGCCCGTATCCATCCAGATAACAGAGATGGGTAATAAGGCACTCACGAAAATTCCAATGTAAGGAATGATGGTCATGATGGCACAAAGCATTCCAAACAGTACCGCATGTTTTACACCCAGGGCAAGTAAACCAATACTGTTACTTCTACTTTAACAAAGTTGAAAAATAATTTTTACTATTTATGATAGAAACAAATATGGTTGCTATTTTTGTATTCCAATTATGAATTAATTTTTC
>JAYVLZ010000430.1:0-6430 GCA_043759175.1 Chitinophagaceae bacterium | reverse complement strand
GGATAATGACGGCGACCTTGAATTAATCATCAATCAGTTTAACAGCAAAGCAAAAATATTTAAGAATAATGCAAATGAGTTATTGAAGAATAATTATCTATCAATAAAATTAAAGGGCAAGCAGCCGAATACAGATGCAATTGGCTCCAAAGTATATGTATTTACAAAAGGACAGATGCAAATGCAGGAATTAAATCCCTATCGTGGTTATGAATCATCCATGGAACCTGTACTGCATTTTGGTATTGGAAAAAATACTGTGGCAGACAGCATAAAAATTATTTGGCCTGGCGGGGAACAGCAAAAAGAAATTACTGTAAAAGCAAACCGGGTTGTAAATATTGCATACGCAGCTACAACCAGGATTGACGATGCTGTTATAAAAAATAATTCTTCTTACCTGTTCACAAATATTACCGGAAAGAATGGATTAAACTATCATCATACCGAAAATGAATTTGTTGATTTTAAAATACAGCCGCTGTTGCCACACATGCACTCTAAGAACGGACCGGGTATTGCAACAGGCGATATAAATGGTGATGGCAAAGAAGATTTTTATATCGGCGCTGCATCAGGAAGTAATGGAAGTTTTTTTATTCAAAACAGTAATGGAAGTTTTACTGAAAAGAAATTGAAGAAAGATACTTTGTATGAAGACATGGGCGTGTTGTTGTTTGATGCAGATAATGATAACGACCTTGATTTGTATGTGGTGAGTGGTGGCTCCGAAAATACAGAAGGTACTGCTATGCAACAGGACAGGTTGTATTTTAATGATGGCAAAGGAAATTTTGCATATAAGCCGGATGCATTGCCTGAAACAAAAGCAAGTGGTTCCTGTGTGGTGGCCTGTGATTATGATAAAGATGGAGATTTGGATTTATTTATTGGCGGAAGGGTGGTGCCGGGTAGTTATCCTTTGGCGGCAAAAAGCTATTTATTAAAAAATGATGCTCTTTCCCCCTCTCCAAATGGAGAGAGCCTGTCCCGTCAAGACGGGAGCCGGGGTGAGGTTAAATTTTCAGATGTATCTGCAACCGAATTACCTCAGCAGGGAAAAATGGGAATGGTTACTTCTGCACTTTGGACAGACTATGATAACGATGGCTGGCTTGATTTAATGCTTGCAGGTGAATTTATGCCCATCACATTTTTAAAAAATAATAATGGGCAAATCAGAAATCAGAAATCAGAAATCCTAAATTCTTCAGGCTGGTGGAACAGTATTGCCGCCGCCGATTTCGATGAAGATGGTGATATTGATTATATCATTGGAAACCTTGGATTAAATACCAGGCATAAAGCAAGCGTAAAAGAACCACTTTGTATTTATGCAAAAGATTTTGATAAAAACGGAAGGCTTGACCCGGTGATGTGTTACTATGTGGATGGGAAAAATTATATCTATCCCACCCGTGATGAAATGATAAAACAAATGGCTGCTATGAGAGGGCGCTTCCAGTCGTATAAAGACTTTGCCTCCGTTACATTTGAAGAATCTTTTACCAAAGAGGAACTCAGCGATGCATTAGTTGTAAAGAGTGAATGTTTTGAAAGCAGTTATTTAGAAAACAAAGGAAACGGAAAATTTGAAAGAAAAGCATTGCCGCTTGAATGCCAGTTTGCTCCCATATTTGGAATGCTGACAGGAGATTATAATAATGACGGGCATACAGATGTATTAATAACAGGTAACTCTTATTCCACTGAAGTCTCAACAGGTGCTTATGACGCAATGACCGGAATATTGCTTACAGGCAACGGTAAAGGAAACTTTAAAACATCTGCTTCAGGCACAACGGGGTTTAAAGCAGATGGTGATAGCAAAGGAATTGCTGCATTACCAATATCAGCTAATACTGCCATCATTTTATCGGCAAATAATGATGGCGATTTAAAAACGTATGCTTTTGCCACAAATAATATCACTTCTGCCGCAGCAGGAAAAAATGATGTATATGCTGTTATACAAAAGAAAGATGGCAAGGCATACAGGCAGGAATTTTATTGGGGCAATTCTTATTTATCAAATTCATCACGGGTGTTTAGTTACAACAGCTCACTTGTATCGTCTGTTATTTTTTACGATAACAATGGGAATAAAAAACAGATAACAACTAATTCAAAATAAACTGGGAAATGAAAAAGGTTGCAGGCTTATTAATGATAATTGTTTTTGTTTTTTCCTGTAAACAAAAAACAAACCATGCAGGTATTGAGCAATTTTGTAAAAATCAACTGCCGCAATGGAATCAAAAGCTTACGTATGTTATAATGACGGATATTTTTTCTCCGCCAGTGTGCAGCCGCATTTATGCTTATACCAATATTGCGGCTTATGAAGCTTTGCTCCCTGAAAATCCGGGATATAAATCTTATGCAGGAAAATTAACAGGACTGCAAGCATTGCCGCAGCCTGATAAGAATAAAAAATATTGCTATCCCATTTCAAGCATCATTGCATTTATCACTGTTGGGCAGAAGCTGGTGTTTAATGGTGATGCAATGAAAGAAAGGGAAAAAGAATACCTGCAACAGTTAGACAGCTTCGGTATCAGCAAAGAACTATTAGATAGTTCTGTTTCGTATGGCCGTGCTGTAGGGCAGCATATATTGGCATGGGCAAATAAGGACGGTTATCTTCAGCGAACATCTTACGGAGGGTATATTGTAAACCAGCAGCCGGGCAGGTGGATTCCTACACCACCAGATTATATGGATGCAATAGAGAACAACTGGGGAAAAATCAGGCCATTGATTTTAGATTCTGTTTCACAATTCAGACCGGTACCTCCCATTCCTTATGATACCACAAAAAGCGCTGCATTTTACAAAGAAGCTTTCCAGGTATATGAAGCTATAGTAAAACCCAATGCCAGTGATTCAGCTACTGCATGGTATTGGGACGACAATCCAAACACTTCCGTTACAGATGGCCACATTACTTATTTCCTTCAAAAAAATTCACCACCAGGCCATTGGGTGCATATTGCCTGTGCTGTTGCTGAAAAAGAAAATTATGATGCTATAAAAACAGCTTCGCTTATTTCAAAAACAGCCATTGCATTATTTGATGCTTTAATTTCCTGCTGGGAAGCCAAGTACTATTACAATTATGTAAGGCCTGAAACTTTTATTAACAAATACATTGATAAAGACTGGCAGCCATTAATTCAAACACCGCCATTTCCTGAATATCCCAGTGGGCACAGTGTTGTATCATCCAGCGCCGCTACGGTACTTACGCAAATGGTAGGGGATAAGTATGCATTTACAGATTCTGCCGAAGTTCCTTTCGGAAGACCAACCAGGCATTTCAATTCTTTTTATGAAGCGGCCGACCAGGCATCCGTCAGCAGGCTGTACGGGGGCATTCATTTTATTACCGCCATCACAAACGGAAAAGATGAAGGAAGAAAAGTAGGAAATTTTGTAATAGATAAATTAAAGTAAGTTGTAAAAAGAAGTAAAACAGAACAAACGGTTGCGTTATTTAACCGTAAGCTTTTTAAAATTTAAAATGTAAATTTAAACAGGCAATTTATTTTTATGCAGTTATAGAATTTTCTTGCTTTTGCCAAACACAATTATCACTCATTCGATATTTATAGTAAGCCGGATAAAATTGTGCAGTAGCTCGAAGAGCCTGTCCCGATTTTTCGCATTAGCGTCAATTTAAACAAGCCTCGGAGAGGCGATATTTTGGTAGTGTCAAGGATAAATAGTTTGTAAAGCCCCATAGGGGCGACATATTAAGGGAGCAAAAGTCCATTCAAAAAAATATCGCCCCGCTGGGGCTACGATTAAAACCATAAAAATGTAACTACCAAACTATAGCCCCAATGGGGCTGTGGGTAAGGATTTCGTAATAATGAAAAAAAATTAACTTGACGCCAATACGATTTTTCGGGAGCTAAAATTTAAATAACCCCGGATGAACCCGGGGTAACAAATAAAAATGGCAAAACAATCCGCTGGTTAGTGGGTTGAATAAAATCAATGCATATTTTTATCCGGCATACAGTATGTAATCTAAAAATCTGCTTATCAAAATAGCAGTGTTAATAATCGAATTCTTTGTTTAGTCAAAGCATATAATTGTATTCATTCAATTTTTTAAATTTTGCCTTTATGAGTAATTTGGAAAGAAGGGATTTTATAAAAAAAACGGTAATGGGTGGAATAAGTGCCACTTTATTAACCAGTAATGCAGCAGCAGTGATAAAGGATGAAACAAACAAACTGCAACCTGCATTTTTACAGAACCACCAGGCCCCATCAAAAAAAATTATTGTTGGCGGTGCAGGATTGGGAGGGCTTTGTTGTGCATATGAATTAATGAAAAAAGGACATGATGTAACTGTGCTGGAAGCATCAGGCAGGCATGGTGGCCATATATTTACGGTTCATGATGGTTTGTCTGATGGACTGTACGGTGATTTTGGACAGGAGCATATTGTGAAACCCGGGTACAAACTTTATTTTGAATACGCAAAAGAATTAGGGGTGGAAGTAATTCCTTATCCCCGCCGCAAAGGAATACAAAGAAGAATCAAGGGCACTTTTTATACAGAAGAAATGTTGGCCGATCCGGCTGTATTAAAAAAGTTTGGCTTTAATGAAAGAGAGGTAAAATATTTATCGGAAAATGCATGGGGCGAAATGCAAACGCTGTACACAGCACCTCATCTGGATAAATTTACAGATGAATACCAGCCCTTCAATATTGGATACGATCATCTTGATAAAATCCCCGCTGCAGAATTTTTTAAAAAAGAAGGTGCTTCAAAAACTGCGTTGGAATTTCTTGGCGGAGAAGGTTCCTCTGCTTTGTTTGAATTATGGTATGCTGCTATTCTTAACATTCGGGGCGTGCCAGTTTTTCCAACAGAGGTTTACCGGCTAAAAGGCGGCAATCAAATGCTGCCAAATGCATTTGCAAAAAAATTGGGACAAAGGGTTTGGCTCAACAGTCCAATTGTAGCAATTAAAAATAGCGATGCTGGCGTAACAGTTACTTACAAAAAGTTTAATGAGGAAAAGCAAATGCAGGCCGATTATTTTGTTAACTGTATTCCTTTACCGGCTTTTCGAAATATACCAGTGCAGCCTGCCATGCCACCTGAAAAGCAATACATTTTTGATAACGTTACTTACGATTCATATTCCCGGTTTGTATTCCAGGCAAGTTCTAAATTTTGGCTGGATGACGGGTTACCAAATATCAACCTGTTTTTAAACCATCCTGATTTAGGGGATGTGTGGCATTCTGCAGATGAGGTGGATACTCACAGGGTGATTGTATTGGGTACTGGCCCTGGTGGTGTATCTCCGCAACGGGCATTGGCTGCATTCAGGGAAGTGTATCCAGGAAAAAAAGATACGATTGAATTAGCCATTAGCAGGGACTGGACAAAAGAAACATTTTCATCCACCTGCGAAAGGCTGCCGTTTCCTGTAGGGGAACTAAAAAAATTCTGGCCCAATTTAATGAAACCTGAAGGACGCATTCATTTTGCAGGTGCTTATGCAGATAATTTGAATTGGGGTACCGAAGCTGCTACCAGATCAGCCAACCGGGTTGCCAATGAAATAGATAAGGCCTGAAATTACACTGTATAAGGGGTAAAAACGTGAATAATATTTTTTTTGTCCGGGCAGAGAAGCAATGGTCATCATCGTTGCATCGCCCTCTTGTACATAATACCATTGGGGATCTTTAATCATATTTTAAATTAAAGATGAGCCCATTATTTGGTTATTGAACAAAACAAAATGTCACTATGTTATTCCTTGCGAAGCATAATCTGGTATTAATGAAAAGTATACAATTCAAATTATTTTTTACCATTGTATTGATTGCTTTTGCCTGTTGTTTGAACGCTGCTTTTGTAAACCCACAAAAAATTATAGAAAATAATCTGCCAAAAGTTATCATTACCAGTCCACTGAATGATGATCATTTTTCGTGGAATTCAATCATCCGTTACAATATAAAAATAACAGACAATGAAGATGGTTCATCTGAATATGATGAAATAAATGCAAAGGAAGTTTTACTGGAATTGTATTATTTACCGGACGCTTCCAAAGCAAAAAACTATGTAGCCAATAAAAGAAATGGAAAAGAACATAACGGATTAACCATGTTAAAAAATTATGATTGCTTTACCTGTCATGCTTCAAAAAATAAATTGATAGGCCCCTCTTTGGAATTGATAGCAAAACGGTACAAGTTGACTAAAAATTCTGTTGAACGCCTTGCAAAAAATGTTATCAATGGAAGTACAGGTGTTTGGGGAAGAGCACCAATGCCTGCACATAAAGCGATGAATGCAACTGAAGTGAGGCAAATGATCTGTTGGATACTTGCAAATGGTTCCAATCCAAATCTTACATTTTATCCGGGGATTGAGGGTGTGTTCAG
>JAYVLZ010000429.1:0-24316 GCA_043759175.1 Chitinophagaceae bacterium | reverse complement strand
TACGCCTGGTATAAAAAAGTATTAACATGGCCACTGCAAAATATTTTATCACAATCAAAAATTGTGGATGCAGATACGGTTGATAAATTAATCAAAGAAACAGAAGAAGCCATCATTCCACAACTAAGCAAGCTGGCTGCTGCATTGACGGTAACGGACGAAAGTGAATATGCAGTGGATTGGTTTAATGGAAGAAGAACGCCGGATGCTAATCAGTTGCTCACTGCTTCTATTACTGGTTTGGCTTTGGGAAGTGACGCAGTATCGATATTCAGAGCCATTGTTGAATCAACCTGTTTTGGTGCCAAAGCAATTGTTGAAAGGTTTATTGAGCAGGGAATTTCTGTTAAAGGATTAATTGGTTTAGGTGGTGTTGCAAGAAAATCTCCTTTCATTATGCAGATGATGGCAGATGTAATAAACATGCCGATTCGTATCCATCGTTCTGAACAAACCTGTGCTTTGGGTGCAGCCATGTTTGCCGCAACTGCTGCAGGGATTTACAATAAAGTGGAAGACGCAATGAGTGCAATGGGGCAGGGTTTTGATATGGAATATAAACCCAATCAACAACTGGTAGATATTTATCAAAAACGTTTTGAACAATATAAAGTGATGGGTAAATTTATTGAAGAACAAACTACTAAGAAGTTGTTTAAAGAAAAATTGGTTGACACCGGCTTTGCTTTTTCATAGCAGCATTAAAATGAACTCGGGTTCTGCGATTGAATTTTTTTTGACAAACCAAATTTCTTTGCTCAGCATCGTTGTGTCACTCACTTTTACAGCATATCTTTTGGCATCTTTTTCCACATTGTTTGATGGGAATTAAAGTACTTAAAATGTTTTATGAAATAACTTGAAACAAATTAGTTTTATTAACAGCATTAAAAATCATGAGCCAATATCAACACATAAAAAAAGAAGCTTACGAAGCCAACATGCAGTTGCCAAAATTAGGTCTGGTGCTATTTACATTTGGTAATGTAAGTGCAGCCGACAGAAGCCTTGGAGTATTTGCAATCAAACCAAGTGGTATTCCTTATGAAGAGTTATCTGCAGATAAAATGGTGATCGTGGATTTTGATGGCAATACAATCGAAGGATCTTTACGTCCGTCATCCGATACCAAAACACATGCAGTATTATACAGGCATTGGGAAAAGATTAATGGCATTGTACACACACATTCCACTTACGCCACCGCATGGGCGCAATCGCAAAGAGACATTCCAATTTTTGGTACCACACATGCAGACCATATTACAGTGGATGTGCCGTGTGCACCACCGATGAGTGATGAAATGATCAAAGGAAATTATGAATACGAAACAGGTTTCCAGATTATAAATTGTTTTAAAGAAAAAGCATTGAGTTATGAAGAAGTAGAAATGATATTGGTAGGAAACCATGCACCATTCACCTGGGGCAAAACCGCTGCCAAGGCGGTGTACAACAGTGCGGTGCTGGAAACAGTAGCACAGATGGCATACCTGACTGAGCAAATTAATTTTAGAGCGCCGAGGTTAAAAGATGCGTTGATCAAAAAACATTTTGAACGCAAACATGGGCCGGATAGTTATTACGGGCAATGAATAGCCCTGCCCTTCAGGGCGGGGAAAAAATGAATAGCCCTGTACTTCAGAGCAGGGGGAAAAATGAATATAAATATTAGATGGGCTTTAGCCCAGGATTGAATTGGGCTAAAGCCCATCTGTAAAAATCATTAGTCCCTGCCCTGAAGGGCAGGGCAATTCAGGCAGGTTAATTCAGGAAGAGCAATTCAAGGCAAAACAATTTTGTAATAACAACTAAAAAAAATAAAAATGAAAAGGGTAATTCTTATACTAATCATTTTGATGAACTGCTGCAATTTAATTGCCCAGCAAAAAGATTATTCTTTTACCGCCGTGCCATTTACGAATGTGCGTCTTACAGATAATTTTTGGTTACCAAGATTAAAGATCAATCACACCGTTACTATTCCTGCTTCATTTGAACGTTGCGAAAGAACAGGGAGGGTAAAGAACTTTGAAATGGCTGCATCAAAGATTGGTAAGTTTTGCACCATTTTTCCTTTTGATGATACAGATATTTACAAAACAATTGAAGGCGCTTCTTTTTCATTGAGTTTATTTCCTGACAAAAAACTGGAATTATACATTGATTCATTAATAGATAAAGTAGCAAAGGCACAGGAACCAGATGGTTATTTGTACACAGCAAGAACAATTGATCCTGCACATCCGCATGCGTGGGCCGGGCCAAAGCGTTGGATGAAAGAAAGAGAACTGAGTCATGAATTATACAATTCGGGTCACCTGTATGAAGCTGCTGCTGCACACTTTGCTGCTACCGGAAAAAGAAATTTATTGAACATCGCTTTAAAAAATGCTGACCTGGTTTGTACTGTTTTTGGAAACGATAAACTACACATGGCTCCGGGGCATGAAGTGATTGAAATGGGGCTTGTAAAATTATACCGCATCACCGGTAAGAAAGAATACCTGGCAACTGCAAAATATTTTATTGAAGAAAGAGGACATTTTAAAGGGTATGACTCAACAAGTAAAGACCCATGGAAAAATGGTGCATATTGGCAGGATCATATTCCTGTGGTTGAACAGAGAGAAGCCATTGGTCACTCAGTAAGGGCAGGTTATTTATATTCAGCAGTAGCAGATGTAGCTGCATTAACAGCCGATAAAGCTTTGCTAACTGCTATTGATTCGATCTGGGATAATCTGGTTTCAAAAAAATTATATGTGCAGGGTGGGGCAGGGGCAATTGGCTCCGGTGAACGCTATGGCGACAATTATGAATTGCCCAATGCTACGGCATACAATGAAACTTGTGCAGCCATTGCCAATGTCTATTGGAACCAGCGCATGTTTCAATTGCATGGCGATTCAAAATATATTGATGTACTGGAAAAAATTTTATACAATGGATTGATATCAGGAGTAGGCATGGATGGTAAATCATTTTTCTATACCAATGCCATGCAGGTAAAAAATAATTCAATTAATAATGGTGTAGAAGCAGAAAGAGCCGGGTGGTTTGAATGTTCCTGCTGCCCTACCAATGTTACAAGATTGTTGCCATCAGTGCCGGGATATATGTATGCACAAAATGGCAATGACCTGTTTGTAAATTTATTCATCAACAGCAGTTCTTCTGTAACCATTAATACTAAAGTGGTGGATATTGAACAACAAAATAATTATCCCTGGCAGGGTGATTTGAAATTTATCTTATCACCTAAAAAGGGTGCATTGCCTTTTGCATTAAAAGTTCGTATTCCTGGCTGGGCATCAGGCCAGGCGATTCCTTCTGATCTGTATTCATACACTTCAAAAACGGATAATAAAATTGCAATAACGGTAAACGGTACCCCGGTAGAATATAACACAGAGAACGGCTATGCTGTATTGAACAGAACATGGAAAAAGAATGATGTGGTGCACGTGAATTTGCCAATGGAAGTTCGCAGGGTTAATGCAAATGATAAACTAAAAGACGATATTGGAAAAGTGGCATTGCAAAGAGGACCTTTGATGTATTGTGCTGAATGGCCAGATAATAATGGCAGCACATCAACCATTGTATTACCAGCCTCCGCACAGTTCACTACTGAGTTTGAGCCTGCATTACTGAACGGTGTGACCGTTTTAAAATCGTCAATCACTAAAGTGAATGTGGCAGACAATAATGTAAGTACATCAAAAGAAGCGTTTACAGCAATTCCTTATTACGCATGGGCCAACCGTGGTAAAGGAGAAATGATGTTGTGGTTTCCGGAGCAAATAAAATCGGTGGATATTATTTCGCAATAGGAAATGAATGTATTGTGTATAGTGTGATGAAAGATGCCATTATGTATTCAGATGAAAGGATTGTGACACAAGGATGATGCCATGTAAAACCAAAGCTGGTATAAAAAAATTTCTCAAAAGTCCGAAGGACTTTAATATTAATAACCCTGGTGAAACCCAGGGAAAAAACACAAAACATGAAATCACTAAAAGAATTAGAAGTGTGGTTTGTAACCGGCAGCCAGCATTTGTACGGAGAAGAAACATTGAAAAAAGTAGCAGAGCATTCGCAGACAATTGCAAAGTCATTGGATGCTGATGAAGCAATTCCGGTAACAATCGTTTTTAAGCCAACCGTAAAATCTCCTGAAGAAATTTATGCAGTATGTGCAGAGGCAAATGCTTCTACAAAATGTGTCGGCATCATTGCATGGATGCATACTTTTTCACCTGCAAAAATGTGGATAGGAGGATTAAAGATATTGCACAAACCATTGCTGCATCTGCATACACAATTCAACCGTGATATTCCATGGAATGATATTGATATGGATTTTATGAACCTCAATCAAAGCGCTCATGGAGACAGGGAGTTTGGTTTTATCATGAGCCGTATGCGTTTGAAAAGAAAAGTAGTAGTGGGACATTGGCAGGATAAAAATGTAATTGAACGCATCAATGTGTGGACAAGGGCTGCAGCAGGATGGAATGACTGGCAGGGTGCAAAGTTTGTTCGCTTTGGAGATAACATGCGCTATGTGGCAGTAACGGACGGGGATAAGGTAGAAGCAGAAATGAGGTTTGGTTACAGTGTGAATACACATGGCATTGGGGACCTGGTAAAAGTAATTAGTGAAGTGAGTGATGGAGATGTTGATAAATTAACACAGGAATATTTTGACAGCTACAATGTAGTTGCCAGTTTAAAGAAAGATGGTAAACAATATCAATCACTTCGTGATGCTGCAAAGATTGAACTGGGCCTGCAGTATTTTTTAGAGAAGGGGAATTTTAAAGGCTTCAGTGATACATTTGAGGACCTGCATGGCATGAAACAATTGCCGGGCATTGGTGCACAACGTATGATGGCAAAGGGTTACGGCTTTGCAGGCGAAGGTGACTGGAAAACTGCAGCATTGGTAAGAGCAATGAAAACTATGGGCACAGGATTAAAAGGCGGCAACAGTTTTATGGAAGATTACACGTATCATTTTGATCCTGCCAATCCATTGGTATTAGGATCTCACATGCTGGAGATTTGTGAAAGCATCGCAAGTAATAAACCTTCCTGTGAAATTCATCCGCTGGGTATTGGAGGAAAAGAAGATCCCGTTAGACTGGTGTTTAATTCTGCAGCAGGGCCTGCCATCAATGCATCTGTAATTGATATGGGTAACCGTTTTCGTTTATTGGTAAACGAGGTGCAGGCCGTAGAGGCAACGCATGCGTTGCCTCTACTCCCGGTGGCAAGGGTTTTATGGAAACCATATCCAAACATGAACGATGGTTGTGCTGCATGGATATTGGCAGGTGGTGCACACCATACCGGTTACAGCCAGAATTTAACTGCTGAACACATGGAAGATTTTGCAGAGATGGCAGGAATTGAATATGTAAAGATTGGTAAACAAACAGATTTATACCAGTTTAAGAATGAACTTCGCTGGAGTGAAGTATATTACAGGTAATTGAATTTTATGTTTAGGGTGTTGAGAAGTTTAGGGGTTTAGTGCCTAAACTTTCTAAACTTCTCAACTTTCTAAACTGAATATTAATTATTATAAATAGCAATCTTACAGAACAATTATATATTTTCAAGTTTTATAAAAATCAATCAAAACATTGCTGCATGAATAAGAACCTTGCTTTTGCCGACTACATGGTATTTATTATTTACTTCATAATTGTAGCCGGCTATGGTTACAGTATTTACAGGAAACGTAAAAAGGACGAACACGATGCCAAGGCTTATTTTCTTGCCGAAGGCCACCTTACCTGGTGGGCCATAGGCGCTTCTTTAATAGCATCAAATATTTCTGCAGAACAATTTATTGGTATGAGTGGAGAAGGTTTCTTTCTTGGGATTGCCGTGGCCGCTTACGAATGGATTGCTGCTGTTGCATTAATCATTATTGCCATATGGTTTATCCCGGTTTATATTAAGAACAAGATTTACACTATGCCACAGTTCTTAAAAACAAGATACAATGAATCAACAGCGCTGATCATGGCCGTGTTTTGGCTGTTCCTGTATGTGTTTGTAAATCTTACTTCTATTTTATACCTCGGTGCGGTGGCCATTAATGGAATTGCAGGTGGTGGATACCTGCATGTAATTATGGTGGGGCTGGCAATATTTGCATTGCTGATTTCTCTTGGTGGTATGAAGGTGGTAGCATATACAGACGTAATACAGGTGGCGGTGCTGATTTTTGGAGGATTGGTAACTACTTATATTGCATTGACAACAGTATCCGAACATTTTGGTGTTGGACAAAATGCTTTTGCCGGGTTCAAAACATTAATGAAAGAAGCTCCTGAACATTTTAAAATGATCATACCCCGGCCCGGTCCGGAATCAAACCAAAATGAAATTGATAAGTACATTACTTTTCCCGGTTTGCTTTCCTACCTCGCCGGCATCTGGATTATCAATTTAAATTACTGGGGCTGTAATCAATACATCACACAAAGAGCTTTGGGTGCTGATCTTCAAACTGCCCGTACCGGAATTTTATTTGCAGGCTTTTTAAAATTGCTGATGCCATTGATTGTAATGTTGCCTGGTATTGCTGCATTTGTTTTGTACAAAGGAGGGTATTTGCCCCAATTAATTGGTGGTAAAGATGGCGCCTATTCTGCGGTACTTACTTTTTTACCCACTGGGTTAAAGGGGCTTTCTGTTGCAGCCCTCACAGCCGCAATCGTTGCATCATTGGCGGGCAAAGTAAACAGTATCTCTACCATTTATACTTTGGATATTCATAAAAAGTATATTCAAAAAAATGCTACTGAAAAGTCCCAGGTTTATATAGGCAGGTTTGCGGTATTTGCAGCTATGATATTGGCCGTATTATTTACCTGGAACGATATCTTAGGAATAGGTGGTAAGGGTGGATTTACCTTTATACAACAATATACCGGTTATATAAGTCCGGGTGTATTCGCCATGTTTATACTGGGCATGTTCTGGAAAAGAACTACAGGAGCTGCTGCCATTGCAGGCCTTTTAACAGGATTTGGTTTGTCTGTTTTGTTCAATGAATTTGCACCACAATTATTTGGCAATGATACTTTTTTATATACTGCCTTCCATACCATTAAAGACGGTAAAGATGTATTCATCATTCCTTTTCACATCTGCATGGGATTGGCATTTATGTTTACCATGATCGTGATGGTGCTGATAAGCCTTGCAGGACCAAAAATTAATCCTAAAGCATTTATGCTGGATAAAGAAATGTTTAAATTAAGTCCATCTACAACAGTAATGATTGTAATTACCCTGCTCATCATTTTTGCATTGTATGTTAAGTTTTGGTAGAAAGAGATTTTAAAAGAATAGAAAAATAAATTGTTGCCCATGTGATCGGCATTGCTGAATTACATGGGCAATTTTTTTTCACCATGCTTTGATCTCTTGAACAATGTTGCTGAAGTGGTTCTATAAAATTTAGTATTGTTTATGATTTTTAAAATAAAAAAGGATTGGTTAAAACGGCTATCAGTTCATTTGTTAAAAATGGGAGTCAAAGTTTTGTTGTCCCAACGAAGGAGCAGCTATGTGCATCATCGTTGTAATTTATACTGAGCAAAGCCGAAGTACTCTGTTGTACCGCATACCTGTAGGGATCTTTAATGGTTTTGTAAATTAAAACACCGATTCATTTTTAATGTTATCCAACAAAATAAAATTCACTGTTTTACCCTTGCGGAGTATAGCCACCGGGATGTTAAATCATTTAGATTTAAAGCATTTGATTTGGCATGTTTCTTCTAAGTCAAAGTTTTCAATATAAAGCAACAGGAAAAATTACTCACTATTGAAATAACCCGTAAAACGATGGAGTACCTCATGGGAGTGAGTGAAAAAATGAAGCTGCAATCAGGAAGAAAGTAAAAAAATCTTTCAGAAGATTGTAAAGCTTTGTACTGAGCACACTAAGTAGCAACACAAAAAAGCATTACAAAATGGAATGGGGCATTAAGGAAATAATGTATGATAAAGAGCATTTGTATAAAATCATGACAAAGGATATTTATTTCCTGGGTAAAATTCTGGCAACAAAATACAGGCACCTGAATATTGGCTATAAATTTTTATTTATGGGTTAATTTCTACAGTGCTAACTTTTGCTATATGTTTTTTCTGCACTCAATACTTTAGTCAGACAGCATAAATTAAACAGCTTTGTTGTTTATATAAAAAGAAGTACAAAATTTAAAAAACAGGAAAGATTTCTTTTAGCAAAACAAAATTTATTTCTGTTGAAATTTTATGTATTTCTTTTTTTGCATCCGGTTTTTCTAACCGTTACCTACCAGGGATGGAGTTACACTTTTAAACTGCCGCTGTGTATTCTCTGCACCGGAGAGGTGAGTTCCATTCAAATGGCTATAAATCCTTTTATCACATATCCATGTGATACGGAAAGCCATTCATGTAATCAAATAGGCAATTCATCCAGAATGAATAACAAGGTTGTAACATTTGAGATTGCTTTGCGTATCAATCATGAAAAACAAAAAAATTATCAAAATGAGAAAGACAATTACAGTGGTCACAGCCTTGTTGTTTTTGACTGTAATAAAAACAACTGCACAGGGCATTGCCCCTATAAGCGGAACGGTTAAGGATGGAAATAACAACCCATTACAATCAGTAACAGTTTCATTATTACAGGCAAAAGATTCCAGCCTGGTGAAAACTGACATAAGCGATGCCAAAGGAAATTTTGAAATCAATTCAGGAAAAGAAGGTAGTTTTTTGCTGAGTTATTCAAGTGTTGGTTTTGAAAAAGTTTACTCAGCTATATTTGAAAAAACAGCCAGCCAAAAAATTGATGCCAAACCAGTTACTATGCTGGTTGCAACAGGAAAATTAAAAGAGGTAACAGTGGTGGCAAAAAAACCTATGATAGAAGTAAAAGCAGATAAAACTGTTTTTAATGTGGAAGCAAGTATTAATGCAGCTGGAAGTAATGCATTGGAATTGTTGCAAAAAAGTCCTGGTGTGCAGGTGGATAATAACGACAACATCAGCATGAAAGGCAAAACAGGTGTGAAAGTTTATGTAGATGGTAAAATGATGCAACTGGACACAAAAGATCTTGCTGCATATTTAAAAAGCATCAACAGCAATGATATTGAGGCGATTGAAATGATCAGTAACCCAAGTGCTAAATATGATGCCAGTGGTAACGCAGGTATTGTAAATATCCAGTTAAAGAAAAATAAAAAATTTGGCACCAATGGAAGTTTGACTACTGGATTTGTTCAGGGGATAACACCAAAAGGAAACGGATCAGTAAATTTAAACTACCGTGATAAAAAGATTAATGTATTTGGTAATGTGGGAGGCAATATTGGCAGGTATGAAAATACAATAAAGCTCTACAGGATTCAGAAGGATACATTGTATGATCAAAAAACTGAAATGCACAGTAATGATAAAAGTATCAATATAAAGGGGGGTGCTGATTATTTTGTAAACAATAATAACACGATTGGTTTTATGGTAACCACCAATTTCAGCAAAAATGAGTGGAACAGCAAAGGCAATACTGCCGTGTACTACAATCCAACCGGAGTGTTTATTAAAAACCTGGAAGCTTTTAATAATATTCCAGGTAAAAGAACCAATGCAAATTTCAACATCAACTACCGGTATGCAGATACCAGTGGCCGTGAAATAAATTTTGATGCTGACTATGGTTTGTTCCGTGGTACAGGAAGCAGCTATCAGCCAAATTATTATTATGGCAGTACCAATGATTTTTTGTACAGCATTGTAAACCGTAATTATACGCCAACTGATATTGATATCTACACTGCTAAAGTAGATGCAGAACAAAAATTGGGTAAAGGTAAACTGGGGTATGGTGCTAAATTTTCTTACGTAACAACAAAAAATACTTTTGACTTTTTTACAGACACAGCGCTGAATCAGCCAAAATATATACTTGAAAAAAGTAACAGATTTAAATACACAGAAAATGTAAATGCAGCGTATGTAAACTACCAGCAACAGCTTAACGCAAAATGGAGTATACAAACAGGTTTAAGGTTAGAGCAAACCAACAGCGAAGGAAAACTTATCAGGGCGGATGGAAAAAAGCAGCCTGATGACAATGTAAAAAGAGATTACCTGAATTTATTTCCTTCAGCAGCGCTTACATGGAATATTAACCAGAAGCATTCTCTTAACTTAACATACAGCAGAAGAATTGACAGGCCAACTTACCAGGATCTGAATCCTTTTGAAAACAAACTGGATGAACTGACTTATGAAAAAGGTAATGCATTTTTACGGCCTCAGTATACTAACAATGTAGAGCTCACACATACGTTTAAGAGTTTGCTTAATACTACGGTAGGTTACAGTCACGTGAGTGATTATGCAACAACAATAACAGACACAACTGGTAATGCTACGTATGTACAACAGCAAAACTTGGCCACCCAGCAAATTCTCAGCTTTAATATTGGGGCACCTACACAAATAAAAAAATGGTGGAATGGGTATGCTAATTTCTGGTTCAATTACCAAATGTTCAGAGGAGCTATTGGTGGAAAAGAAGTAAAAACTGATATACCGATGTATGGCGCATATCTGCAGCAATCATTCACTTTAGGTAAGGATTATACTGCTGAAATTAGTGGATGGTACAGCGGTCCATCTATCTGGGGAGCAACCTGGAAAACAAAACCACAGGGGGGTGCCGATATTGGATTACAAAAACAATTGTTTGATAAAAAAGCTTCTGTTAAAATCTCATACACTGATATTTTTCATACCATGCCATGGAGTGCAACAAGTGATTTTGGAGGCTTGTATATTAAGGGAAGCGGTAATTGGGAAAGCCAGACCTTCCGTGTGAATTTTACCTGGCGCTTTGGTAGCAGCCAGATTAAAAGTTCAAGAGAAAGAAAAACAGGTTTGGAAAGTGAAGCAAAAAGAATTAAAGGATAAATCAATCTAAATCCAATCCCGCTGATTCTTCAGTAAGATTAGGCAGCTTATTAATGATAGATTGAAAAAAAGCAAAAGCCGCAGGAACGATTATGTTCTTGTGGCTTTTCTGCATTGGAAAGTTTGTGGTTATAATTTATCTTTTGATTGGGAAAGAATGAATTTGGCCGGAAGTATTTTATTTTTTGTAACACGAAAATCATTTCTTATTTCACGCCAATCCTATATATAAATATTCTAAAATCGCTGGTTGCATACAAGATTGAAAAAAGTAAAGACCCCGCTAAAAAGCAGGGTCTTAGTTATCCAAACAATCCATAAAAACAAAAGCCCTTAATCGTCAGGCTACGATGTTTTAAATTTTTGTTTTATGAAGAGTTCTAGAATCTTGGACATCTTACAGCTTGCTTACTGCTGTTATCTTTGTTTATAAATTTTTGATAACTCAAGCCCAGCTCAAATCCGCCCCGTCCTCTTGATGCTGTAGATAGTTGAGAAGTATTAATGTCATAGCTTAAAGAAATAGCTAATGGTCTTATTTCAAGTTTTGCCACTGGTATAATTGCATCCTTCCACCGGAGGAAAGCGCCACCATGTATCAGGTATTTTGGATCGTCTGTATCATCCAGCTTGTATGAATAAATAGCGCCGCCGATCATTTCTGTATGGGCACCCTGGGCAACATAATCTGCATGCAACGTTACATAGGAATTATCAGCTGTACTCAATCTTGTGCCGGCGGAATATACCCACTTGGGTGCCATCTCTAATTTTGTATTGCCATAAAATGAAATATTGGATGGCTTATTAAAATGATGATATGCTATTCCTGCAAAAAAATTATTATCTGTGTTTTCACCTATCTGCGTATTAAAACTCATGCCTGCTATTCCATCAAAATAAGAATAAGAAGGATTGTCAAAAGTTTCACCATCTGCAAGGCCTCCATTATAAGTGGTACCATCAAACTGGCTGTTGGTGGTAATTTTACTTCTGTCAAATTTACGTTGTACAATTCCTCCCATAAAGCCTAATGAAAGGTACATGTTGCGTACAGCGCTTAATGATTTATGGTAATTAACAGCCGGCATAATATGTGTGGCCGTCATTGCAATAGAACCTGCTTTGTCATACAGAATCTGGCCACCAATAGTAATATAGTCTTCGCTTTTTCCTACAGACATTTTATACTCTCCATTAAGAGAAGTTGTTTGATAAGGTACTGTTACACTCTGCCATTGTGTGCGGTAAACGGATTGCAAACGAAGATCGCCTGAGAAAAGACCTGCTAACGCCGGGTTACGTAAAAGTGGTGCTTCGGAAAATTGTGAAAAATGAATATCCTGTGAGTGAAGCTGTGCAGAGCAAATGATAAACATTATACCCCACAAAATTTTGTGTAAAGCGGCTTTCATAAAATAGGATTTTGTTTTTTGTTTGGATCGTGACTTGCGTCCTGTATAAAACGATGGGCGGTGGGTTTTATTATTGAATCAACAAAATTTTTCCATTGATTGTTAGCACTTCACCATTCTTGCAGATCACTTCAAGGGCATATACATAAGCTCCCACATCGGCGATTTTTCCATTAACTCTGCCATCCCAACCGGCAGATCTGTCGTTGGCATTAACATTAGTTTTCAGGAAAACTACTTGCCCATAACGGTTGAAAATCCGGAGAGACTGAATTTTGAAAAGCCCGACGCCCATTGGATAAAACACATCATTTAATCCATCATTATTCGGAGTAAATGCAGTTGGTAAAAACAGGTTACTATTATCGCAAACTACTTTTATAAACACTTCATCAGTGGCAGTACATTTACTTCCGTTAGTTACTGTAATAATGTAAGTGGTATTTGTTTCAGGAGTTGCAATGGGAGCAGCGCAATTTGAACAGCTTAAACCTGTTGCAGGAGACCATAACCAACTAATAACATCTGTTGAATATTGTATTGGCAGCGGAACGGAATTGCCTAAAAGTAATTGTTTGTCTTCACCAGCATTTACAGTAGGGTTTGGGTTTACTTTCAGATCAATGAAAGCACTGTCAGTGAAACAGTTTTTGCTGTCAGATCCCACAACTTTATAAGTGGTGCCGGCAATTGGAGACGCAGCAACACTTGCTGAATTGGTATTGTTCAATCCAACTGAAGGAGACCAGGTATAAATTTCTGCACCACTAACGCTCAATTGTATTGACTTACCCAGGCAAATAGAATCCTGTGCCTTTAAACCCGTTAAGGTAAAGGGCTTTTTAACATCGATAAAAATGGCATCCGAATTAGTGCAATTAAAAACAGTAGTTCCTGTTACTGTATAAGTAATACTATCAGCAGGATTAGCAACAGGATTACTACAGTTAATACAGCTTAAATTGGTTGCAGGTTGCCAGGTATAAGTATCTGCACCAGTGGCCTGTAATTGGGCAGTAGTGTTTAAACAAATAGCGGTATCGATACCAGTAGATACATTTGGAATTGGGTGAATAATTATATTGACAGAAGCAGTATCTGTGCATCCGCTGCTGGCAGTTGCAATAAGTTGTACAGCATAACTTATAGTATCAGTGTACTGTTGAACCGGGGGATTTTGTAATAGAGAAGTATTTCCATTACCAAAACTCCAGTTCCATGATAACGTGGATGTATCTGCATCTAACAATATCCCTTTTAGCGTAACAGGAGATGCCCCGCAATATTCAGTAATAGCATCAATTGCAATATTTGGTTTTTTTGCAACAGTAATAAAGTTAGTTTTCACCAATGTATCCTTACATCCAAAAATTGTGGTAATAATAAGGCTCACGTTGTATTGTCCAAGTGTATTGTATTGATGAACGGGGTTTTGTTGATCGGAAGTACCTCCATCTCCAAAATTCCACGAGTAATTAACAACAGTACTTCCTGAAACAGTAGAGTCTGAAAATTGAACAGTACCATTGTCACACAAAAGATTTTTATCTGCACTAAAATTTACGGTACTGCTGTAAATCCTGATAGTATCTACTCCAAATATAGGGATGATACAATTTTTTGCAGTATCCTTAATCAGCACCAGTGGTATGTACTTGCCATTTCTTCCCAGGAAGGTATAGGTATGGGTGGCAAAGGTATCCGATGTTGCCAGGGTAGAGCCATCATTAAAATCCCATTCAAAGGTTAGTTGATCCCTGGTAGATATTGTAAAATTAACTTCCAGTGGTGTACATCCATTTAGTGGCGAATAGGAAATGATTGCTGTAGGAGCATCAACTATAATTTTTTTAGTAGCAATACTGGTACAGTGTTTTCCTCTTAGCGCTGTTAATTTTATCAGGAAAGTGTCAGATGAAATATAAGGGTGAGTTGGATTTTGGTTTGATGAAAAAAAGCCATCACCATATGACCATAATACAGAAGTTTGATTTACTGAGTTATTAGTAAGTTGTACTTTAAATGGTATGCAGGTTCCTAATGTATCATTGGTAGTAAAAGCAGCAAATACTTCTTTTACATCAATATAGTTTACCTGGATTAAGGAGTCTTTACAGCCATTAATATCTGTAACAACTAATTTAACATCGTAATTTCCATTTGCAGCATAAAGTTTTACCGGGTATTGATCAGTTGAGGATGTGCCATCTCCAAAGTCCCACAAATAACTCAAACTATATCCTGTGGAAAAAGTATTAAAAGGCACAGTGTCATTATTACAGGTCTTAGGAAATAAGGTATTAAATATGGCTTTTGGGCTTGTTATGAACATTGATTTTGCAGCCATAATACTATCCTGGCATCCTGAAGAATCTGTAACTAACAGGCTGGCAACATAATTTCCCTGACTTGCGTATCCGTGTGTGGTATTTGGTGAAGAGGGTGCATTTATTGTTACGTTTTGTCCGTCACCAAATCTCCATGTCCATGATGCAATATTATTAATTCCATTGGCTGTGGTGGAAAGATCAGTATAGATAATGGTGTTTTTTGCACAAGCTTCCGTAACACTGGTAGTAAAAGCAGCCTTGGGTGAAAATATCTGAACAATGTTTGGCTTTGTAATAGTCTCAATACATCCCCTGATATCTATTACGGATAGCTTAACTGTAAAGGTTCCTGCTGAATTATATTTATGAAATGCAGTATCAACAGAAGTCGTATCTGATTGACCATCGCCAAAATCCCATAGGTAGCTTTGTATATTAGCAGCATTAATATTGGTAGCAGTAAAGTATGCTTTGGCCAACTTACAAACAGAATCTTTTAATAAAATAAAATCTGGTTTTTCATCCATTATTTTTATAACCTGCGTGGTTGTATGGCTGCAAATTCCATTAGTTACTTTTAAGGAAACAGTATAATCCTGAACTGATCCAAATTGATGGGTTGGATTGGATGAATCTGAAGTGCTGCCATCCCCAAAATCCCACGCCCAGGTTTGAGGTAAAATAGAGCTGTCTTTAAAGAATACTTCTTTTTTGTTATTACAATTATATGCCGGGTTAAACCTGGCAACGGCGGGAAATACATTTACAATTTTTGATTTAACTACTGAATCTTTACATCCATTATTCCAGGCTGATAATTTTACAGTAAATCTTCCAGTATCCTCATATGCATGAGTTGGATTTTGTTTTGTATCACTTTTTTTATCACCAAAGTCCCAAAGCCAGCGGTCTGCAGGATTAGAAGCATCAGTAAAGTTAAATAAAGCTCCTGCACATAATGCAACAGGCGATACTCCGAAATCAACAGTTGGTTTGGTGCCTGTTTTTACTCCTTCTGATGCTGTGTCAGTGGCCTGGCAACCATCCTTAGTGGTGACAGTTAAAATTACATCATAAGTGCCCAGCGTATTATAGGTAACTGTTGGGGTAGAATCAGTGGACGATACGGGATTGCCATTTGGAAAACTCCATGCATACGAAGCTACACCATCGGCAGACAAAACGTCTGCAGAAGCTTTGAATACATAAGGTAAACATCCACCACCTTCCCCTGTATTAATTGTTACGGTCGGTTCAAATATTTTAATATATCCACTTTTAGTTGTGGAATTAACACATCCATATAAATCAGTTATAGTAAGGGTTACATTCCTGCTGCCACTGGAGGTAATTGAAGTGTAAGTATGGGCAGGGTTTTGAATTGTTGAAGGAACACTTGTATCCCCAAAATCCCATAACCAGCTTACTGAACCAGGAGTTAAATCTGAAAAATTAACGGTTAATGGTATTTTGCAGGAGGCTGTGTCATCGGCAGTAAATTTTACGGCTGGTAAAGTTATAACTGTAATATTTTTTGTTGCAGAATCTACACAATTGACATTTGTATTTACCAATTTTAAAATATAAGTGCCTGGTGCAGCCCAGATTTTTGTTGGTGAAAGTTCAGAAGAAAAGCTGCTGTCTCCAAAATACCATTGAGACCTTATGGGTGCAGGAGTAGAGGAATTAGAAAATGTAGCGGGGGTGTTAAAACATACCGTATCTGGACCGGAAATAAGGGGAATGGAGTTATTAAGAGTAAGCGTATCAGTATGTTCATCTTTACAGCCAAATTGATTTGTAGCAGTTAATTTTATAATGAATGTATCTCCGGATAAAAAATTATGCGATATATTTCTTCCAGATCCGGTAGCCCCATCCCCAAAATCCCATAAGTATGTCATGATACCGGTACCATTGGTTGAATTTGTAAAAAAAATATTCTCAGGAGGTTTGCATTTTACACTTTTTGAAGAGCTAAAACCAGCTGCTAATGCTGGTGATACACTTATATATTGAGCCTTGCTTATTGAGGATGAACAACCACCGGAATTTTTTAGTGTAAGTGTTATATCAAATATTCCGGCTGAATTAAAAGTAGGTGTTGGATTACTATCATTTGAAATGGTACCATTTCCAAAATCCCATTCCCAATTAGTAATAGTTGTTCCTGCTGCCGTTGAACTGAGGTCAGTAAAACTTGTGGTAAAAGGTGCACAGCCCTTTGTGTTACTGACTGAAAAATTTGGGTTTGGGTTGCCATAAACTGTTATATAATTTACTTTTGTAACAGAATCAGAGCCATTAGCATTGGTTGCAATAAGGGTAACAGTATAAGTTCCCGGCGTAAGATAAATAGTAGATGGGGCTGCATTACCAGACGACGTGCCATTTCCTAAATCCCAGCTCCAGGAAGTGGGGCCATTGGTGGAGTTATCAAAAAAATTCACTTTTAAAGGAAAGCAACCAGATAAAGGTGAAGCAGTAAAATCTGCAACTGGTTTTTGGGCAAATAAAGCACAACTGTACAATAAAAATAGCCCTAAAAGATATTTTCTATTGGTAAGGATTGTATGTAATATTTTGGGGTTCATCATAGAAACTAACTCTAAGATAGGAAAATCTTTTAAATCACTCCATTACAGGTTCAGGAATAAAAGTTTAAAAAGTGCATTTATTTTAATGGAAGATACTGTTATGAGTAAAGATGCAGCCTGAATAGAAAAACCGGCTATTACCGGTTTTTCTATAATAAAACAAAAGCTCCATTATTTTATCAGAGCAATATTGCCATTATAAGTCAATACACTGCCATTATCACAAATAATTTCCAACGTATAAACAAAGACATCTGTATTCAATTTAGCACCTCTGTTGGTACCATCCCAGCCATTTGACGGATTGTTAGCATCAAAACTGCTTTTCTCAAATACTACTTCACCCCATCTGTTGAATATCCTTAACAATTTTATTTTGAACAAACCGGTTCCTCTTGGGTAGAAAATATCATTACTGCCATCATTATTTGGAGAAAAAGTATTGGGTATAAAAATGTTTGATCCATTGCAGATAACATAGACGGTTACCCTGTCTTTGGCCAGGCACTTACCTTTATTTTTTACCTCTACTGTATATTCAGTATTCTCTTTTGGTTTTACAGTAATGGCCGGATAGAAGTTTCTGAACACCCCGGTGGTAGGCTGCCAGTTTACATCCACCACATCTGCGGAAACATCAGGTACAAGATCTATAGTTTGTCCAACATTGATTGTTTTATCTGCACCTGCATCTACTGTGGGTATTGGATTTACTCTGATTGCAATGTAGCCGGTATCTTTAAAACAACCACGATCATCTGTTGCAACCACCCGGTAAGTAGTTGTGGTATCAGGCTGTGCAACAGGGCTGCTGATGGTTGCATTATCTAACGAACCAGTTGGTGTCCATTGGTAAGTATTACCCCCTGTTGCAGTCATTTTCTTCGTTGATCCTTTACATACACTATCCGACGGGCTGTGGATGAGGATGAATTTTGTTTTCACTTTTACAACTACAGTATCTTTTGCTGTGCAGCCATTTATACTGGTACCAGTTACAAAATAGTTAATGTCATTGGGAGTAGTGGTGGCCGGGGTAGGGCAGTTGGTACAGCTAAGTGCAGTTGAAGGGCTCCAGGCGTAAGTGGAGGCCCCTGTTGCATTTAGTGAAATGCTGCTTCCCTTGCAAAGAATGGTATCTGCTCCGGCGCTTACTACAGGTATTGCATACGCTTCAGTATTTTTAATAACAGTGCTTTTACAACCGCTGCTGTTTGTTCCGGTAAGGCTCACATTATATACCCCGGCGTTAGTATAGGTCTGGGTAACCGGATTTGCAACTGCAGAAATATTGCCATTTGCAAAATCCCATTGCCAGCTTATTGAAGAGGTATCTGGTACTACTACCTGGCTATTGAATGTAACCCGTAAAGGCTTACAGCCATTGCCGCTTGAAACGATATTTATTTGGGGAGAAGCTACAATTTTTATTGGTACTGCCGATGTAATTGTATCCGTACATCCTACTTGTGATGTAGCTATTAATCTTGGATAATAAATACCAGTCGTGGTAAATTGGTGATTGGGATCTTTACCTGTTGATGAATTGCCATCTCCAAAATTCCATTGATAATTGGTTACAATATCATTGATGGCAGAGGAAGAATCTTTAAATGAAATAATTCCGGAATCACAAAGTAGTTTTTTGCTGAAATTGAAATTTGCTGTAACCCCACTTACACTGATCGTATCTTTTCCGGGAAATGGCACTTTACAGCCTGAAGGATCAATTAAAATCATTTTAGGAATATAAGAACCTGGGTACAAATAAGTATTGGTAACAGTGAGCGTAGATGTACCCAATGTATTTCCATCATTAAAATCCCATACAACGGTATTACTGTTATTGGTGATGGCAATAAAATCTACAGTAACCGGGTTACAGCCAGTGGTAGGTTGATAAGTGAAGGTGCCTATAGGGCCCTTTATTATAATTCTTCTTTGGAAAACTGAGGTACAACCTCCATTTGAAGTAACAGTAAGTTTAGCAAAATAGGTTCCCGGGTAATTGTAGAAATGAGTTGGGTTGATTGCTGAAGAAAATGTACTGTCTCCGAAATCCCATTTTCTGCTAATTACATTGTTTGATGAATCAGTGAAATTAATAATTAACGGAGGACAATTACTAAGTGAATCACTCATTGAAAAATTGGCACTTGGTGTGCTGATATTAACATATTGTGGTTTGGTTATTGAATCTTTACACCCATATTGATCTGTAACAGCCAGCTTCACCGAATAGCCTCCATCTGCAGAATAACTGTGAACGGGATTTTTAACAGTATCAGAATTGTTATCGCCAAAATTCCATTTGTATGTAAAATTTGCTCCGGCAGACTGATTGATAAATTTAACCTGTTTTCCAGGACACGAAAGGGTATCAACGGTGGTGAAATCTGCTGTTGGTTTCGATACTATAATTGGAGCAGCTAATTTAAAACTGTCCATACAGCCTGCATTATCAACTACCCTTAATTTAACCATGTATGAACCGGCTTGTGAATATAGATGCTGGAATGATGATGTATTTAATGAATCTGCAGAACCATCTCCAAAATTCCATGTCCATTTTTGTATAGGATGAATACCATCACTAACAGTGCTGTCTTTGAATACAACAGTGCTGTTTAAACATGCACTGGTAGCTGCTCCAAATTTTGCAGTTGGGCCACTTACATTGATATACTTTATTCTTGTTAATGTGTCTTTGCATCCATTTAAATCTGTAAGAATTAATCTTACAGTAAAAGCGCCTGTTGTTTTGTAAGTATACAACACAGAATTGCTTGTAGAGTTAGCTGCAGCAGAACCATCTCCAAAACTCCAGTTAAGTGTGCCGAGCTGGCTTAAAGGAATGTTATTTGTAAATGTAACCTTGCTGCCCTTGCAAATATTTGTATCTACTGATGTAAATGAAGCCTTGGTATTAATAACCTGGATAAACTTTGTTGAGGTATGATCGCAACCATATGTATTGTTTACAACTTTAAGTGAAACAGTATAGGAGCCTGTAGATGTATAGGTATGTACCGGATGTTGCAAGGTGGAATTATTGCCATCACCAAAATCCCAAAACCATTGATCTGCACCAATTGACATATTTGTAAAAACTCTTTCAAAAGGTTTTTTGCAATCGCTGCCAATAACAAATTTTGCAACCGGGGGATTAATATGAACGTATTTGATAAATGTTATAGAATCAGAACATCCTCCTTTCCAAATTTTTAGTTTCACATTAAATAAACCGGTATCAGCGTATAAATGGGCTGGATTTTTAATTGTTGAAGTTGTGCTGTCTCCAAAATTCCAGAGCCATTTAGTAACACCAGCTGATGAAGAGTCCTGGAAATTTACAGGTATTTTGGCACAGGTATTTAATGGATTGGCTCCAAAATTAGCATTAGGCTTAACATTTGTTACAATCCCCCTTATCACTCTTGCAGTGTCAGTACATCCACTTGCTGTAGTAATTATTACAGAAACATTGTATGCAGCTTCCGTTGTATATGTATGTGTGGGTGAAGAACTGGAGGAAGTGCTTCCATCACCAAAATCCCATAAATAACTTATTACAGCATCCTGACTGCTAACTGTAAGGTTGAAATTTTTTGTAAACGGCACACAACCACTGTCTGGTAAGTTGGTGATGGTGGCTTTGGGTTTTTGTATTACAATGTAATTATTCTTTTGTAATGTGTCTGTGCATCCATTACTATTTGTTACTATTAGCTTTACTGTAAAGTTGCCGTAGGTATTATAAGTATGTGCTGGATTAGGTAATGCAGAAGAGGTATTATCTCCAAAATCCCATTGGTATGATTGAACTCCTGGTGCCTGGCTTGAGAAATTTACTGTAAACGGTGCCATGCAATTGGAGTTCTTATCAGCTGTAAAACTTGCAGATGGCTTGGGTAATACCGTTATTTTTTTAAAGGCTGAATCTGTGCATGCTCCAAAATTGGCCACGATTTTAACATTGTAATTTCCAGCAACTGTGTATTTTTTGAAAGGGTTAAACTGATTGGAAGTTGTGCCATCTCCAAAATTCCATAATACAGACCCAGGCGCAGGCGCAGATGTGTTGTTCATTTGCACAGGTATGTTTTGACATACAATATCTGTTACTGCTAAATTAGCTTTAACCGAACCAATGGTAACTGCATTCATTTTAACAGAAGTGTCTTTACATCCTGAATTATTTATCAAAATTAATTTAACAGCATAAGTGCCATTGGTAGTATAGGTATGAGATGGGTTTAATAAATTAGACGTACTGTTATCGCCAAAATCCCATAAATACTGTACTGAACCTGTACCGGTAGACTGGTTCTGGAAATTGATTGTTACCGGTGCGGTACAGGTATGCGGATTATCATTGGTAAAATCTGCCAATACACCAGTACTAATTTGAATCAATGCCGGCTTGGTAAGTGTTGCTACGCATCCATTGCTGGTTTTAACCTGCAGGGTTATATTGAAATTTTTTGCCGATGTAAAAGTGTGTGATGGATTACGGTCAGTGGAAGTAGCACCGTCACCAAAATCCCATAACCAAGAGATGATATTGCCATTTGAAGTTGAACTTGCTTCAGTGAATTGAACTTTTAATGGGTAACAGCCTGTAGTGGTATTTACTGAAAAGTCAACTGCAGGCTTTGCATACACTTCCACATAGTCAGTTTTTATTACAGAGTCTTCACCGGACTGATTTTTCACCACCAGCTTAACAGTATATTTACCAGGGTTAAAATAAATTGCAGAAGGGTTTTGTAAATAAGAAATTGTTCCATTACCAAGATCCCATTTCCATGAAGTGGGGTTCCCGGCACTTTGATCGTTGAACTTAACTATTAATGGAGCACATCCATTTTGAGGTATGGCGTTAAAATTTGCTGATAACTGGGCTTTAATGGTAAAACTTAAGAATAGTGTTAATAGCAAAAAAAGGCCTTTAGAAAAATTTCCTGAATTCATAGGTATTGGCTTTGTTTTTATAAACTGAAATGACAAGTTTGGGCTACTCTTGTCATAAACAAAATATAACTCCAAAAAGCACAAAAAATTGTAATTGTGTAGAAGATTATACGGCTTAAAGATTTCGGAGCAATTACTGCAGCCTTCGCATATGCAAAACTTTTGGATCAGGGGATCCGTATGGAGCAAGTTCCATTATTGGCAACGATTTTTTTGTAAAACGCCAAACCCTGTTTAAAAAAATAAACTCAGTTGGTATACTTGGAGAATTAAGACTAATTGCTAATTGGCTGTAATCAGCGTTACTTTTCCACGTGCCTGTATAAACAACGCCATCTTTAGTTCCGGTCATTGGTCCCTCAGTATATGAAGCACCTTTTGTTAAAATAAAACTATACCCTGCATACAAACTTGTTTTATCAACAGAACTGTCTGTTGCAAGATCCACAACAAAATTTTTATTTAAAATATTAGTTTCAAAATATCCCTGTAAAGTACTGTCAGGGATATCCTCTATTGCTTTCTTACATCCGGAAAATAAAAGTAATGCTGCACATGCAAGTGCTATAATAAAACGGTAGTTGAATATGGTTGACGGCATATCCTCAAATTTACGAAGAATAAACATCCTGATATTTTTTTGTGGCATAATCAGTAAAAAATTTTGCATTTAAATATGCTCCTGTGGCTTCTTTACACAGCTCTTCAGATGTGTAAAACCGTCCTTTTTCATGTATGTTTTTTCTTAACCAGTTAAGAACAATACTTGTATCACCCAATGTTATGTGTTCATCAACAGCTGCATGTTGGTTTTTTATTGCAGCATATAATTGTGCAGCATATAAACTCCCGGTGCTGTAAGTGGCAAAGTAGCCAAAGCTTCCGTGACTCCAGTGAATATCCTGTAAATAACCATGGAGGTCATCGGGTACGGTTACTCCAAGATATTTTTTGTACAGCTCATTCCAGTAAGATGAAATATCTTTTACTGTTATGGATCCTTCAATCAGCAGTTTTTCAATTTCATATCTTATCATCACATGAAAATGATAAGTGAGTTCATCAGCTTCTGTTCTGATTAAAGATGGTTGAACTTTGTTAATACCTTTAAAGAACTGCCTGGGTGTTATATGCTCCAGTTGTTCAGGGAAGAACGTTTTTAATATTGGAAAATTGTGCTCCCAAAACTCCTGGCCCCTGCCAATGTTATTCTCCCATATCCTGCTCTGGCTTTCATGAATACTCAGGCTGCAATATTCTCCCAACGGCAATCCGTAATGCTCAGCAGGGAGGCCTTGTTCATACAGTGCATGCCCTCCTTCATGAATACAGCTCCAGGTCATGTTGCTAAAATCATTTTCATCAATTCTCGTAGTAACTCTTACATCTGCATTGCAGAAATTGGTAGTAAATGGGTGGATGCTGATATCCTGCCTGCCGCTTTCAAAATCAAAACCAATTTTTTTCAGCATTGACAATCCATATTTCCATTGGTTGTCTTTGTTATACAATTGATGAAGAAATGAATCCTCAACCTGCTGTTGCTGTTGAATAAAATCCATTAATGTTGTTAAAACTGGTTGCAAATTTTTAAAAATTGTATCCACGATATCTACAGTAAGTCCTTTGTCGTATTCATTCATTAGCGCATTGTATGGATGGATTTCATATCCTAATAAATCAGCCTGCTGTCTTTTTAATGCTATCAATTGCTGCAGTGCTTCCTGAAAGATGGTGCCATCATTAACTTCACGTGCTTTTACCCAGGCATGGTATGCAGTGTGAATGGCCTCACTCATCTTCCTTACAAAAGCCGGAGTTAGTTTTTTATTTCGTTGATAATCCTCCAAAGAAAGCGCTGCATTTTTCTTTTCTTCTGTATTCAATCCAGTTGTTGAATTCAATTCAAACAATAGCGAACCAAGCTGTTCATCTGTTAAAAAGCTGTGGGCAATTTCATTTAGTGTGGCTATCTGTCTGCCCCTGTAATCAG
>JAYVLZ010000428.1:0-5691 GCA_043759175.1 Chitinophagaceae bacterium | reverse complement strand
CACATCACAAACTGTATTGCGCCTAAATTACAGGTATCTGCAACAAAAAGATATTTTAGCAAACCCTGCAAGTAAAACAGCAGGATTTAGCTTCGGCATCAGTACTTATTTTTAAAACCAATTACCCTTACTGATAAAAATAATCTGGGGAAATGTTTAGTGGTTAACATACCAATGTATTCTTGGCTACAAATTAAATAATCTCATCCTGTAAGCATTCATTGCAGTGATACCGAGTTTTTTTATCAACCGGTTATTTACAATTACTCCCACAGGTGCACCAATAATTGGTACCAGCTGCGCCATCTTTGCAAGATCAATATAGTCCCTGTATTCCTGTTGAAAATTTCTCCAGTCAAACTGGTGAATATCTTCTGGTAAATGTTTTCGTTTCTCTTCCCAGTCTGTCATTTTAATAAAAATATTTTTTCTGTGAACATCACTTGAAAAAGCCAGTTCAAAAATATGCAGCAGGTACACTCTTTCTTTATAATCGTTGATATCAAAACCATACAGCACGGCTATATCAAACAACAACTTTATTTTAATACCAATCAATATGGGGAAATCTGCAAGGCCCAGCAACAGACCACCAGCGCCGGTAATGCCACCTTCTACTGCGGCTGTTTTTCGGTAGATGTCTATTTTTTTCTGAACGCTTTCTTCTCTTGCCTGCAGACTGGCGTTCAGCAGTGGCGAAGCACTTGTGTGAGTGGCACCAAATAAAACACCCCGGATCATTTGTTTAATGGCAACAGTAATAGCGTTGTGTATTTTTTCCGGTATCCAGGTATTGATTTTTGTTTGAATTTTTTTTGAAATCCCATTGAAAAACCCCGGCCGCTTCATCATTTTCGTTTGCCATGTTTTTACTTCATTCAGTATGTTTTCATCATATCCATCCATCATTTCATTTTTATTTAAAGTTACCGCACTGTCAAGTCTGTTTAACAAAAACAGTGTTCAATAGTTGTCGTAAAAGTAGTTTTTATTGTCGCTTTCATACAGCCCAAATATGCATTGTGTTTAATAACTTTAATATCTAAAAACTATAATTATAGAACCAGGAATTAATAAAATCAGTCAGGGACTGGACTGCAAAATTATTTTTTTACAGGCAGTAGTTGTTTCATCAGCATCGTTGTAATTTATACTGAGCAAAGCCGAAGTACTCACTTATACCACATACTATTCAGGAACTTTTATTGAGGCGTAGATTGACCATTTAAGAGCAACGATTTTTGAATGCACCGTAAGATTATTTTGATACCGTTCCACACTATTTATTTACAGCTGTCATTCTCTTGTTGTATTTTTAATAACAAATTTTTTAATAACAAACAGGAGGATTACTATGTCAACATCATTTAAAGAAACATTCAACGTTAAGGGTGAGCAGCTGCTGAAAAAAATTAAAGAGCTGATTGAAGAAGGCAACGTAAGGAAGATTACCATTCATGATAAAGAGGATAAAGAGATCATGTCTTTTCCGCTCACCTTCGGTGTGGTGGGTGCAGTATTTGCCCCGATACTTGCTGCTGTGGGGGCCCTGGCCGCTCTAATCGGCGAATGCACTATTTCAGTGGAAAGAGAAGATAAAAAAAATCTTTAGCAGATTAAACCATTTCACTAAAGAATTGACAGAGGAAAACATTTTTCTTGATACTGTATTTTTTAATGTGTAACAAAAAAATACAAAAGGATGTTATACTCCTAACAGCCATGTGTACTTCATTACCTGTAATTTTTGCTATCTTGAAAGTCTGATCATTTCCAAATGATATTTTTTGCCAAGCGGCAAAACTGGTTTATAAATATATTTTAAAAGTGTTCCAAATAAAAAAACGCCGGCGGCAATACCAAGTTTACTTCCTTTAAAAGAAAACTCATTTTTAATAAGCCCATTGGCAACATTCAGGGCAGCATAACCGGCTGCTCCCACCCGGAATATCCATCCACTCTTTATCCAGTACCAATGCACATGGCCTCCTGATGTTGAAATTTGAAAACGCCCATTAATATGGTCGATGAGTATTCCTTTTTTTGGCATTGCAAACACTTCCGAAAATGCAAACCCTAAAACATTGTAATGAACAGTATCAGTACCCATCAGGCTGTAATGAACTACCATTGGACTAATATAGAAAGAATCGTTCCGTATTGTTGTGATTTCCCCTTTTTGCCACTGCCTGTTCTTTAACTGGAAAGCAATCAAAGTACCTTTATAAAACCGATCAATGGTCTTATTTCCCTTTTTAAAAATCAGGATGTTTTGTTGAGTGTATGCAATGGTGGAATAAAAAAATAAAACAATAATCAGCGTTAGTCTGTTCATATCAAATAAAAATAAAACTCCTTATTTGTTTGTTTATTCAATTATATGTTAAAGTTGAAAACAGGTGTTCTTTTTAAGGACAACTCGTAAGAAGGGCGCACAGCACCTGCTTACTATTTAAATTAAGCTTTCAAAAAAATACTAAATACTCATAACTTTAAAAAATAAAAAAATGTATTCATGAAAAAACTGGTATTGATAATCGTTATAGCTACGGCAATCAGCTCATTTTCTAAAAAAGAAATTACCTGGGTGGCCATTGGAGATTCTATCACTTATTTAAATGAACATGCAGATGAAACGGGCAACCGTGTCACTAAAGGATATTTGACCAGGGTTACAGAAAAATTGCCCGGTGTGCATTACATCAACCAGGGCCACAATGGCTGGACAAGTGGTGGTATTGCAGCCGATATTGAAAAACTTGAAATTGAAAAAGCGGATGTATACTCTGTTTTTTTAGGTACCAACGACTGGTGGCAGGGACGTGCCATTGGTACCCTGAATGATTATCAAAACAATACTGGCAACAATACTTATTTTGGCAGTCTCCGCATTATCATCAATAAACTCCACAGCCTGAATAAAGATGCTAAAATTATTTTGATCACCCCTATGCAGCGTACTGATTTTGTTTACACCGGCGATATGACAAACAATGCATATGGCAGTTACAAAGAAAAGAACGGGCAGTCACTTGCAGCATTTGCATCAGCCATTAATGCAATTGGCATTTACGAAAAATTTGCTGTTATTGATCTGTACAATAACAGCGGCATGACTTTTAAAAATCTTGTAAAATTTAAGCGCTTAAAAAATCCACAAACGGGCATCTATACTAACTATCCCTACCCTTCTTACATCGGTATTCCTTTTAATCCCCAAACAGATGAATATCCATATCCTCCTGAAGCCATCGGCATGACGTATGATGGGCTGCATCCTTCTGATAAAGGAAATGAAGTGATCGCTCAAATGCTGGTGAACTTACTAAAAAAATATTAGTGCGTTAATTTTTATCAACCTTTCAACGTAAGCCAATCGATAAAAAATAAGCGAAGTTATTTTTGTTCTCAATACATCCCAGTGTATTGATAACAAGAAAAAAATAACTCCGCCACAGCATTTAATTAAAATGCATTATTGATTACACATATTTTGTTACGCCTGGTACTGCAACAGGATAAAAACCATCTGCATTGGGTATGATGGGTGGCAATACATTCCAGTCGTATTCCTTTGGATGCAGATCCAGTCCACAATTAATTGCTTTATCCCAATCAACAATCTGTCCGCTGTAAGTAGCCATGCGTCCCAGTATGGAAGTCATGGTACTTCGGGCACCGTTATCAGCATCAGCAAATTTGTATTCGCCTTTTGCAATGGCTGCAAACAATTCATCATGCTCCGTTTGGTAAGGATTGTTTTCTCCTTTCTTATCAAACTGGTACAACACTTTTCCTTTATTATCAATGATGTTGGCATCACCTGCCTGTATCTTTCCTTTTGTACCAATCAGCAATTCATCTACCCTGCTCATGGTGCCGGGTATGTGGCGGCACTGACTGTTAAGCATACTGCCATCTGCATAAGTAAACTCTACATAATGATGATCAAATATTTCACCATGATCTTTTCCTTTGCGTACCTGTCTTCCTCCCAGCCCCTGTGCTTTTACAGGATAGCCTCCCTTAAACCAGTTAACCGCATCAATATTATGAATGTGCTGCTCATTAATATGATCGCCGCAGAGCCAGTTAAAATAATACCAGTTACGCATTTGGTATTCCATTTCTGTCTGGTTATATTTTCTTGGTCTTACCCATACCCCATCATTGTTCCACCAGGCTTGTGCAGAAGTAATATCACCTATCAGGTCTTTGCGTTTAAACAATTCACGGTAAGAATTTTGGTAATGCCTTTGCAAACCAACCACCACATTTAATTTTTTCTCTTTTGCTATGGCAGCAGCTTCCAGCACTTTTTGAATACCTGCAGGATCTGTAGCCACCGGCTTTTCCATAAACACATGTTTACCCTGTTTAACAGCTTCTGCAAAATGGATGGGCCTGAAACCCGGAGGCGTGGCCAGCAACACTACATCGGCCAGCGCAATGGCATGCAGGTAACCATCAAAGCCGGTAAACTTCCTTTCCTCCAGCACATCAATTTTACCTTTTAAATTTCCCCTGCCATTGGTTGACTCGGCTATGTCATCACTGTTAAGGTCTTTGTAACAGGTATCTAAATTATCCCTGAAAGCATCTGCCATTGCCACCAGTTTTACGTTTTGCTTACTGAGTAATGCCTGTGTAGCAGCGCCGGTTCCACGCCCGCCACAACCAATCAATGCTATTTTTATAACATCATCAGCGCCTGAAAAATAATTGGCATTTGATAAAAGAGGAGCAGCCATTAATCCACCTGCCAATATGGAACTTTGGCGTATAAAATCTCTCCTGCCAGCGTTTGTAAATTTGGAAACATCGTTGTTCATGTTGATTCAGTTTATTGTTTTTAAAAATATCGAAGTGTTAAAAAATATTTTTTATCAGTGCAATTAATATTGTTTTTTATTTACCAAGATACTGTATAAAAAATTCATTTGCCTGTGCTGCAGTGGGCTGCTCTTTCGGACAAACAATACGAAAGCCAACAGCAGCAGCATCAGTCAACCACCATTTACTTTTAGGTATCTGTGGGTCACGGGAGTTCCATGCCGGGTCAGATTTAAAACGGCTGGCACATCGCAGTTGCGTTGCCCCGTCCTTAAACCCCCCACCCCTTAAGGCTTTTGGGTAACGGGATTTATTGAAAGGAACAACAGGATTTACTGCTTTCCCGGCTATATTTTCAAGGTACTTTTCATCATAATGATCCAGGGTCCATTCGCATACATTTCCCAGCATATCGTACAGTCCCCAGGCATTGGGTAATTTTAATCCTGCTTTCTGAAATTTGCTATTGCTGTTATTTTCATACCAGGCATATTTATCCAACAGGCTTTCATCATCACCAAAATAATACCGGGTGCCTGTTCCGGCACGGCAGGCGTATTCCCACTCAGCTTCGGTAGGCAGCCGGTAGAAAATTCCAGTTTTATTGTATAACCATCTGCAATACATCAGTGCTGCATATTGAGATAAACTGTTTACCGGGTAGCCACCTTCTTTTCCCATGCCCCAGCTAAGATCTACATACTGCGGACTTGGCCTCGTAACAGCGTCCACTGCGGAGTTTGCACTGGTGGTTTCATCTTTAAAAAAAACATCAAACTCATCCCTTGTCACTTCAAATGCGCTCATCCAAAAAGCGGAGATGGATACGTTGCGTTGTGGTCCTTCATCAGCCTTCCT
>JAYVLZ010000427.1:0-15647 GCA_043759175.1 Chitinophagaceae bacterium | reverse complement strand
ACTTATTACAAATTCCTCTTCTTACAAACAATCATTTTTCATTATTAAAAAATCAACTTTTATGAAACGTACTTTTTTTATTTCCGTATTTTCTCTGGCAACAGTTATTATGATGTCGTGTAATAAAGACGATGACAACATAAACAACAATAATAACACGCCTAATGCTACAGACAATAATTTTATGACACAGGCAGCCTATGCCAACCGCAGTGAAGTGGAACTGGGCCAACTGGCACTCACAAAATCCAGTAATGATTCTGTAAAGCTATTTGCACAGATGATGATTAGTGATCATACCGCAGCCATTGCAAGTTTAGATTCGCTGGCTGGCAGGTATACTTATATGCTGCCTTCTACATCAGACTCTGCACATATTGTTATCAAAGATTCTTTGAATGTATATACAGGGCATACATTTGATACCGCTTATATCAATGGACAGGTAAGAGATCATGATCGTTTGACAGCAATATACCAGGATGATATCAGCAACGGTAATGCTGATACTGTACAGGCTTATGCCAATCGGATTTTGCCAACAATTCAATCGCATAAGCAATTAGCAGACACTATCTCAACAAATCTTCAATAAACTATTTAAAATAGTTTTTTTAGCAGAGGGCGAAATGTGGAGGCAGTCATTTTAAATAAATGGCTGCCTCCTCTTTGTGTTAAGTATTGAACAATTTTTAAGATACCCTAACTTTTACAAAGCTTTCGGAACACCTTAAATAACTTTAATTCCATTCTCCACATTTAACAATTGTATGATCAGAAAAAATCTGGAAATTGTAACAGTAAAAAATAAATCATGAAATATTTATCCCGCCGAAAATTTTTACAGCAAGCCAGTATCGGAGCAGGCACGGTAGCTGCAGCATCAGCACTACCATCTTTTATAAATGTTCCTGATAAAAGCGATCCGGCATTCCATGGTAAAAAACTGAATATAGCACTATGTGGTTTGGGCCGCTATGCAGGCTACCTGGCAGAAGGTTTAGAAACCACACAATATTGCCGGCTGGCAGGTATTATAACAGGAACACCAGCTAAAGCAGCAGACTGGAAAAAGAAATATAATATTCCTGAAAAGAATATTTACAACTACCAAAATTTTGATGACATCATAAACAATAAAGATATTGACCTGGTGTATGTGGTGTTGCCCAATTCAATGCATAAAGAATATACTATCAGGGCTGCAAAAGCTGGCAAACAGGTAATAGTTGAAAAGCCCATGGCCCTGAATGCAGGTGATTGCCGTGAAATGATTGATGCCTGCAAAAATGCAGGGGTACAATTAGCTGTGGGCTATCGTTTACATTATGAACCTTATCACATAGAATTAAAAAGACTGGGACAACAAAAAGTTTTTGGACAAGTACGTTTACTGGAAGCATCGCTGGGTTACAAAACAGGTGACCCAACTGAGTGGCGGTTACATAAAGCCTTATCCGGAGGTGGCCCTTTAATGAATTTGGGTGTGTATTGTGTGAAAAGCCATCGGTACGTATTGGGAGAAGAACCAGTATCGGTAACTGCACAATTTGGACCTGTTACAAACCCACAATTATTTGCTGAAGTGGAGGAATCCATCACCTGGCAGTTAGTATTTCCAGGTGGTGCTGTTGGTACATCATCCAGTAATTATAATTGCAGTGTGGATCGCTTTTTTGCATCCGCAGATGAAGGTTTTTTTGAGCTGAGTCCGGCCATTAGTTATGGGCCTTTTAAAGGAAGAACCAGTAAAGAAGAATTGAATTTCCCTACCATCAACCAGCAACAAACACAATGTGATGAAATAGCAAAAGTATTATTGGCCAATCAAACACTACCCAATCATATTACTGGTGAAGAAGGCTGGAAGGATATGAAAATACTGGATGCTATTTATGAAGCAGCCAGGACGGGAAAAAGAATTTCGATATCCTGATTTTATGAATAACTCATCACCGTGTTTATTTTAAAAATCAATACCACCCTGTAATTTTCCATTCATTCTGATAAAACCCTCACCTGCTTTTACACCTAACTCTCTGCCACGAAATTCTTCCATGGCTGCATGGCCGCAACTGTAGATGCCCGGCGGATCCTGGCTGATATGGCAGTACACTGCTTTTTTCTTTTGCTCCTGTGTTGCTGAAATATCAACATAATCTGTTGGATGAAAAATAAGGCTTTGTTCTCCTGTGCATACTTCAAAAAAATAGAGTAAAAATTTCTGAGAAGATCTTAACCACGACTGTATGGCTAACAGGCTTGCCACCTGGTGGTCTTTGTGCTCATCCAATGGCCAGTGTGTAAAAACAACAGTTGGTTTTTCTAGTGCCAGCAGTTGCTGCATCTTGCTTAACCATTCATTATTAAAAACAGTGTCTCCATCAATTTGTCCTGCAAACACTGGTTTGGCATCTAATATTTTGCAGGCGTTCATTGCTTCCTGTTTCCTGATAGCCGCAGCATCATCATGCGTTTTACCCGGGATGCCGGCTTCCCCGGTTGTTAAATAAATAATGGTAACATCATGACCGGCGTTCCGCAATTGGGCTAACGTTCCCCCACAGCCGCTTTCCGGATCATCCGGGTGAGCACCAACACAAACTATTTTTTTCTTTTCCGCTGTGTGATTTTGTGCAACGAGCAGTAAAGGCAAACTTAACAGGCCTAAACCAGCGCTTGTATTTTTCATAAACTGCCGGCGGGTGTTGAATGATGATGACATGATTGAATCGTTTGGTTAAAATGATTGGCATGATAGCGATATTAAATTTATTGACGAGGCATTTATAACCCTCTATTTATTTTGGAAAATCAAACAACCTGGTACATAAAAAGAAGTTGAAGTTACTTTTAAAAATATTTTATAAAATCCCTACACCAATATACATGTTGGGTTATGCCCCACTTTAAAATTTACAGAGCTGGCAATAAAACATAATTCATTTGCTTTAGTATGCAGTGCAGTTGCTTTTTCAATCATGGAACGTTCTGTTACTGTTACCACCGGGTTCAACATTACTTCTTTAAAGTGTCCTCCACCATTTGCAGTTTCCATCATAGTGCCTGTTGCATTGTCTTTATAGTCTGTAACCACCACGCCTGCTTCTGAACATAAATGCAGGTACCACAGCATATGGCAGGAAGAAAGCGAAGCCACCAGCAACTCCTCCGGGTTATATCTTGTTTTATCGCCCCTGAATGCAGGATCGCTGGAAGCCAGGATCGTTGCTTTATTATCAGCTATAATTTCATGGCTTCTTTCATATGCCCTGTAGTTACTGGTTCCAGTTCCTTTATTGCCCGTCCATTGAATGGTAAGTTTATAATGATGTTGCCCGCTCATTTGCTTTGTATTGATATGTTTGGGAAATGCTTCTCAAAAATAAATGAAAGTTATCTTTCTGCCCGTATTACTGATGGTGGTTGGATAAAATGCATTGGAATTTTATTGAACATTATTCAATCAATACCATCTCAAATATTATCCGGCTTGCTCTTTTTAATTTATGCTATCCAGCAAGGTTGTTGGTACGCCTTGTTGCCTGCATACGCAACAACGGCTTTCCGTGGGCTTCGTACTGCTACCTACAACTGCAGAGCAATACATAAATGCCATCATCCGGGCTGCTACCATCGCCCAGTTTACCGATGTACATGCCCGGCCGCAGGCGGATGTGTTCCTTCCAGTCTAAGCTCCGTATGGAGTCCTCGTCATACTTGTTTAGTTCTTTATCTGCCATAGCACCGTTCCTTTTTCAATGGCGGCAAATATAATGAAACAGAGATACAGAAAGTGAAGGGGGTTATTCACAGACGGTGGATAGTTAAATTGCTGGATTGTTTTATTGTTGAATTGTTGGGGCTGTGGGCTGAGAAGTTTTGCTGGGCTTTGGTTCCGGCTTTTCATTTCAACTCCGGCACAGAGCAGGCACACAAAGCTTCACCGGGGTTTCCATTTCAATCCGGCAGCTTTTCGGCATTACATCTTTATTCAGCAGTTATAACACAGGACCCTCTTGTATTTGCGCTACCTGCCTTCAGATGTCTCCCTTTACTAAACTCCTGAAATGAAATGATAAAATATTGGGAATAAAAAAAGGGTAGCGTATATTAGCGCAAATACGCAATGTTGGCTACAATACAAAAGACAAAAGACTTTAAGTGGGTTTAGTTTATTTCGACAATAATAACAATATAATATTTATAAGGTAATGATTGAGTATAACTATGAGAACAGTATATGTAAATGAAATATGGTGTGCTGACAAAGAGGTTGTGAGAGGGTTTATTATTGTAGATAAGACGATTATTGAAAATTTAGAAACAATGTTTACTCAAGAAAAACAGAACTATATTAAGCATTTGATAACAGCAGAGCCAACCAAAAGTGACGGATTCCATTTCTTTACTCGATTTTGCCAATTCGTTGTTTATTTTAACTACAATACCAATAAAGTACTTTTAGGAAACACATTAGTTACCATAGGCATTACTATAGAAGTAATGTATTTTGGGACTTCTCCCAATGTAAATGACACTTTTGATTATATGCTGAAACTAAGGCAGTCAGGATGGGGGGATGAAAGCAGAGATAAAATTTTAGAGATAGCGCATCAAATTAAGAAAGACCAACATGAAAGCTATTTTGAAATAGCTGAATTAAAAATTAAAGACCATTATAATGCGCCATCTTCATATTTGTGAGTATTTCACCGCCTTTTTTATTTGCTACTCCTTTATACACTTTTATTTGGACCTCCCTATGAAAAAACGAGCATATTGGTTTGTCTTTTTTATTTAGGCTGAACAATCTATATAACCATTTAAACATAAATAGACCTTTTTTTATGACTAATAAAACATCGAAGTATTTGGTTATCTCCTTAATATCTTTAATAATTCTATTGGCTCTAACCAACCCTTCTCCAAATCAATTCAAAGACTTTATAGGCAAGCCATCATTTGAGGATTACTCTATGATTTATAAAAGAACGAGCAACTGGCTATTATTCTCTACTTATGAATTTTCTTATGAATCACCTATAACAAAAGATTATAGGAGAAAAGAAATTACCGATGCATTAGACAATTTAACTGGAACATATACAGCATTTTTTTTGAACTTTTATAAAGAAGACCCTGTATCTAAATAATAATACTATTTCATAATAATTAAGTCTTTTATTTTATGGTAAAATTTCATGTAGGAATTAACCGATATTCTTTTAAAGAAAATTCAGAAGAAATAATAAAAAAGTTAGTCGCAGACCTAAATGATAAATTCGGCGATAAAGAATGTAAATTTCATTCACACCCAGAGTGGGCGATTGGAGTGGACTTAATGAAAACAGGCGCACTTCAATTTAGTTCAATGAAACATAACGGGTGTAGTTTTCCTTTAGTCTTATTAAAAGATACTCTTACCCCATATTTGGATACTTTGAAAATATTCCCTCTCCCAACGGAGTAAATTCGCCTGTAAAAAAATCATGCCATCTTTACATAACGGGCTTTATGCCGTTGCTGGTATTGCCATTAAAAAAGCCAGCTATTTTGAAAACGCCGCTGTTGCGTCTTTTTGACCAACAGCCGAAGCGTTGTAAAAAAATAAGTTATCATTTTATGCCGTTGTTGGTAAGTCATTAAAAAAACTAGCTACTCTTTGTGCCGTTGTTGGTATTTCATTAAAAGAAGAATGGTATTCCGAAAACACCGCTGTTGAGTCTTGTGCCGTTGGTATGTCATTAAAGAAACCAACCATTCCGCATACGCCGCTGTTTCGTCTTTTATGCCCTTGTTGGTATGTCATTAAAAGAAGTCAGTTATTCCGTAAACGCCGCTGTTGCGTCTTTTGACCAACAGCCGAAGCGTTGTAAAGAAAACAAGTTGCCATATACAGAATACTCCTTCATTGTAACATCAGACACAATGTAAAAAAGAACTTATTATTTCCATACAACAGTATGTTGTATAACGCTCCTGTCATTCGTGAGAACGCAGAACCCAGACTCAAAATTTCTTACAAACTTAATAATAGCTATAAGACTTTTTATTACAACGATTTTAGTTTTCGTTTACTATATCCTTTTTGCCACCTATAACCAAATGCTGTTTTTGTAAAGCCCCGGATGTTGGCAGATATGTTGGAATAGTCTTCCTTTACAGCTTCTGCTGCATCCACAAGAGAAGGATAATATCTTATAAAATTACCATCCAAATCATATTGGGAAACTTTGGTGCCCCTCTTTGCCCTTCTTGATTGTTGCTTTTTTTCAAAAAGGCTTTTAATATCTATATTTTTCGCATTACCGTATCTCCAGAAAAATCCTCCTGCCCTGAATTCTCTGCCATTTGCAGCATTACCAATATGACCATGTGAAAGACCTGTTTGCCGATGGGCTTCCATTGTACTTACAAAAGTTTTCACCCGCTTTCCTTTAGCATCATACTGGGATATTTTTTTACAGGTTACTTTTAACGATGCTTTCGTTCCCTTACTATTGTCTTTTCCTTTAAAACTGCTTACCATTCTTTTTTGTTCATATATCCGTTTGGCAAGGCTAATTTTTTCTATCATCAGCAGGTTATCGGGACGTATATCAAGGCCGTTACCATTTTTTGAAACAATATAAACCGAATCTTCATCCAGTGTAAGAGGTTTTACAAAACAGTGATAGACCAATCGTCTTATCATTAAATGAAAGCGGACATTCTTAATCGCTAAATGAGCAGCTAAATGATATTTATAATCATTAATTAATTTGTTGTGTGTTTTCATAATCCGTGGCGCTATTATTTTTTCGGGGAGCAGCCATACGCCACCATTATGAATAATAGTTTCCCGTTCCATCCTCTTTATCCTGCCATAGCTGGAAACCTGGTAATAGCCATCCAGTCCTTGAATATCATCCCATTGCTCCCCAGGTCTGTCTGTAAGTTTTCTATCTTTATATGCAGGCTCTTTTAACCTATTATGACGATCTTGTATTTTAGTCTTTTTCATTGTCCATATAATCCGTTATGCAAGAATTATGAAGCTAAAATAGGATAATGTTAAAAATAATAAACCGAAAAATGAAGGAAAATAAATTTCAACGTTGTGGACAAGTGTGAAATAATAAATGCTTCTGCACGCCATTGTGTCTTTTCACCAACAGCCGAAGCGTTGTAAAGAAAACAATTTGCTATACACAATACTACTGCATGGTAATATCAAGCACAGTGTAAACAAAAACTACCATATTTCCATTTGCCAGTATGCTGACTTACGCTTAGGTCGTTGGTGAGAACAACCAACGACGGCCTCAATGGTTTTCATAATATAGAAGTTCAGGATTATTTTGTGCCGGTGGATCCCATTTCCGGCAACGTTTTCTCAACGAACCTGTGCAGAGGCATGAAACCAGTGCATGAAGGATGTAATAACTTAAGCCTTTATCGCCACACTAAGCCAGTAAAGGGACCTTGCCGGAAAGCAAAAAAAATATTACTTTGTAACATAAAGTAAATTAAGACACTTATGCCTGCATTGAAAAGTTTACACCTGGAATACAGGCTATGGATTGCTGAATTAAATTTTTACATTAACCTGATCAGGATATTCAACGACAGGATGGACGAGATTGCAACAGAATTTAAAACAGAAGAAATAGAAATCACTGCCAGAGGGTTTGAAAAACGATTCATTGATACCAGGGCATCAATTGATGATCTCCGTCACCGTATGCACATTGAAAAAATGAGTCTTACTGCGATGACCAGGGACAAAACAGCTGCTGATTTTAAAATAGATACCCCCGAAAATTATGAAGGTATCCGGAAAGATTTTTTTGCTTTCCGCATTCACTTCAGTGAACTGCAAACCGATTTTCTTCTCTTTGAAAACAAACCTGTTTAGCCTTTGTTGCATTGATTGTTTTACGATATACAGCCGGGGCTATTTTTTTCATCTCAAAATAATATAAAAGCTTATGCCCCTGTGCATGATCACCCCAATTAGTTCAAGTATATAAAAGAATCATGTTATACTTTTCGTCATAATTTTTCTTCCTTGCCAACTGCTGTAACAATATCACTTTCATAATAGGCAGGTACAGTCAGGTGTTAAAAATTAAATGCCATCGCAACAAACTACTTGCATTTGAAAAAGCTGCTTTCTATCTTTAATATCTAAATCTTCAAGCCATGTATCTAATAAGAGAAGTATTCCAGGCAAAACCCGGCAAAGCAAAAGACCTTGTTAAAATGTTTAAACAGGCCGCAGTACATTTTGAAAAAACAGGGGAAATCACCAACATGAAAGTGATGACAGATATTGTAAGTAATTATTGGACGGTGGTGGTGGAATCTGAAACAAATGATATTGGGGGCTTTATTACCAATCTCCGCTCAGCCACCATGAGTGATGAGTTAAAAGAAATAATGAAAGGCTACATGGATTGTGTGGCAGGTGGTCACCGTGAAATATTTATGATTGAATAACATCGCTATTCTTATTATTTAATTAATACTTGCGGCACCTGTGGTAATATACTTACCAGGTGATTTTTTTTACTCCATATCAAACAGCACCTGCCTGTCTTGCATTGAAAACAACCTCTTGTGCCGGATTGATACTTCTTCCCCATTCATTCAGTATCTTCAAAGTATGAAGTTTGAAAAGTATGAAATAGAAGCGGCTTCATCATTGCTGCGTTTTGAATTTTACAGCACTGGCCCAAAAGGAAAGGTTAAGAAACAAGTGATTTTTAAAGCATTTGAAAACAACCCAACTGTTTTCAATATTGGTTTTGGTGATGTAGACAAAGACGGCAACATTAATGACCTTATCATTACCGGCAATGATGACAGCTAGAAAGTGCTGGCAACCGTTGCACTTACTATCATTAAATTTTTTGAAAAATATCCAGGCTGTTATGTGTTTGCTACAGGCAGCACCAAAAGCCGTACAAGGCTTTATCGTATTGGCATCACCAATAACATTAAAGAAATTGAAGAAATCTTTGATGTGTTTGGATTCATAAACAATAAATGGGAAAAGTTTGAAAAAGGGAGGAACTATGAAGCCTTCCTCGTTTCCCTTTCATCAAAAAAAAATAGTACATTTGTATCAGCGTGAAAAAAACAAAAAACAAATCATCTCTTACCTCGCTTGTAAAACATGCAGGCAAAATAAAAATCAATACTAAACTTAACAGTATTGAAGATGCCCCTTTTTTCAAAAAGAAAATGAATAAAGGTGCCAAAATGCTGGCTATAGCCGGATTGCCTAAATAACTTTTCATTGCCTTTTAACTCTTCCTGGTATGTTCTTAATGTTGAACGAAGCCGTTGGTATATCCATAAAAAAACCAGCTATTCTGCATACGTTGCAGTGTCTCCTTACCAACCCCCGAAGCGTTGTAAAGAAAATAAGTTACTGTACATCATACCCTCATTAATCCAGGCATATAAAAAAGTTCATTAGAGCAGGTTTCCACTTGTGCCGTGTAAAAAAGTTGAGCAGATAAAAGAGCCATGGTTATATTTTTTTGGAATAATGCTAACTAATGAAGTTGACTATCATTCCCAGAGTTATAAATTTGTTAGCTAATTCAACTACCAATGGCGCTCTATAAAAAAAGCAACCCTTTTTCCAAACAAAATAACGATACCGGCTTTGCTACCGGCAGCATTGAAACTGGCGGTCGTTTTATAAATAAAGATGGCAGTTATAACCTGGTAAAAGAAGGAATGCCATTTCATAAGCGGTTCAGCATTTTTAATGATATGCTCAATCTCCCCTTGTGGAAATTCATCGCTATCATCTTTCTTTTCTTTCTTGCAATCAATTTAATTTTTGCCATCATCTATTTTCTCATTGGCGCTGAACAATTAGACGGGCTTACCAGTGGCAGCGACTGGAAGATATTCAGGGAAATGTTTTATTTCAGCACTCAAACTTTTACTACAGTAGGCTATGGCCATGTAAACCCGGTGGGTGATGCTGCTAATTCAGTAGCTGCCATTGAAGCACTAACCGGCTTTCTTTCTCTTGCCATTGCAACTGGTTTGATCTATGGACGTTTTTCCAAGCCAAGAAGTTATCTCGTTTTTAGTGACCATGCATTGGTAAGTCCTTACAAAGAAGGCACAGGACTGATGTTTCGTTTTGCAGCATTCAAAGACAAACATGCCCTCACCGATTTGGAGATAAGGGTGAATGTTGGTTTGCTGGTGGTAGAAAATGAAAAACCGGATTATAAATATTTTAGCCTGAATCTTGAAAGAACCCGTGTGGAAAGTATGCCAATGAGCTGGACGGTTGTTCACCCCATTGATGAAGGCAGCCCGTTCTATGGATTTACCATGGAGGATATGAAAACTGCGGATGTAGAATTATATGTGATGCTCCGTGGTTTTGATGATGTATTCAGTAACTATGTGCAGCAACGCACTTCCTATACTTTTAACGAAATATTTTTCAACAGAAAGTTTGTGCCCATGTACCGTGAAAGCGATGATGGCAAAACAACCATCCTGGAATTACACAAACTGAATTTACATGACAACGTTTCATAAGTATTAATAAAATTTTAAATAGCAGCATCATTATACAACACACTTTAACTGCGCTATCTCCATTTGTACAACCATAGCAAAAAAATCATTGAAGCAAGTTTTCACGTGCATTGTTTAAAAAGCTGATTAAATAAAAATCCACTATTATATTTTTTGGGAAAGACGCCGCTAAATGGAATATTAAATATTGAATTTTCGGATATAATCCATCATGCGTTAACTAACGATTCGTTTGTTCAGCGACAAATGATTACTTAATTTCATACTCTTTTAAACTTAAATGATAACGATGCGTATTTTTTTCTCATTTCTTTTGATCCAGGTAATTTTGATTCCTGCTTCTTTTTCCCAGCTAAGACTACCTGCCGTAATTGCTTCCGGTATGGTACTCCAGCAAAACGATTCTGTACTGCTTTGGGGCTGGGGCTATAACGGGCAAAAAGTAACCATCACCAACACCTGGGGAAACGAAGCTGCTTGCGCTGTAGTAAACAATTATGCCAAATGGAGTGTGAAAATAAAAACACCGTCAGCCGGTGGCCCGTATGTTTTAAACATCAGCAGTGGCGGAAGCAATATCGCTTTACAGGATGTATTGATAGGTGAAGTTTGGTTGTGTTCCGGCCAGTCCAATATGGAATGGAGTTATTACAATGGTGAAAAATTTATTAAGCAGGAACTGCCTGTTAGTTACAATGCCAACATTCGCTTTTTTAAAATACCAAGATCTGCGGCTGAGTATCCGCAAGAAGATGTGAAAGCACAGTGGCAGGTTTGCGATTCCAACTCATTAAAAAGTTTTAGTGCCGTAGGATATTTTTTTGCAAAAAAATTGCAGCATGATTTGAAGGTACCAATAGGAATGATTAACTCCAGTTGGGGTGGCACCAGTGCAGAATCATGGACTCCGGCAGAAAGTATTTATAACAATGAAGAGTTGAAAACAGCTTCGGAAAAATTAGCAGAAGTTCCCTGGGGACCGGTGAAACCTGGCATCAATTACAATGGAATGATTGCACCTGTTACCAGTTATAATATCGCCGGAGTGCTATGGTATCAGGGAGAATCAAACGTAACCACTAACAACACCTATGCACAATTGCTAACCACCCTGATTGATTCCTGGAGGGCAAAATGGAAAAAAGAATTTCCTTTTTATTATGTACAAATTGCTCCATTCAACTATGGCAATAATAATATAGGAGCACTCCTGCAGGAGCAGCAATCAAAAGTAATGAGCCATCCTAAAACAGGTATGGTGGTTATTACCGATCAGATAGATTCAGTAACCAATATTCATCCTTCAGATAAAAGAGAAGTTGGTAAAAGGCTGGCCAATTGGGCGCTGGGAGATACCTATCATCAAAACATACCTGCATATAAAAGCCCGGTATTTAAAAATGCGGTGCTAAAGAAAAATAAACTGGAATTAAGTTTTTACAATGTTCCCAATGGTTTAATGGCTAAAGATAAAACCATCACCGGCTTTTTTATTTCCGGAGAAAATGAAGCATGGCTGCCTGCAGAAGCCAACATTGTCCATAAGACTCCTTCCGGAGAAAATGATAAAATAATTGTGTGGAACAAAACACTTAAAGTTCCGGTGCAGGTACGCTATGGTTTTGGTAACACCATTATTGGAAATGTGTTTAGTAAAGAAGGATTACCACTTGTTCCTTTCAGAACGGATAACTGGCCTGTGGATAAATAATTATTTTTTTATTCATCAGCCCATCATTCTACCTTTAAAATCAAAACATGAAACGGATCGATAAACCAACCACTAACTTTCCTTCCTTTTATCAACCTTACATGGACTTTGTTCCCAATGATGGCGAATTGCTTCAACACTTAACAACTATTATTACTGAAACAGAAGCATTGCTGGCACCACTTTCAGAAGAACAACTATTATACAGATACGCTGAAAATAAATGGACCTTCAAAGACATTATACTGCATCTGGCAGATTGTGAACGGGTAATCATTTACAGGGCGATGAGAATTGCAAGGGCGGATAAAACCAACCTGCCGGGTTTTGATGAAAATTTGTTTGTTGCGAATGCCAATGCAAATAACAGGGATATAAAAAACATCCTGGCAGAATTAAAAGCTTATCGAACAGCCAGCATTGCATTTATTGAATCATTGGACGAAGAATCATTGAACAGATCAGGTACTGCCAATAATTTTGTACTCACCACCCGTTTACTGGTGAATCATTTATATGGCCATCACCGGCATCACCTGAACATTCTCAATGAACGGTATCTTCCGGCATTTAAATAATTAATCTCTTGATAATTTTTGTTCCCTTGAATAAAATACAGTTTATGAAAAAAGCTATCTGCACAGCACTAACCATGGTACTTTTTATTTCAGCACCTGCACAGGATAAAGCCATCCGCCTGATTGTTAGTGGAGATGATATGGGCTATACACACTCGGGCAATGAGGCATTAATAAAATGCTACAAGGAAGGGATTGAAACTTCCATTGAAGTGATTGTACCATCACCGTGGTTTCCAGAAGCAGTAAAACTATTACAGCAAAATCCCGGCGTGGATGTGGGTATACACCTTGCACTTACCAGCGAATGGGAAAACATAAAATGGCGACCTTTATCCAACTGCGCCAGCCTTAAGGATAGTAACGGTTACTTCTATCCCATGGTTCATCCAAATAAAAACTATCCCGGCCAGGCTCTATTGGAGAATCATATCAAGCTGGAGGAAGTTGAAAAAGAGTTTCGTTCTCAAATAGAAATGGCGATAAAAAAAATAACCCATATCAGTCATATCTCTTCTCACATGAATTGCACCAACATGAATGCGGAGGTAAAAGCACTTACAAAGAAACTGGCAAAAGAATATAAAATAAACATAGACCTGGATGATTTTAATGTGAAGAACGTAAGTTATGATGGGCCATCCAAAACATCTGCAGAAAAAATACAAAGCTTTCTGAATATGCTAAGCAAACTGGAGCCAGGCAACACTTACTGGTTTATTGATCACCCGGGCATGAATGATGATGAATTAAAAGCGGTTTACCATATCGGCTATGAGCAGGTGGCCGCAGACAGGCAGGGTGTAACAGATGTGTTTATAAATGAAAAAGTAAAAGTTTTTATTAAAGAAAAAGAGATTCAACTGATCGGTTATAAAGACCTTGTTCAGTCAAAAAAAAAATATTTTAGTTATGCTGATTGAATCATTACAAACACTTTTTAACAGAGACCTGCATAAACTGAAAGTAGAAATTTCTTTATACCAGGATGAAAAGAAGATCTGGCATATTGAAAAAAGCATTGCCAATTCTGCAGGCAATCTTTGCTTGCATTTAACCGGTAATCTTAATACCTATCTTGGAGCTGTAATTGGCAAAACAAATTATACACGTAACAGGGATCTGGAGTTTTCTCAGAAAAATATTCCACGGGCTGAGCTGATCAGCAAAATAGAAGACACCATCATTGTGGTGAACCATGCACTGAACAAACTTACCGATGAAGCACTACAGGAAGAATATCCCATGCTGGTTTTTGAAAAGAAAACTTCCACTGTATATTTTTTAGTTCATCTTACCACTCACCTCGCCTATCACCTTGGGCAAATAAATTATCACCGGAGGTTGCTGGATTCAGTAGATTAATTTTATAAGAGAACGGAGATCACGGTCTTTTACATGCTTCAATGTATAAAGATGGTTAGGCATATTCTTCCATTGTTCCATTTTAAGAGAAGAAGTTCCATTAAAAGGAATCTATGATTAGATTAACAGCGGAGTTTATCATGATTATCAATCAATTAAATTCTGGCATCCAAATGGAATACTGTCATGAAACAATTTTAAATGATTGCATAAACAGTTGGCGGAATTCACTTATTGTAGCCCGGTAGAGAAGAAATATCAAAGAGAAAAGGAATTATATTTTTTTGTTCAATACAAGCAAAATATTATAACTACCAATCCTGCGAAAGTAAAAACGCAATTGTATATAGATACACTTATATAAAGTTGTATATAGATACACTTATATAAAGTCACAAATATAATTTTCATTATCCTTCATCATAAGCCGCCCTATTTATTTTCCTATTTAAAGCCTCTGTTCATTAATTGTTGTGAATGTAATACCCCAAAAAATTACCACTTTGGGTTATTGACAAAATTGTAAAAGGCAAGTATTTTTGACCTCCAATAATAACTCCAGGTATCCCTTTATTAAAGACCACCGTTCATCTTTCATGATGTTCTACACTGTCCATGAAACTCCTCCAATAAAATGGCTGGCAGAGTTACCTGCCTGCACAATTGAAAAATCAACATAACTGATATCTCCGGATACGGAATAGAAGATTTACTGTATAACCGTAAAATTTAATTATAAAATAAAATAATAACACTAACCTAAAAAGAAAGCACTATGCTACTTAACTGATATTTAGTCTGTACAAAAAAAAGAAAAAGGTTAACTGAATTACTGGCAAAAAAAAAATGGAGCGTTTGTTTCAACTAAATTTTCAGAACTTCTGTTTATAAATTTTAGTAAATACAAATACTGAAAAATTTACCTCTTTGGGTTATTGACAAGATAACCAGAGGTTGGTATTTTTGAACCCTGAATAAAATAACTCCTGGTATCCCTTTATTAAAGACCAACGTTCAATCCTTTTAGGTTTATTGAACATCTATCCATGAAACTCCTTCAATAAAATGGCTGGCAGATTTTACCTGCCTGCACAATTGAAAAAATCAACCTAACTGATATCTAAGGATATGGGATAAAAGATTTACTGTATAACCGTAAAATTTAATTATAAAATAAAAATAAACCCTAAATTAAAAAGAGAGCACTATGCAACGCAACTGGTATTTAATCTGTACAAAAAAACAAAAAGAAAAAAGGGTTTAGTTTCTTAAACACTGAATCTGCTGGTACTTTTTCCTGCTGTGATACTTTTTGCGGTGATCTGTCTCGTTGTGCTGTTATTTTATAACCTAAGCTGGGAAGTATTGCAACATGTCCTTTATGTTTAATAGAAAAAACATTGTTGTGTTGAGTGGTTATGTTTTGTTCA
>JAYVLZ010000426.1:0-14340 GCA_043759175.1 Chitinophagaceae bacterium | reverse complement strand
TTTGACCATTTTTCTAAAACTAAGGTGAATAAATTGACAACTGGTCTTTTAACCTTAGTAGAAACATGACTCATAGAATACTTTCAACCTTATTACCTTATTGGGCCTGATTATATTTTTTCACATTAATGAATGAATAAGGTAATAAGGTTGAATCATTAATCTAATTATTTTCTACTAAGGTTGGTACGAGATCACTTTTTTATCCCTTGTGAAGCATAATACGTATAAAAAGTAAATTTTGTTAAAAGTATTTATTCATTTAATTGCTCTAAATTAGTTTTTTTTAAATGGTGGAGGTCGATATCAAAAACAATTCAGCACTGCAATATCCATTTCTTTCCGGCGGTGGCCGCATGGGCAATCTTATGCGTAGCAAAGATTGGTCACTCACTGCTGCAGGCACACCCGACACCTGGCCGCAAAGTTTAAGAACCACACTCAGCATTCTTTTGAATTCTAAATTTCCAATGTTTTTATGGTGGGGACCGGAATTGATTTGTTTTTATAATGATGCCTACCGGCCAAGCTTAGGCGAAAATGGCAAACATCCTCAAATTTTAGGCATGCCTGCAAAAGAAGCATGGGCTGAAATATGGGATATTATTAAACCGCTGATAGACCAGGTATTATCCGGTGGGGAATCTACCTGGAGTGAAGATCAGCTAATCCCAATTTTTAGAAACGGCAAAATAGAAGATGTGTACTGGACCTTTAGTTACAGCCCCGTGAATGATGAATCAGATAAAGTAGCAGGCGTATTGGTAACCTGCAGTGAAACAACAGGCAACGTAATTAACCGAAAAAAACTGGAGGAAAATGAAAGGCAGTTTCGCAACATGGTGATGGAGTCTCCCATTCCAATGACGATACTGAGGAGCAACAAATACATCATTGAAACAGCTAACAAAGCGATGTTTGAAAATATCTGGCGAAAAAAAGAAACGGAAGTTACAGGCAATTGCATTTTAGATGTTTTTCCTGAATTAAGAGAGCAAAAATATCCTCAACTGCTTGATGAAGTTTTTACCACAGGCAAAACACACAATGAAAAAGAATCGGTGGCCTATGTGCAGGGAGATGATGGAATGAAAAAATTTTTCCTCGATTTTGAATATGCCCCTTTATATGAACCAGATAATTCTATATCCGGTATCATCATTACCGTAAATGATGTAACAGAAAAAGTAGCGGCCAGAATAAAGGCGGAAGAAAGTGAAAAAGAATTCCGCCATTTAGCAGATTCATTACCAGAAATGGTATGGACAACAGACAGCAGGGGCGCTCAAACTTTTGCATCTAAACGCTGGAAAGAATTTACCGGCCTGGACCCTTACAATCAAGCCACTTTTGAAAAAATGGTTCATCCGGATGACCTGGAAAACATAATAAAAGTTTGGACTGACTGTTTGGCTACCGGTAATATTTATAAAACACAGGTAAGATTAAAAAGCAACAATGGCGACTACCAATGGTTTTATGTAAACGGGGAACCTATCAAAAATGAAGATGGTAAAATAGAAAAATGGATTGGTGCCTTTACAAATTTTAATGAGCAAAAAAAGGCAGAAGAAGAACTGATCAATGCATTTCGCAAAATTGAAGAAAGCGAAAAAAGATTTCGCAATGTAGCAGACAGTGCCCCTGTTTTAATTTGGATGGCAGACACCGATAAACTTTTTAAGTTTTTTAATAAAGCCTGGCTGGAATTTACAGGCCGGAGCATGGAGCAGGAATATGGAAATGGCTGGGCCGAAGGTGTACATCCGGAAGACCTTGAACGTTGCCTGGATATATATAAAACCTCCTTTGATAAACGGGAACCGTTCTATATGGAGTATCGCTTAAAAAGATACGATGGCGAATACCGGTGGTTATCAGACAATGGTACTCCACGTTTTACAGAGGAAGGAATTTTTGAAGGATATATTGGTGCCTGTATGGATATTCATGACAGCCTTATCTTTCAAAAAAAGTTAAAAGAAGATGAAGAAAGGCTCAACATTGTAATTGCAGCAAGTGAACTGGGAACCTGGGAACTGAACCTTGTAACAAGAGCAATAGATTATTCTCACAGGTTCATGGCAATTTTAGGATATCCCGACAACATTTATTTAACGCATGAACAAATACTAAAACACCTGCATCCGGAAGATCTTCCCACAAGGGAAAAAGCATTTGAAGAAGCTTTTAAAACTGGATTTCTGTACTACGAATCAAGGCTAATATGGCCTGATAAATCTATCCATTGGATGGAAGCAAGGGGCAAGGTTTTTTATGATGAGCTAAACAAGCCACAAAAAATAATTGGCACTATCCGGAATATTACAGGAGAAAAAGATTACCAGCAAAAATTGCAGCAGCGGGAACAAAAATTCCGCCTGCTTGCTGATTCTATGCCGCAATTTGTATGGACGGGAGATGCAGAAGGCAATTTAAATTACTTCAGCAAAGCAGTGCATGATTATTCAGGATTAACAGCAGAACAATTAGAGAAAGAAGGGTGGCTGCAAATAGTACATCCCGATGACAGGGAAGCCAATGTGAAAGCATGGATTCATGCAGTTACCACCGGAACAGATTTTATTTTTGAGCACCGCTTTGGCAGGTATGATGGCGTGTACCGCTGGCAATTAAGCCGTGCCATTCCGCAGAGAGATGCTGCAGGCAACATTCAGATGTGGGTGGGCACCAGTACAGATATACAGGAAATGAAAGAGCAGGATCAGCAAAAAGATTTCTTTATCAGCATGGCAAGCCATGAATTAAAAACCCCCATCACTTCCATTAAAGGATATGTGCAGATATTACAAAGTACTTATCAGAAAAGTGAAGATGGTTTTTTAAAAAATTCCCTCAGGGTTATTGACAGGCAAATTGCAACATTGACTAATTTAATCTCTGACCTGCTGGATGTTTCAAAAATAAAATCCGGCAGCCTGGCGTTTAATAAAGAAAATTTTGATATCTCCAGTCTAATAATGGATGTTGTGAATGAGATAAGGCATATCAACCCTGATTACAGCATCACTTTTTCAAAAACCGGTTCTGTAATGGTATATGCTGATAAAGGAAGAATCGGGCAGGTGCTGATCAACTTTCTTACAAATGCAGTTAAATATTCTCCGAACTCAAAAAAGGTGACGGTGAAAAATTTTGTAAAGGATGACCAGGTGCTGGTATCTGTGGAAGATTCGGGTATTGGTATCAGTAAAATAGACCAGCAAAAAATATTTGAACGCTTTTACAGGGTGGAAGGAAAAAATGAAAAAACATTCCCTGGTTTTGGTATCGGCTTATTTATTGCTTCAGAAATTGTAAAAAGACATGATGGAAAAATCGGCGTAACCAGCGAACCTGGTAAAGGAGCTGTTTTCTTCTTCTCTATTCCTTTGTTAAGGGTTTAGAAGCCTGCCTGCCGGACAGGCAGGTTTAGAGGGTTTAGGAGTTTAGAGCAAGGAGTTCAGCATCAAGAATTTTCTTCCTTTCAACGTTCGAAATTCCTTGTTCCCTGTTCATTATTTATTCCGGTTCATTACCAAATTGTAAACCAATAATATAACAGTAACGACCGATGATGTTAACCAAGCAACTGCATATACTGGTGATTGATGATAATGAGGATATTCTTTTTATGCTGCAGGCCATGCTGCTGCACAAAGGCTATAAAGTTTCAATAAAAGAAAATACATATAATCTTGAAATGCTCCTTAAAGAACTGTGCCCGGATATTATTTTGATGGATATGCTTTTATCGGGTACAGATGGCCGTGAGGTTTGCAGGCATATTAAATCTATCGAAACTTTTTCACACATTCCTGTTATCATGATTTCGGCTCATCCACAGGCAGCAGCAGAATGTCTTGCTGCCGGTGCAAATTATTTCCTTGAAAAACCTTTTGAAATGGAAGACTTGTTCAAGGTGGTTGGCAATGCTGAAAATGATGCTCAAAAGAATTAACTAAACGACCTTGTTTCGGGCAATTACTTGCGGTACTTGCCCTCCTCTTGCTTCAACATCCTGCATTTATTTTGCTCAGATTTCACAAACGACAATGACAAATAAATTTTGATTAAGTTGCCTAATTAGGTAACTTTGATTTTGTGAAACACAATTTCATTCGGGATATATTTTATTACAAGCATTACTTTCTGGAGTTTTTTAATGAACAAACTGAAGAAGTGCAAAAAAAATTCAACTGGACTTTAGAACTTATTGCTACAATTGAACGTGTGCCGAAGAAATATTTTCAACACATGGAGGACACCGTTGGACTTTATGAAATTAGAGTTGAAGTTGGTAGTAATATTTTTAGAGCTTTCGCTTTTTTTGACAAAGGGCAACTGATAGTTGTAGCTAACGCTTTTCAGAAGAAAACTCAAAAGACACCTAAAAACGAAATTGAATTGGCAAAGAAAATTAAAAAGGAGTACTTCAATGAAAAAGACAAAAAATAAAAACCTGACATCTTTTGCTGACCATCTTGACAAACAATATGGTAAACGTGGTACAACAAAAAGGGAAGAATATGAACATGGCTTTGAAGCTTTCAAACTTGGTGTTCTTATTCAGGAACTGAGAGAAAAACAAAATTTAACGCAAGAACAATTAGCCTTAAGGTGTGGCACGACCAAGTCTTACATTTCAAGGATTGAAAATAATGCCAGTGACATTAGACTTTCAACGTTAATGCGTATTGTAAAACAAGGCCTTGGTGGACGTTTGGAATTAAAAGTAGCTTACTAACGAAGGGGACGAACCGCTAACATTCTTCAAAAGTTCTCCTCTTCAAATACGTCTGATATGAATAGTTTGTCGTCACCCTTGCTGTGCATTTTTTTGAAAGATTTATCCCAACCAATTCTTGATAAGGTCTTTGGTTTTAAAATTATATATTCCTTTTCAAGAATGAGTTCAAGGGTGTCTTTAATATTGTATTTGTCAATCAAAGTCTTTGTGAGACGGATGCCCTTAGAATTTCCAATGGGGATTACTGAAATGTCCATAAAAATATAATTTTAGTTGTGGGTACAAAGTAATTACAATAACATGAAATATCCAAATTATAATATGTCCTGGAGGAATGGCAGGAACGCTCTGGGATTTCACTTCTCATACATCAACAAGCCCTACTTTATACTTTGCTGAATAATCTCTTTAAACGTAATAATATCAAACGGCTTTTCTATGTACCCATCTGCGTTTATCTTTTTGCAGATGGCGGCAATGTCTGCATTGGCTGAAAATAGAATAACAGGAATGTTTTTAGTGGATTCATTTTTTTTTATTTCAGCAATGGCCTGCTCTCCGCCAATTTCCGGTATCCACAGATCCATTAAAATAACAGCTGGTTTTAAAAGTTCAATGTCGTTAATTACATTTTCACAGCGGGACAGTATTTCAACGTGATACTCTTTTGATAATATTGCTTTGCATAAAAGCAATATCTCCTGGTCGTCATCGTATATTAAAACACATTTTTTCATCATCCTGTTTGTAAATTATTCTTAGGCTGCATCTCCCTACCTTTATGCGATCTCCAATAAAATTGCGTTGCTGAAATAAAATTCTTTGCCAATTACGCCACTTCTTTACTCTGCTAATGGCCCCGGCATACACAAACCTTCAACCATCAACCTTCAACCTTCAAACCTTCAACCTTCAACCTTCAACCATCAACCACTCACCACTCACTTTGTTACCGGCAATGTAAAATAGAAAGTACTTCCTTTTCCTGGTTCACTTTCTACACACAGTTTGCCGTGGTGGCGCTGGATAATTTCGTAAGAAATATACAGCCCGATGCCAAGGCCCTGGAATTGTATAGCATGTTCCTCCACCCGGTAGTACCTGTCAAATATTTTTTCGAGATGCCTGGCAGGTATTCCAATACCATTATCTTTTATCGCTACTTTTATCTCCCCTTTTTCCTGCTGTACATCTATAAAAACTTTTTCTGCCTGGGGCGAATATTTAATGGCATTGCTCAGTAAATTGATCAGCACCTGCTGCAGTCTGTCTTTATCACCGGTAATTTCCTGCTGCAGCAGGCCGGTTTTTATGATGCTATGTTTAGGTGAGGAATGCAGCATATTTTCTATGGTATTATTAACCAGGTCATCAAAATTGAAAGTGGTAATGTTATAAGCTAATTTACCATTTTGTATTTTACTTACATCTAATAATTCATTGATCAGTTCATTAAGCCTGTTAACTGCCACACTTGCTTTTTTTGCATAAAGGGTGCTGCTTTCATTTTCATTGTCCACACTCAGTTCCAGCAACTGCAGGTATGCTTTGGCGGTAGTAAGTGGCGTTTTCATTTCGTGGCTGGCAATGCTGATGAATTCATCTTTGCGCTGTTCCTTTTTTTTCTGCTCATCTATATCGGTGTGGGTACCTATCCACATTACTACTTTACCGTTTTCATCTTTTTGTGCAACCCCCCTGCTCAGGTGCCAGTGATAAGTTCCGTCATAACTGAGAAAGCGGTGCTCCAGTTCAAAATTTTCGCCTGTATTGATGGAGTGAAGCCAGGTTTGCTCATTGTGCCGCCAGTCACCAGGATGTATAATTTTTTCCCAGCCCAGGTCCTTCAAATCGTCAAAACTTTTATGGGTATATTCAAACCACTGATTGTTGAGATAATTTACGTTGCCCTGCTCGTCTGCAGTCCACATTTTTTGTGGCATAGCATTGGCAAGTATGCCAAAGCGTACAGCGCTTTCTGCCAATATCTTTTTAGCCTCTATTTCTTTTGTTACTTCATAACCAAAAACTAAAATGCCCGTTATTTTTTTATCCTCATTATAAATTGGCTGGTAACTAAAATTAAAATAACCCTCTTCCGGCTCAAGGCCTTCATCACGTCCAACTAAAAGGGTACCTCAATACCCACAAAGGTTTCACCGGTATTATATACATTATCCAGTATTTTATCAAAGCCCTGGCCCTCCAGTTCAGGTATTGCTTCCATCATTGGCTTACCTACAATTTTACGTTTGCCAAATATTTTTTGGTAAGATGGGTTTACAATATCATAAGTATGTTCCGGGCCCATCATGGTACACATAAATGCCGGCGCATTCATGTACAGGTTGTATATCATTGCTGCATTTCGTTCCAGCAATTTTCGCCCCAATACAAGTTCGGTAACATCGTACGCAAAAACTAAAATACCCGTTATTTTATCCTCTTCATCCCTAATTGCCTGGTAGTTTACATTTATAAATAATTCTGCTGCTTTTCCTTTTACTTTTTCCACGGTGGCAGGTATTTCATTGCCGGTAAAAGAAATGCCGGTGCTGTAAACCTTATCTAATATTTCTATAAAGCCCTGGCCTTGCAGTTCGGGCAGGGCTTCAATCAGTTTCTTTGATAAAAGCTCCCGGTTGCCGGTAAACTGGTGGTATGCTGAATTGGCAAATTCAAATACATGTTTCGGTCCTCTTAAAATGGCAAATAAAGCCGGTGCTTCCATCAATAAACTGTGCAGTACCTGGTGTTCTTTTAAAATGTTCTTTGCTTTTTCTGCCAATATTTTTTCTGCATTTTTCCGCAGCGTAATATCATCTATGGCCAGTAAAATTAATAGCTCGCCACTCTCCCTGCTGATGGCCTGGATATTAAAACAAATCGTACGTTCGCCAATTACAGGAAATGTGTAAACGATTTCCGTTTCCACCTTCTTTTCTTTTTCCCGCTGTACTTTTCCCATCTCTTTTTTCAATCCCGGAATATCCCAGCCATCATCCTGTAAGGCAAATAAATTTTTTCCCAGCACCGCTTCTTCTGCCAGCTGAAAGGTTTTATAAAAAGAATCGTTGGCGCTTTTGATGATAAAATTCCTGTCTAATACCAGCAGCGCTTCATGCAATACAGCAATGGTTGCTTCGGCAAACTTTCGGCTTTGGTTTACTTCTTCATTACGGTCGTACAGTTCCTGGTTTACCGTTATCAGTTCTTCATTGGTGCTTTGCAATTCTTCCTTGCTGGTTTCCAGTTCTTCATTCAGGCTCTGCAGTTCTTCGCTGCCACTCAGCAGCTCTTCATTGGAGCTTTGCAGTTCTTCATTAGCAGCCTCCTGGTCTTCGGTAATGCTCCGCATATCTTCCCTTGCCTGTGCCAGTTCTTTTTCTAACTGCTGTATACGGTGGTCTGTTTCATTTGATGGCTGATGTTTGATATCTGATTTATGATGTCGGATGTCTGATGTCTTTCTCGCCTCAGGCGAGATGATGTCTGATTTGTGTTCCCTGAAAAGAATTAAAAAATGCAGATCAACCGTATTCAATAACGGGATTACTTCTATTGTAACTGATTTTTTCCCTGAGGTGATCGGGATACCTTCTTTTATATAGGGTTCGCTGCTGGTTTTTGCTTTATGAAGTGCATTGCGTATTTCAAAAGCCAGCCCTTCTTTCGCCATCTTCAATACATTCAGGCTTGCTTTGCCTGGCGAGGGTTCCAGGTATTCGCCGGTAAATCCACGAAACTGCACAATGTCAAACTGATCATTAACCACTACACCCACCGGTGTATATTTTTGCAATAAAATATCATCCGCATTTTTTTGAAAATCATCTGTCTTTGCCTCTTTGCTACGCATAAAATAATTTTTATCGGTATAGGCAGTTTCACTTTGTTCGCTGGCTACACTGGTAAATCTTCCCGGCACATTTTTCTTTGAAAAAATTTTATCTTTTTTTCCAAAGGGTGTAAAAATGTCTGCAGCGTTTCCGGTGGTTTCTGATTTGCCCAGCAGCAAAATCCCTTTATCATTCAGGGCATAATGAAAAAGTGTAAGCGCTTTTTTTTGCAGAAAAGGTTCCAGGTAAATAAGCACATTGCGGCAACTGATAAAATCCATTTTGGCAAAGGGCGGATCTTTTATAAAATTGTGCACTGCGAAAATACATACGTCCCTCACTGTTTTTTTTACCTGGTACTGCCCGTCTGTTTTTATAAAGAATTGCTGCAGGCGGCTGTCTGAAATACCTTCCAGTTCTTTTTTTGAGTACAACCCTCCCCGTGCTTTTTTAATGGCTTTCTCAGAAAGATCCGTTGCAAAAATCTGCACTTTGCTGTTGGGGCTATTTTCAGCCAGGTATTCCTGCAGGCACATTGCTACTGAATAGGCTTCCTGCCCCGTGGAGCAGCCTGCTATCCAAAAGCGCAAAGGATTACTAAGGGGTTTATTTTTTATAATGGTTGGAAAAATAGTTTCACATAAATGGTCGAAAGTGGAAGCATCTCTGAAAAAAGAAGTAACCGGGATCAATAAATCCTGAAATAAAACATCCAGCTCCGGTTTATTTTTTTTAAGATAATCAATGTACTCCGGGATCGTTTCCAACTGAAGCATTACCATGCGGCGGATGATGCGGCGGCGTACCGTTGTTTGTTTGTAAAAATTAAAATCTACTCCCACTTTTACCTTCATCAGTGCCAGTATCTGCCGGAAGGCATCTTCATTTGTTTTATCTTTTGCAGCAGCAGGATCAGTGGTGGATGCAATGGCAAAAGATTGCTTCAGTTCCAGTAATTTTTCGGCAATTATTTCGGGTGCAATAATAAAATCTACAATGCCTGCGTCAATGGCATGCTGCGGCATACCATCATACGCAGCAGAGGCAGGGTCTTGTGCAAACGTAAGCCCACCATGATCTTTTATATCTTTTAAACCTGCCGTACCATCTGTACCGGTGCCGGATAATATTACCCCAATGGAATATGCCTGGTGTACTTCTGCCAAAGAGGAAAAGAAAATATCAATGGGTAAATTTAACCGGTCTTTTGAAGATCGGGGACTAAGTTTAAGTACCCCATCCGTAGCCACCAGCATTTTGTTGGAAGGAATTACATAAATATGATCGGGGTTTACATGTACGTTGTCGCTTATTTCCACCACGGGTATTTTGCTTACCCGTTGCAGTATTTCGGGCAGTGAACTTTCATGTTCAGGGTGCAGGTGCTGCACCAGTATGTATGCCATACCTGAATTTTCAGGAATAGCTTTTATCAATTTTTTAAAAGCTTCCAGCCCGCCTGCAGAGGCACCAATGCCCACTACCGGAAAAAGATTTTGGGAAGGCATTGCTGGTTTATCTTTTTTTTCTGGCATTAGTAATTGATTAAAAAAAAATTCATAAGGTAAACAGGTGGAATAAAATGATTCATGACGTGTACTTCAAAAACTCATTCAATATTTTTCTTCCGTCGCATGCTGTTTTATTTTGCCGGAAAGCCTTTGTCGCTGCAATAAATAAAGAACGTAAACTAATCTCTTAAAGGTAGTATTTTGTCTTCTATAAACCTTAAGATTATCAGCATTATAATAAATAAATCTAACTGCATAAAGCATTTTTTCTGTACATAACCGCAATCCCGATACTCCACCGGTTTTTTTTAAATTTTACAGCCAAAAAATTAACATACTGCTTATCCAACTACCACTTTTATAAATGTCAAATAATCTTATCTTGTGGCCCATAATTAAAATAAGCTGATCTTTCTTAAACCTATAAAAACAATGGATAATAAAAGTGCCCAGATAAAAAATCTTATTGAGTTAAATGATGAGCTTGAAAATTATTTCAGAAATACCATAATCCCACAGTTGTATGTAGATGGCAATTTGATATTACAGAAATTTACGCCGCCGGCCATGAAACAGTTTAGCCTGTCCCGGGGGGATGTAGGGAAATCTATCAATGACATTAAAGACAATTTTCGTTTCCCTACTATTACAGATAATATTGAGCAGGTTATTAACAGTAATGAAATTCTTGAAAAAGAAATTCAAACCACTGATTTTAGATGGTACCAGATGAACATTATACCCTACGTAGTTTTAAAAACTAAAAAACCAAATGGTGTCATTATTACCTTTGTTGAAATTACACATCGCATAAAAGATTTGCAGGAACAGGAAAAGTTAATTGCGGAGCATGAAACATTGCTGGATACAATTTCTCATGATATTAAAACACCACTTAACAATTTATTACTTTCAACTCACTTGTTAAAAGATATTAAAGATCCTGCTGAATTTCCTTCACTTTTACAAATTGTAGAAAATTCTATAAATAAAATGCGGACTATTATTGCTGAACTTACCGATACCAGGAAGCAGGAGTATAAATATAAAACCGAAGAGGAACTTTTAAGTTTTGAACACATCCTGGAAGATGTCCGTCTTACCCTTGCTGATAATATTATAAAATCCGGTGCTGTGATAAAGAGTAAGGTGAATGTATCGGAAATATTTTTTTCTAAAAGAAAATTAAGAAGTATCCTTTATAACCTTGTAAACAATGCAATCAAATTCAAATCACCGTCTGGCAACCCTGAAATTTTCATCACTACAAAACTTGAAAAAATTTTTATAGTAATTTCTGTTAAGGACAATGGCATTGGCATTGAAAAAAATAAACAGGAAGCCGTTTTTTTAAAATATTTCAGGATGGAAAACAACATAGAAGGTTCCGGGGTTGGTTTATATTTAGTAAAGGAAATTGTAAATAATTCAGGTGGGAAGGTTGTATTAAAAAGCCAGCCAGGTAAAGGCTCAGAATTTAAAGTGTATTTAAAAACAAAACAATAATTTTATAATTTATCAACCCGCTTTGCAGCATATTAATGTTTGCTATTAAAAATACACCAACCCGGTGGCGTTAATATTTATTTGCTTTATTTTATCAGCCGGATAATTTATCTAAGCATTTTTGCAGATCAATTCCTTTTCCTAAAACACCTGAAAAAATATCTTTCATTTTCTTTACTCTTTCAGCAACGGTATGTATGGTAAATGCAGCAGGGCTCAATCCTGATTTTACTTCTTTCCAGTGCAACGGAGTGGAAACAGTAGCGCCGGGATGTGGCCGCAAACTGTAAACAGATGCAATGGTTTGCCCTCTCCTGTTTTGCAAATAATCGAGGTATATTTTTTTATTGCCCCGTTTTGCAAGGTTTCTTTCTATACTGGTAAATGCCGGTAACTGATCATTGACGGTGATACAAAGCAAATGAGCAAAATCTTTTACCTGTTCATACAAATATTTTTTACCCATTGGCACAAATATATGCAGGCCTGTGGCGCCGGATGTTTTGCAAAAACTTTCAGCACCTGCTTTATCTAACAGTGCCTTAAAAACATTGGCAGTTTCAATCACCTGTTCAAAAGTATTTTTTTCGGATGGGTCAATATCAATAATGAGGTAATCTGGTTTATCTAATGCCTTTGTTGTGGAGTTCCAGGGATTCAGTTCAATGCATCCTAAATTATTTAAGTAAGCCAGTGTGGCTTTATCATTACAAATAATATAATCAATTTCTTTCTTTGCTGACTCTGAATAGATCTCCATATGCTGCACCCAGGATGGCGCCTCATCACCTGCATCTTTATGAAAAAATCCTTTGTCTAAAATTCCATTCGGATTTCTTTTTAATGACTGCGGCCTGTCTTTTAAATACGGAAGAATATAGTCCGCTATCTGCTGGTAATAATCAATCACCATTCCTTTGGTGATGCCTTCATCGGGCCAAAATATTTTATTGAGATTGGTGGTTTTTACTTTTGTTCTGCCAAAAGAAATGAGCTGTTCATTTTCATTTTCTTTTTTAATTGCCGGCTTTGTTGCTTTTACGTTTGCCATGGTAATTTCATTTATTTTTTTATCCGTTCTTAACCGCATAAAAATCGGGTGGCGCATTTTGTTATCCGTTGTCCACTCTGTAAATTTTATTTCGGCTATCAATACTGGTTTCACCCAGGCAACAGGCGCATTTGTTTTTACCACTTCATCAAACGGAGATTCTTTTTTTATCAGCAGTTTTAGTTTATTATACATTTCTTTCAAACCACTTTCACTAAACCCTGAACCGGTATGGCCCACATACTGCAGTTTATCACCCATACGAATGCCCAGCACTAATGCACCAAAATATTTTCTTGCACCGGTGGGTTTGGTAAATCCTGTAATAATTACTTCTGCTGATTTATGATGTTTGATCTTTAACCATTCATTGGTTCTTACCCCCGGATAATAAAAACTATCTGCCTTCTTCGCCATGATACCTTCCATATCTTTCTTTTTGGCAGCTTCAAAAAAAGCTTTGCCATGCTCCTCAATATGATCAGCATATTTTATTACTGCATTTTTTGGAATGATTTTTTTAAGGAGTTTTTTTCTTTCAGTCAAAGGCAGTTCATAAGTGCTGTGCCCATTGATGGATAACACATCAAACACATAATAACAAAGTGGGTATTGCGTATTATCTTCGTAATGCTGCAGCTTTTGAAAATCTGATTTACCGGCTTCATTCAATACAACCACTTCTCCATCCAATACCAAATCATCTTTCATTTTCTCCAGTGCATGTAATACAACCGGGTAAGCTGTATTAAAGCTGTTGCCATTCCTGGAATACAACTCCACCTTACCTTGTTTGATTTCACTGATGGCCCGGTAACCATCCCATTTTATTTCAAACAACCAATTGGCATCATCAAAAGCCTCGTCAGTTTCTTTTGCCAGCATGGGCCTGATAAATTTATTCAGCTTTCGTGTACTTCTTTTGAGCGTCTGATAGAATTTTTTTTTTAGGAGCCGGCTCCTTATTTTTTGCTAACCATTTATTTATCGGTGATCCTGCGGCAGTTTCTTTTTCGCTGTCGTATGCTTTGCTTACCGCATATTGGTCATTGTGTTTTACTAGCAGCCATGCATTTTCCTGCTTGCCTTTTAATTTTACGAGTGCAAATTCTCCTTTTAGTTTTTTCCCATACAAAGTAAATTTCAGGCTGCCTGCTTTTAATGCTGTCTTTAATTTTTTTTCAGTCACTTCTTTTCCTGAATTTTCAATATCGGTGTATTTTCCATTATCCCATATTTCCACAATACCTGCACCATAACCTTCGGGGATCACACCCTTAAAATCTTTATACGAATACGGATGATCTTCTACCATCATCGCCAGCCGTTTATCTTTCGGATTCATAGATGGGCCTTTGGGCACTGCCCAGCTTTTTAACACGCCATCCATCTCCAGCCTAAAATCATAATGCAGCTGTGATGCTTTATGCCGCTGCACCACAAAAGATAATTGCGGTGAATTCTTTTCAAGTTTTGCCACCGGTTCCGGTGTTACCGAAAAATTTCTTTTCTGTTTATATTTACTTAAACTCATGTGATAATGTTGATGGTTGAAAGTTGAAGGTTGAAGGTTGATGGTTGATGGTTTGTGTATGCCTGAAATAGGTTGACATATTTTTATAATGGTTCAAACAAATTTAATTGTTTATTTAATGGATCCTCTTCATTAATTTTTACTGTATA
>JAYVLZ010000425.1:0-29049 GCA_043759175.1 Chitinophagaceae bacterium | reverse complement strand
ACTTATTACAACCTTATTACTTTATTTACTTTTGATTAGAGGGAATAAGGTAATAAGGTTTTTAAAATCATTACTCCTATTTCTACTAAGGTTTTTTTTACCAGTGCCATCAACCTTCAAAACCTTCAACCTTCAACTTTCAACCTTCAACTTTTAACCTTCAAACATGATTGACCATTGACCATTCACCATCTTAATGAAATCCTTTCTCACTCAAATATCTTTCTGCATCCAGCGCTGCCATACAACCACTGCCTGCGGCTGTTACAGCCTGGCGGTAAATTTTATCCTGCACATCACCTGATGCAAACACACCTTCAATATTTGTTTTGCTGGTGCCCGGAACAGTTTGAATGTATCCGGCATCATCCATATTGAGATAGCCTTTAAAAATATCGCTGTTAGGCTGATGGCCGATGGCAACAAAGAAAGCACTCACCGGTACCTCTTTCTTTTCGCCTGTCTGGTTATTATGTATTCTTACGGCTTCTACTTTTTTATCACCCAATACTTCGTCTGTTTCACTATGCCAGTAAATGGTAATATTTTTTGTGTTGATTACCCTGTCCTGCATAATCTTGCTGGCTCTCATTTCTCCTCTTCTTACAATCATATGTACATGAGAACAGATCTTTGATAAATACAAAGCTTCTTCAGCAGCCGTATCACCGGCACCAACAATCGCTACTTCTTTTCCTTTAAAGAAAAATCCGTCACACACCGCACAGGCACTTACGCCATAGCCGTTCAGCCTTTGTTCACTTGGTATGCCAAGCCATTTGGCTGAAGCGCCGGTAGAGATGATCACGGCATTGGCCTCGATCCATTTTTCTTCATCAATCTCCACTTTAAAAGGATGGTGGGAAAAATCAACCTTCGTTGCCAGGCCATAACGAATGTCTGCTCCCATTCTTTTTGCCTGGTTCTCAAAATGCAGCATCATATCCGGCCCCTGGATACCTTCGGGATAACCAGGGTAATTTTCCACTTCTGTAGTAATCGTTAACTGGCCACCTGGCTGAATGCCCTGGTATAAGACGGGATGTAATCCTGCCCTGCTGGCATAAATAGCTGCAGTATAACCTGCCGGCCCTGATCCAATAATTAAACAACTTATCTTTTCTGTTGAACCTGTATTATTTTCCATATTTCTCTAAACTGTAATCAGCGAATTTACACCCGAATATTTAAATTGCTCCGGTTGCTTAAAGTCCACTGTAATTAAACTGACATCTTATTAAACATTTAACAGCACCGCTATTTATGCACTTCACTGGTAAAATGAAATTCAATATCGGGGTTATTTTGTCTTTCTGTATTTAAGTACCATTCACTTTGTGCCAGGTACACCAGGTGTCCGTCTTTATCGTTAGCAATGTTTCCCTGTTTGTATTTGATAAAATCATCCAGCTTTTTTGGATCCTTACTGGTTATCCAGCAGGCTTTAAAAAACGGCAAGCTGTTCATCTGAACAGAGGCGCTGTACTCCTGCAATAACCGGTATTGAATTACTTCAAACTGCAGTTCACCCACGCAGCCAATAATCTTCTTGTTTCCTCCAAACTGGGTGAATAACTGTGCCACACCTTCGTCCGTAAGTTGCAATAAACCTTTTTCCAATTGTTTGGTTTTCATTGGGTCTTTATTCTGTACCTCTTTAAAAATTTCCGGAGAAAACGAAGGGATGCCGGTATAGTAAAATTTTTCGCCTTCAGTTAATGTATCCCCTATTTTAAAGTTACCCGTATCAAACAAACCCACCACATCTCCCGGGTAAGCCTCTTCAATTACATCCTTCTGCCGGGCCAAAAAACTATAAGGATTGCTAAAACGTAAATCTCTTCCCAGGCGAACATGTTTGTAATATTTATTTCTTTCAAACTTGCCACTGCAAACTCTTAAAAAGGCGATCCTGTCTCTATGTTTGGGATCAAGATTAGCATGAATCTTAAAAATAAACCCACTGAATTTATCTTCTTCCGGCTGTACATCTCTTGTGGTGGTATGCCTTGGTCGGGGGGTTGGCGCTATGCGGATGAAAGTGTCCAGGAGTTCCTTTACACCAAAATTATTTACGGCACTGCCAAAAAAAACCGGAGCCACATTTCCACTCAGGTAATCCTCTAAATGCAATGCTCCATACACTCCATCAATCAATTCCACATCTTCTCTTAAAGTAGCAGCATTCTTTTCTTCTATCTTGCTATCCAGTATTTTATCATTTAAATCTGTTATCTCCAATACATCTTCATCATTTCCTTTTGTCCCTGCTGTAAACAATACTAAACTTTTTTTATGCAGGTCATAAACACCCTTAAAATCCTTTCCGCTGTTGATAGGAATTGTCATTGGGTGTAACTGTATCTTCAATTCATTTTCTATTTCCTCCAGCAGATCAAAACGATTCTTTCCATCCCGGTCCATCTTATTAATGAAAACGATCACTGGTGTTTTACGCATGGCAATTACTTCCATCAGTCTTCTCGTCTGGTCCTCCACCCCATTCACACTGTCAATCACCAGCACCACGCTGTCCACTGCCGTAAGGGTGCGGTACGTATCTTCTGCAAAATCCTTGTGACCCGGTGTATCCAGCAGGTTGATAAGGTGACCCTGGTATTCAAAGGTCATAACACTGGTGGCTACACTAATACCACGCTGCCTTTCTATTTCCATAAAATCAGAAGTGGCGTGTTTCTTAATCTTGTTGCTCTTTACTGCACCAGCCGTCTGGATAGCGCCACCAAACAGCAAAAACTTTTCCGTCAGTGTAGTTTTACCTGCATCGGGGTGAGAGATGATGGCGAATGTTTTGCGTTTGTTTATTTCGTTGATATATTTCATGCGCTGCTTTCCAAAATTTTGTTGGTTTTATTTTATGATACCAGCTTTATTTCCCTGTAGCATCATCCTTGTGTCACAATCCTTTCATGTGTTGAATTACTATGAAGCTTTTTTTGAGCCGCAAAGGTAAGGGATAGCAAGCGCTGTGCAAAAGCTGTATGAACTGGTTTGTTACATTCCTGATTTTTTAGCCCGAAAGGCTTTAATATGAATAACCACTGGTGAAACCAGTGGTTAAAAAGTATCGCCGCGACAACCCCGGCAGGGGTGGAATATCTCTCAAAATGAGAATCACCAATAACATGTGCAATCTTTTATTCAACCCCATCCGGGATTGGATAACTTTCCGCATCAAACCCCCGGATTCTATCCGGGGTTATTCACATTAAAGCCCTTCGGGCTTAGCAGATTGCTACAAATATAAGATACTGCAGAAGCCTGTTCTCATTAACACCTCTCATCAATTTTTAATCCCTTATGGAATTTCCGCTAAGTTTACATCTTAGGTTTACAGTGGATGATTTTGAGTACAGACAAGTACAAACATATCGACGACAACGAACTGCTGCAACGTTTTTATCTGGATAAAAACAATGAGTGGCTGGGTATTTTACTGCAACGCTATACCTTGTTGCTGCTGGGTGTTTGTATGAAGTATTTAAAAAATGAAGAAGAAGCCAGGGATGCAGTGCAGCAGATATTTTTAAAGACGATTACGGAGCTGCATAAATATAAAGTGGATTATTTTAAAAGCTGGATGTACATGGTGGCAAAGAATCATTGCCTGATGAAGCTTAGAAATAAAAACAATAAACTCATAGAGATTAATGACCGGGTATTATCTGCACCGGACGATACGGAAAGCAACAGGAGTCACCAGCAGAAAGAAACTACCCTCACCATTATGGAGCAGGCACTGCAGCAGTTGAATAGCGAACAGCAACAATGTGTAACTTTGTTTTATCTTGAGAAAAAAAGCTACCAGGAAATAACACAGCTAACTGGCTATTCCCTGCTTCAGGTAAAAAGCCATATACAAAACGGTAAACGCAATTTAAAAATAATGCTGGAACGCCGGCAGCAACATGAGTGACGATTTAAAAAACATATTATCCAACAGCAATAAAGATATTGACAACCAACAATTGATGGACTACCTGAGTAATCAATTATCCAAAGCGCAAACACATGAAGTGGAAACAAGCATGGCAGCAGATCAATTTTTAAATGACGCTGTAGAGGGCTTACAAAAAATTGACCCCACTGAAAAGATCAACAACTATTCCATCCAGTTGAACCAGGAACTTCAAAAGATCATTACTAAAAATAAAAAGGCCCGTGAAAAGCGCCGCTGGAAGGACTCTCCTGCTATCTATCTTGTTATCATCAGTATACTCCTGTTACTGGTATTGTGTTTCTTTTTGTTGAAGACACGTTTTTTTTAATGGGCCGAAGAAAAGGCAGTTATTGCTAGGGACTGGTAGTGTCTGCTTCAAAAAAGGCGCATGATTAAATTTACCTGCAGGGTTATTCCAGCGTAATACAACGAATACCACCTACCCGCCACATCACCTTTCGCTGCACATCGTATAGAAAAGCTGGAAGGAAAATCAACATTAGATTCTCACTTTCATCACTAAGGTTAATGGTAAATAATATCAATTTTTATCCTTCTTTTATAAGCTGTTTTATTAAAATAAAATGCTGTTGCATTTTGTATAAAAACTTTTTACTTTTATATTTCTGATTATATCCTGCCCTATTAATTCGCCTTCAATTATCCTTCATGGGGAATCGTGTTTATTTTTAACTCATAAAATATTTAATTATGAAGAAGCAACATCTTTTATTCTATCTGCTTTTGTGGATAGTTGTTACAACTTTTTCTGCCTGCCAAAAAGAAAGACAGGAAGTTATTGCATCACCAGATGAAACCTTTAATGTTTCTGATGATGTACAGGTACCCGAAACGGAAGAATTTTATGGCCGTTTACAACATTCCCATAAAAATAATTGCAAAACTTTTTATGGCCCGGCAGTGAAAATGGGTAATGGTCATATCCGCTCCTGGATCAACATCCGAAAGGCAGACGGTAAGCCTTTGTCACTTGGGATTGAGATGACACATTGTTCCCTTCAAAACCTTCCAACAGATCCGCTGGATTTTGCTGCCAGTACTTTTGTATTACCCTTGCACCAAAATGCCAGGTCCATCACTCCGTTTGACCATATCACTATCAACTGGGAACCTCAGGGCCATGAACCTCCAGGTATCTATGATGTACCACACTTTGATATGCACTTTTACAAAATATCTGTTGCAGAACAATTCGCTATTACAGGTATTCCAACTGCTCTTCCGCCATCGGGTTTTTTGCCTGCATCATATGTAATACAGGGGGCTACCGTTCCACAAATGGGTACGCACTGGCTTGACCCTGCTTCACCGTAATTACCGCCAACATCGGCACCATTTACGTACACTTTTATTTATGGTTCCAATAATGGAAACGTACATTTTTTAGAACCCATGATCACGAGGGCATTTATACTTGGAGGATCTTCCATAGCAAAAGCAATCCCCCAACCTGTTCATTTTTCTCCTTCCAATACAAATTATCCCACCGTATATAAGATATGGAAGAGTTTAAATAACAACAGGCACTATATAGCATTAACAGATTTTAAGTGGAGATAAAGCATCGCAGTAATTATAAAAAAAGCTGACTTGTATGAGTCAGCTTTTTTTACAACCAAAAACGGTAATGTAGAAAAGGTTTTCCTGGTCTGTCGTATCATTATAATTATTTTAATTCCTTTAATTCTTTTGATCATGTATTTCTTTTATAGAGAGGAAATTTTTTGATATAAAGAAAGAAAAAAAGATACGGCCGTATTACAGACAATAATTTTGGAAAGTAATTATAATTTCAATTTATTATCACAAGAATAATTGTCACAACGTTCCTTTTATCATTCCTCCATCCACTGTAATGGTTTGGCCTGTTACATACCTGCTCTGCGGACTTAGTAACCACAATGCCAGGCTTGCAAAATCAGCAGCTTCTCCCAATGCACCAACGGGTATTTGATTGATGGCTGCCTTCTTTACCTCATCAAATGGCAAACCTGTTTGTTCTGATTTTTTATGATACAACCGGTCAATGGCAGGTGTGTTATGACTGCCCGGCCCAAGGATATTTAAAGTAACTCCACTTCTTGCAATTTCCTGGCTCAATGTTTTTACCATACCGGTTACCGCTAAACGCAAAGAATTACTCAGCACTAAATTTTCTATCGGTTGTTTTACACTGGAGCTTTCAATATACAGTATCCTTCCATAACCAGCTTTCATCATTGCCGGTACAAATGTTTGTGTGATGGCTACTTTCCATCTTAATATTTTTTGGTAAGCATCATCCCAATCTTCTAAAGTGGTTTCTAAAACCATCTTAGCGGGAGGTCCACCGGCATTCACCAGCATGCCATGCAAGGGTCGGTCGCCTATAATGTTTTTTAATTGCTCAATGGTAGATGCCAGTGTAATGTCTCCTTCCACAATAGTTGCGTTGGGTTGATTGCCGTAAATGGCTTTGAGTTTATCGGCACCTCTTGCTACAACGATCACCTGTGCCCCTTCCTGCAACAGTGCTTCAGCAATCGCTTTGCCAAAGCCTGATGTGGCACCACCTGCGATGAAGAGATGATTTTTTATTTGTAAGTCCATGTGACGAAATTAAATTGTATATTTTAAAAAATGTAACCATTATCCTCTCACCCTCGGATCTACCACAGCATACAGTACATCCGCCAGCATATTGATCAAAATAAAAATACAGGCGCTTATCAAAACTGAACCCATCACCACAGGATAATCTAATTTCTCCAGTGCATCTACCGTGATCTTGCCTATGCCCTTCCATCCAAAAATATATTCCACAAAAAAAGCACCGGCAAGCAATTCAGCAAACCAGCCTGTAATGGCCGTGATCACCGGGTTCAGTGCATTACGCAACGCATGTTTCATAATTACAACACGTTTGCTCAGCCCTTTTGCATAGGCAGTTCTAACGTAGTCCTGGCTCAATACATCCAGCATAGAACTCCTTGTTAGTTGTGTAATGATTGCCAGTGGTCTTATACCCAAAGTGAAAGCAGGAAGTATTAAGTTTTTTAGTGTCAGGTATTTTTCTCCTGTTACTTCGTCTATATCAAACCAGCTGCCCGTAAGGTTTAAGCCAGTGTAAGGATGCAGCACCACGCCAAAAAAATAGGCAATGATGATGGCCATAAAAAAAGATGGTGCAGAGATGCCAACGATGCTGGCAAATACCGCAGAAGTATCCAGCCAGGTACCTTTTTTTACAGCTGCCAGCACACCAAGAAATATTCCCACAATGGTTGCAAATAACATGGCTGCAATGGCGAGTATCAATGTGCCGGGCAATGCTTCTATCAGCACCGACCCGACGCTTTTCTTGGTTTGATAACTTTTGCGGAGGTAAGGAATTTTCAGGCCAAACTTTGTTTCACCCCCAATAAAAATTCCTTTCAGTTCTTTCTTTTCAATATCTGCTTTATCGTGTATGCTTAGGGGTGATACATCATTGAGGTATAATAAAAATTGTTTCCATTTAGGTTGATCGAGGTAAAGGTCTTTGCGAATATTATCCAGAGTTTTTTTATCGCCGGTTTGTCCCACGATCATTCTTGCAGGATCACCAAATCCCTGGAACATAATAAACACCAGCGCCACCACTCCCAGGAGTACTAAAAAAGAGTAAAATACTTTTCTTAAAAATAGTTTCACTGTGAAAGTTTGGTTGATGGTTATTACAAATTTAACCGTATTAATTTGCAGGCAATGCTATTTTAATAGCTTTCTTTTTAGCTCTATAGGAGCGATATGTTAGTAAAAAAGAAAATGAAAAAAAATTGAAGAACTCCGTAGGAGTGATATATTTCTTTGTATACTGCTATAACATGGCTGATTTTTTTTATGATTTGCAGATATACATGTCGCTCCTACGGAGCTTTGTTAGCATTGAATTAATTACTGCTCTACTGACATATCGCTCCTCTGGAGCTTTGCCCTTTAATTAATTACCTATTGAGCTATTTTGGCTAATTATTTTACATCATCCAGATCTGCCCAACTGTATTTACCCTGCACCACAGGCCCTTTCATTTCAAATAATGTAGGATTAGCCCTGGCTGCTGTTTTAATGGCAGTGGCATCGCAGGTATATACCGGCAAGCTATAATTATTTTGCTGATTAAACCAGGCATCTACTTTTGCATTTTCTGATGTGATGATGTACAATGGAATATTTTGTTCTTTTGCTTTTTTGCTGATAGCTGAAAATTGACTCATCCACTTATCGGATTTTTCATCCAGTTCTTTTAAGAAAAACAAATAGTAATGCGGTTGATTCAGGATTGCTTCTGTGGAATCTCCTCCCGTGCTGTCTGATAAAGAAAAATCATTGATGGCAGGAACATTATTTTTTCCTTCTTCAAGCAAAGTTTGTTTTCGTTCCACAAAAGCCCAGGTACTGTCTGGCAGTTTATCCATGGGAAATTCTTTTTTTACATTGTCTTTTGAATAAATAAAGCTGTAAGCAAATTTATCCGGAATGGCATCTGCAGGCATCTTACGCAATTCAAGAATATTATTTCCTTTTTTGTAAGGCAGACAATCAGTCACCGGTAAATGTTTCATCACATATACCTGTAAATACCATGTTGCTGCAAGGGATAAGATTACTATGGCAAAAGGAAACATTCCTTTCAGTAATGGGTCAATGTAACGTTGCTTCCAGATAAGAAAAAAGATCAGCAGAAGCAGAATGATATCCTTTGTAAAAGTCTGAATGGGTGTTAAAGGAATACAATCACCAAAGCAACCGCAGCTCCTGATTTTTCCACTGAATAAAACATAGCTGGTTAAAAAAGTAAAGAATAACATCAGCAACAACAATAATCTTAACACTAATTTTCTTTGCCAACCCGCCAGCAGCGCCACGCCCAGTACTACTTCCAGCGTGATCATGATAATAGTGAACATCAGTGAATGTCCGTGTAACCAGTTCATCATCCCTGGCAGATAGCCGTCTGAAGCCCATACTTCAAAAAACTCCTGCATCTTATAATTCAATCCCAAAGGATCAATCGCTTTAACTATACCGGAAAAAATAAAAAGACCGCCAACTAAAATTCTTGCAATGCTTACCAGGATTTTCATATGCTGTTTTGTTTTTGGATTTTAACCTTTATGTATTGCTTCATCAATTAGTATCAAAGCGAAAGCTGCATAGTTTATGATGTCATACAAATTTGCATCAATGCCTTCACTCATGATGGTTTTACCATCATTGCTTAATATCTTACGGATACGAAGCAGCTTTGCTAAAATTAAATCAGTAAAACTTTCCTGGCTCATATCCCGCCACGCCTCACCGTAATCATGATTTTTATCTTCCATCAATTGTTTGGCAATGTCAACTTTTTCATTGTAGAGCCGCTCCACCTGCTCTACTGGCAGTTCTTCCACTTCATCGGTTGCAAGACCCAGTTGTATTAAACCAACAATGGCATAATTTAAAATGCCTTTAAATTCGCTCTTAATATCATCACCAATTTTTTGTTCTCCCTTTTCCTGTATGGTTCGGATACGTTTGGCTTTAATAAAGATTTGATCTGCTACAGAAATGATACGATATACCCGCCAGGAAGTACCATAGTCTTTCGTCTTCTTCAAAAAAATGTCCTCACAGCTTTTGATGGCCTGGTCGTATTGTTCGTTAGTGTTCATATTTTGTTTTATTGTGTCTATTTTTGCCGGGTTCAAAAATACTTTATCTGACTGATGTATACACTTAACTGCAAAGGAAAATTATTGGTGATGGATAAACCATTGGTAATGGGTATTATTAATGCAACGCCGGATTCGTTTGTTGAAGGGCATTTGAATAATGGTATTAAAGGCATTTTGGCACTGGCATCAAAGATGATTGCAGACGGAGCCGACATACTGGATATTGGTGGACAAAGTACCCGGCCAGTCAGTAAGAGAATTAATGCTGATGAAGAAATTTCAAGAGTGATTCCTGTAATCGAAGCGATAAAAGCTTTGCATAAGGATGTAATTATTTCCATTGATACTTATCACAGCAAAGTAGCTGCGGCAGCAGTAGCAGCAGGCGCTTCCATTGTTAATGATATCAGCGGTGGTAATATGGATCCTGGTATGCTGCAACAGGTGGCTCAATTAAAAGTTCCTTATATCTGCATGCACATGCAGGGTACACCCGATAACATGCAGCAACATCCGCAATATGAAAATGTAACTACTGCAATAATTGATTTCTTTATTGACAAAATCGCCGAATGCAAAAAAGCAGGCATCATGGATCTGATCATTGATCCCGGTTTTGGATTTGGCAAAACGATCCGGCATAATTTTCAATTACTGAAAGATTTGTCTCTCTTTAAAATGTTTGACCTGCCGGTATTGGTGGGTATTTCACGTAAGAGTACTATTTACAAAACACTGCATACAGATGCCAGTGAAGCATTGAACGGTACCACCGTTTTAAACACGATTGCTTTGATGAACGGAGCTGCCATATTAAGGGTGCATGATGTGAAAGAGGCGAAGGAAGTGCTAAAGCTTTATGAGAGTTATAGAAAGGCCTAATCAAATTCCTGCAAATAAAAAAGCGCTTCAAACAAAGCGCTTTTTTATTAAAGCATTTTTGAAATTATTTTTTAATTACCTGCACCCTTTTTTGCTTTCTGCATAGAGTCCATCATCTTTTGTTGCTGAGCCTGCATTTTCATTTGCTGTTGCATTTCTTCTGCATTAGCCTGTGCTGCAGACATTACATCTACTACTTCTATTTCAAACAGCAGGTTTGCATTTGGTTTAATATCTGCACCAGAGCCACGGCCCCCATAACCCAATGCTGATGGAATATATAAATTAGCCTTTGCACCTTTTTTGAGCATAGACAATCCATCTGTAAATCCTTTGATCACAGCTCTCCTGGAACCTGGTTGAGCGTTCATATAAACTGGCAAAAGATCTGTGTGCCCAAATTTTGGATCTACATTAGAATCAAATGTTTTTCCTTCATCTAAAGTCTTTCCAGTGTAGTGCAACTTTAATACCTTGGAAGTATCTATTGCATCACCTTCACCAGGAATCAATATCTGTACATACGTACCTGCCGGAGCTTTTACAGTGGTGATTTTATTTTTAGTTAAATAATCAGTGATGGCTTTATCGTCCAGTTTAATTTGCCCCTGTGCTTTGATAGAATCTTTGGCTTTAGCCATTTCCTGCTGTATTTTATAAGCACTGTCTGCACCTTCTCTTGTTTCATAAACGTTAATGATTTTGTAGGTTGCAAAAATGTGTGCTCCTTTTTTCATAAAAGGTGGGGTTTGACCCTGGCTCTGTTTCATCAAACTGTCAGTCAATTGTTTTACAACAATACTATCTCCTTTTCTTGCCTGGGCAAATATTTTGTAATACTCTGGTGGAATGGCAGCAGAATCTAATGGCACTATCTGGTTAGGAAAGTCTTTTGAACTCATCAAAACAGTGTCTTTGTTGCTGCCTTTATATTCCTGGTTGATCTGAAGTTCAAAGAAGTTACCGTTTTGAATTTTCTTTCCTTTTTCATCAGAAATAATTTTATACTCCATTCCACCTTTAATCTTTTTGAAAGGCCTTGTACAACCAGCCAGTAAAACGATTGCTGCGGTTGCTAAATAAAAAGAATGCTTCATTTGTAAGTTTTATATTTAAAATTGATAATTGCTTAATTGATCCCTATTTTCTTTCATGGCACTAATAAACTTCGCTACCACTTCTTCCAGTGGTTCTTTACTTTGTCCGCCGGATGCATTGAAATGTCCGCCGCCATTAAAATACTTCCTTGCAAAAGTATTTACATCAAATCCATCCTTACTTCTAAAAGAACTTTTACGCTCTTCCCCCCTGTCAATAATGATGGCTGCCAGTTTAATTCCTTTAATGCTCAAAGGATAATTCACCAGCCCTTCTGTATCTCCGGTGGTAATACCAAACTTGATCAGGTCGCTTTGCGGAATGGCTATCAGAGCTGTATTGTATTCATAAAAAACTTCCATCCTGTTCAGCAGCACATTGCCGATAAAACGAAAACGGTTCTCTAAAAAATTGTCGTAGATATGTTCATGCACTTTACTATGTTCAAGCCCTTTGCTTTTAAGATTGGCCACCATGCTGTGTACATTACCTGAAGTAGAAGGAAAACGGAAAGAGCCGGTATCAGTCATTACACCCGTATATAAACATTCCGCTACTGCAATATTGATTTTGTCGTCGTTGCCGGAACCCTGTATAAAATCATACACTATTTCGCAGGTGCTGCTTTTAGCAGTATCGCTTACACCATAAGCAAATTTATCTGTCTGGGGTTCCTGGTGATGGTCAATTAAAATACGCTGTGCAGTGGCATTCGCCAGTTTTGGTTCCATACGCTTGGTACGGCTCAGGGTATTAAAATCAAGGCAGAATATCCAGTCTGCTGCTGCAATCAAAGCATCTGCAGCTACAGTCCGCTGTTCGTAATCCACCACTTTGTTTACGCCGGGCATCCAGTTTAAAAAGTCTGCCCAGTTGGTGGGAGAAATCACCGTGGTTGTATGACCTAATTGAATTAAAAAATGATACAATCCCAAAGTGGAACCCATGGCATCACCATCAGGCTTCTGGTGCATGGTAATTACAATCTTTTTTGGATTGGAAAGTTCAGGATATAGCTCGTTGATTGGTTGCATAAAGCGGCGCAAAAGTAGGGGAAAGTTTTCAGTTTCCTGTTTAGGGTTTAGGGTTCTTTAAAAATGAGGGGTAAAAATTAACATTGGCAGTATTTATTTTGTACTAAACTGAAAACCGTAAACTGGAAACCGGCTATCTTTGCGGCTCAAAAAATGAATATATGAGTAAGAGAACATTTACCATGATCAAACCGGACGCTACACAAAAAGGATATACCGGTGCGATATTAGAAAAAATAAATGCAGCAGGTTTTCGTATCGTTGCGCTGAGGATGATGCACCTGTCTGCTGAAAAAGCTGGTGAGTTTTACGCTATCCACAGGGAAAGATCTTTTTACCAGGAGCTGGTGGATTTCATGAGCCGTGGCCCTATTACTGCAGCTATTTTAGAAAAGGACAATGCAGTGGAAGATTTCAGAAAACTGATAGGCGCCACTAACCCCGCCCAGGCAGCAGAAGGAACCATCCGTAAATTATATGCTGCTTCTGTTGGCGAAAATGCCATTCATGGAAGTGACAGCGATGACAATGCTGCGATTGAAGGAGATTTTTTCTTTAATAAACTGGAGCAGTTTTAAGTGAAAATAATTTTCATAAAAGATATATAGTGAAGAAGCCGTTGCATTTGTAACGGCTTTCTTGTTTTATTATATTCAATGAGCGGGTTAATTCTTCTTTTGAGGTGCTGGAAAAAATATTAATTTTTATGATACCCCATTGTATGAAACAATTTTAATAACGCTGCATGAATGACTTGATTGGGCAGGTATTCAATTGGGTTTGTTAAACCTTAGTAGAAAATAAATTTAACCAGTGACTCCACCTTATTACCTTATCCTCAAAACAAAATGAAACCAGCATATAATAATTTATACCCCATTTTATTTTTCGTTTTTATTAAATTTTTATCGACACATGAAAGCATTTCTCAAAATAAGGTAATAAGCCCGCCCGGATAATCCAGTCGGACGGGGTTGCAGTGTTCAATGAGGTATTGCTCTACTAAGGTTAAAACCCTGCCTTCAGAAATTTTAGCTGTCCGATTATTTCGTGGAAATACCAGGTTGGTGAAATGAAATAGAGTTTGCCTATCTATAGTTACAAGCTATTCCAGCACCTCAAAATAAGAATCAGCGGATGAATCTGATAATTTTATTTTTTATAAATACCTTCGCAACCAGTCTTAAAATATTACTGGCAAATTAATTAATACGAATATGTTTCCAACAATTAACCCAACCACCACCGCAGCATGGCAGGCATTGCTACAGCATCATGCAGAAATGAAATCAGTTCATATAAAAGAATTGTTTGCGGCTGATGCTGACCGTTATAATAAATTTTCTGTTGCTGATAACAATTTTGTTTTTGATTATTCCAAAAATATCATCAATGAAAAAACAATTTCCCTGTTGATACAATTGGCAACTGAATGCGGATTGTCCGATGCCATCAAAGCCATGTTTGCAGGAGAAAAGATCAATGTAACAGAGAACAGGGCGGTACTGCATACTGCGTTGAGAAACTTTTCCGGCAAACCAGTGTTGAATGACGGAAAAGATGTGATGCCGGATGTAAAGGCAGTGCTGGTTCAGATGAAAAATTTTTGCGCCAAAGTTCATAATGGTGAATGGAAAGGATATACCGGCAAGAAAATAAAATACATTGTAAACATTGGTATTGGCGGCAGTGACCTCGGCCCGGTGATGGTGACGGAAGCGCTGAAACCTTACTGGCTTAACTCCCCTTCAGGGGATGGGGGCATCATTCAAACTTATTTTGTAAGCAATGTAGATGGCACTCATATTACAGAAACACTCAAAAAAATAAATGCAGAAGAAACTTTGTTCCTGGTAGCATCCAAAACATTTACCACACAGGAAACCATGACCAATGCCCAAACAGCAAGAAAATGGTTTTTAGAATTTGCAAAAGATGAGGCTCATATTGCCAAACATTTTGCAGCATTAAGTACCAATGAAAAAGAAGTGGTAAAGTTTGGAATTGCCCCTGAAAATATGTTTGGCTTTTGGGATTGGGTTGGAGGGAGATATAGTTTGTGGAGTGCTATTGGATTATCCATCGCACTTACTATTGGCTATGATAATTTTGAACAGTTGCTGAAAGGAGCTTATGAAATAGATGAGCATTTAAAAAGTACTGCTTTCGAAAAAAATATACCGGTGCTGATGGCTTTGATCGGTGTGTGGTACACCAATTTCTTTGGGGCTACCAATGAAGTGATATTACCTTATGATCAGTACATGCATCGCTTTGCTGCTTATTTGCAACAGGGAAATATGGAAAGCAATGGAAAATATGTTGACAGAAATGGAGACAATGTTTCTTACTCTACCGGCCCGGTTATTTGGGGAGAACCCGGCACCAATGGCCAGCATGCTTTTTATCAATTGATACACCAGGGTACACAAATGATCCCGGCAGATTTTATCGCACCGGCCATCAGTCATAATCCTGTTGGTGATCATCATCAAAAATTATTAAGCAACTTTTTTGCCCAAACAGAAGCGCTGATGAATGGTGCCACCAATTACACTTCGGCTTCGCTCAGTGCTCCTTATAGAGTGTTCCAGGGTAACAAACCCACCAATTCTTTTTTGGTAAAAGAGATTACGCCATATACATTAGGTAAACTGATTGCATTATATGAACACAAAATTTTTGTACAGGGGGTTATCTGGAATATTTACAGTTTCGATCAATGGGGGGTGGAACTTGGCAAAGTACTGGCTGGAAAAATATTACCGGAACTCCAGGATGATGCACCAATACATTCACACGACTCTTCTACCAATGGTTTGGTAAATGCTTACAAAAAAATGAGAGGGTGATTATACCCGGTGGTGGTCAGCCTTCCAATTTTTTATGGACTGTTTGATCTGTTTGGATGAAAGATTTTCATTTACTGCTTTTTGAGCAAGCCCGACAAATTCTTCATCTTCTGCAAAACGCAATCCGATAATTTGGGACATTCTTAACCGGCTGTCCAGGGGTTTACCTGTAAGAATAAAATGCCTGAGATTTTCTTCTGCCCTTATGGCCCTGTCCTGTGCTTTTAATGCAAAAGAACGGGCAAAGAAAAACAGCATTAAAAGAATTAAGGAAGTAAGGCAAATAAGAGAAGCACTATATAACCCACCGCCTGTGGCAATTACCTGGTACAAGTTAATAAAGGAGCCAATTACTAAAGCGAGTATTGCCAGCAATGTTACACCATGATACAAAGGCAGCAGCCTGCTGTGATTCTTGTAATGTTGAGTTTGCATAATTATGATTTTATTAATTATTTTAAGATATCCAGTACCTGCCACATTTTTTCTCTTGCAGCGGAGGCACTGCCGTTAAAATTATTTACAATAAACGAAAACGTGTATTCGTTACCGTTTTTGTCTTTTATGTATCCGCAGTAAGATCTTACATCGGCAATATAGCCATCTTTCATTTTAATGCCGTTTATTTCTGGCAATGCATTGTAGAATGATGCAAACCAGTTTTGTTTTTTTGCATATTGCAATACCGTAACCAGTGATTTTGTGGTACTCCTGCTGGCTGGCGAAAGTCCGCTGCCATCTTTTATGTTGATTGCGGATTGTTCAATGCCATGATGGCTCCAAAAATCTTTGACGACATCGATTCCTTTTTCGGTGCTGCCGAATGTTGTTTTTTCATAAGCCATTGTTTTAACGAGGGCTTCGCCATAAAGGTTGATACTTTTTTTGAGGAACCAGTAATTGATGCTGTCCAATGGTGGAGATAGATGGGTAAGTAATATTTCATTTTTTAATTCAACTGTTTTTTGAACAGCCGGATCAATTTCAATATTGCTTTCTTTCAAAGTATTTTTCAATTCATATTGCAATTGCTTAGGTGGATCAGGCATTGAACCCGAGATAGTAAAATTATCTTCCTCCACAGGAATCGTGCCTCTAACATAACCATTAGTTGACTGTGGCGCTAAATAGATATATGCATTATCACCACTACCTTTTTTTGCCGCTGTCACTTCGGATATAAGTTTAACTCCCTCCAGAATTGGCCTGGTGGCTTTGATTGTGACAGCATTACCAATTTTATTCCCCGATTTTAAAATAAGATCATATTGGTTTTCGTGCCAGTTAATGGCAGAAGCGCCGGCGCCATAGTAATTGCCAATATCATCCCATACCCAACCGCCGGGTGTACTGTTACTTTCCCAGTTATCATTGCTGAAAATAATTTGTCCATTGATTTTTTTAATTCCCTTTGCAACAATAGCAGCGGTAATTTTTTTCAGGATGGTTTGTTCTTTTGTTTCATTCCATCTCCAACTGCCTGGCGTTGGGTCCCCATTGCCTTTAATAACGATGTCGCCATTAAGCAAACCATCTTTTAATATTCCATTATATTCAACAAAGGTTTCATAACGATAATCTTTTCCCAGCAATCCAAATGCAGTTGTGCTGGTGATTATTTTCTGACAACTGGCGGGTGCCAATCCCATGTCTGCATTCTTATCAAAAATGACGTTGCCAGTTTTGGTATCTACTACATACAAACTGATGGCTGCATGTTTAAACTGGCTGTCAGCCTGTAAACCATTGATTGCTTTGGTGAGCCTTTCTGTTACAGATTGGGAAAAAGAGGTTAATGAAAAACAGTATAAAACCAGGCCAGCGATTTTTTTCATCCTTTAGAAAATTGAATTATCAAAACTAAAAGATTTAAATTTGATGTATGGAAAATATAGTGAATGAACCTGCAATCAAATACAATTATCTTTCTGCAGAAGAATACCTTGAGGCAGAAAGAAAAGCTGAACAGAAACATGAGTTAATGAATGGTAAAATTATTACCATGACTGGTGCTTCTTTGCAACACAACAGAATTGTGCGTAATCTGATCAGTAATATTGATGGATTTTTAAAAGGAAAGGGTTGTGAAGTTTTCCCAAGTGGTCTAAGGGTTAATATACCTTCTACTAATTCGTTTACTTATCCTGATGTAACCATAGTATGTAATAAGCCAGAATTATTAGATGATCAATTTGATACATTATTAAATCCGTCAGTAATAATAGAAGTTCTAAGCCCGTCTACTGAATCTTATGACCGGGGTAATAAATTTTTTACTTATCAGCAAATTACATCCCTCAAAGAATATATTTTGGTCAACTCGTCTTCGGTAATGGTCCATACAATGGTAAAAAAGGATGATGGGTTATGGAAAATTGAAACCATTACGGATATTTCTGCTTCAATTGTTATTACGACCATATCGCAACCAATTTTGCTAAACGACATTTACGACAAAGTAGATTTCTAAACCATTTCTATTAAATTTTCATGCAAACAATACAGGCAACTATCATCACCATAGGCGATGAACTTTTAATCGGACAGGTAATTGACACCAATAGTGCCTGGATGGCACAGCAACTAAACAAAGCAGGTATAAGAGTGGCCCGGCGTGTAGCCGTTGGCGATGTGTGGGATGAAATATGGAACACACTGGATGAAGAAAGCAAACATGCGGAAATTATTTTGATCACTGGTGGCCTGGGGCCCACCGCAGATGACATTACCAAACCTTTGCTTTGCAAATATTTTAATGGCACCATGATAGTAGATGAAGGTGCACTGGATAATGTTAAAAATATTTTTGAAAAGATACTGAAGCGGCCCATGATTGAAAGAAACCTGAAGCAGGCTGAAGTACCAGACACCTGCAAAGTAATTTTAAATAGGAGAGGTACCGCTCCGGGTATGTGGTTTGAAAGGCCCCTCCCGGCCTCTCCGCTGGTTAGCGGAGAGGTGAAAAACCAAATATTTGTAAGTATGCCAGGCGTACCGCATGAAATGAAAGGTATGATGGAAGATGATGTGATACCGGCACTATCGAAACACTTTAAATTTCCCCATATTGCTCACCGTACTTTGTTAACAGCGAATGTTGGCGAATCTTTTTTGGCCGACCTGATCAATGATTTTGAAACAGCATTGCCGCCGCATATCAAACTGGCTTACCTGCCAAATTACGGTATGGTGCGTTTAAGATTAACTACTACTGGTTTTGATGAAGCCGCCATTGAAGCCGAGCTGGATCAATTATTTTTAACCCTGCAGGAACAGGTGAAAGCCTATTTGGTTACCAACCAGGATGAATCTATGCAGGAAGTAGTTGCTAAATTATTAAAGACAAGAAATAAAACAGTGTGTACTGCTGAAAGCTGCACCGGTGGCTATATCGCCAGCTTGCTCACTGCTAAATCGGGAGCGTCAGCCTATTACAGTGGTAGTGTGGTTAGTTATTCTTACCAGGCAAAGGAAGACTTATTACAGGTAGATAAAACTATATTAGAAACGCAGGGTGCAGTAAGCGAAGAGGTGGTGACACAAATGGCGAAAGGCGCTTTAAAAAATATAAAAACAGATTACGCAGTTGCAGTGTCCGGCATTATGGGACCAGATGGCGGCACTGATGATAAACCTGTTGGCACCGTGTGGATGGCAGTGGGTGATAACAATAAAATCGTTTCGCAGAAATTTTATTTTCGGTTTGACCGGCAAAGAAATATTGAACTCACGGCGATGAATGCATTGAATTTGCTGAGGAAGTTTATTTTGGAACCCGCCACCGCTTAAACTCTTATGTGTTATAAAAAGAAGTCTTCTGATAAAATAATTTTAAAAGTTATTCTCAAATTAAGTACAAAAGCCTCCTCCTTAAAATAAAAAAAAGTTATTCATTAAAAGAATTGTTAGCAGCTATTGCATTTTTTAAAAAAAAGTACAATCTTTATGAAATAGATTTTTAACAGCTTCCCCGTCTGAAAATCAAGAGAACCCAAATAGCAAATATCTCTGTTGCTATTCTTGATTTACAATATCTATTAAAAGCCTTTTATATTATTCAATATCGCTTATTTTAAGAAGCCTGAATTCAGTTGTTTTTTGTAAAAAATAATTGAACAGGTCTATACATTTCAACCCCAACTGGTGCTTTTACTACCACGAACTTACCTTTAAACAGACACGGAAATATCATTAACCCGGGATATGGTTATATATTATAAATGAAGTAAGAATTCAACGGAGCATGCCGAAAATCCTATCAAAGAGTAAGCAAAGTAAAAAAATATTTTTATGGCTACAGCAAAAACAAAACAAAGAAAAGCATCTCAAAAAAAAGAAGTTCCAATGAATCGTGATATGATGAGTGGCTTAACTATTTTAAAAAGAAATTTACCAAACGTATCACTGAACATGACCTTTCCTGAAATGGTTTTGGAACAGGCCCGGTCAAATAAACTTTTTAAACTGCCAGCCTGGCTTTTCCCTAAAATATGTTGCAGAAAAAACCAGGCATTAATGAGCAGTACAGAGAGACAGCGCTATATCTGTGCATTTAATATGATCAATACAGATGGAACGCTTGGGCAACTTGTTACGCTGCACCAGGGCTCGTATATGCAGCATGGCAATTTATACCTGCTGCCCTGGCACCGCATATTTTTATTACTTTTTGAAAAAGCATTGCACCGCTATCATCCTGATGTATGTATTCCTTACTGGGATTGGAACGATCCGGATCAACAGGATTTTCCAAACTGGCTTAGTTCAATTTTGCCAACAGTAAACACGCCGGGGGGGCCAATTACTGTAACAAGGGGGCCGGGTTCATCTGCTAATCTTGCCAGTACAGTTTCATCAGTTCCAACAGCTATGTCGCAAACCAATTACGGCAATTTCTCATCAATCATTAACGGTGTACATGGATCTATTCATGGTTGGGTAGGTGGTACTATGAGCAGTGCACATACTTCTCCTGCCGATCCGGTATTCTGGTTGCATCACGCAAACCTTGACCGGTTGTGGTGGAAATGGTATAACAGTGCAACAGGTAATCATCAGGACCCTGTAATTACCGGGGCACTTGCACCATGGGCTTATACAGAACCGGATACACGTAATATCATTAGTTTGGGATATGACTATGAATGATAACAATTACATGAATTAAGTATTTAAAAGGAGTATGCCGAAAATCCGATCAAAGAGTAGGCTGAAAAAGTAAAATTTTTATTTTATGCCAGATGTATGGATTCAACTCGAAAACCGTCCCTGGGATATGATGCCCAACAATATTGACCGCCTGACCGGGCGAAACGGAAGTTTATCAGCAGCCGCAAGTGCAGCAGACCTTGCGAAAACTGTTACAGGTAAACACTGGGAAGATGTAGTAATAACCTCACCAGGCACAGGTGTCACACATACGAGAAGAATGTTTGCACCGTTAAGAGATCCCGGTGGAAACGTAATGGATGCGCTGATTTTCCGACGCTATAAAGCCCCTGATGCTGCAAAGGGCATTAGTGAATGGCAGGTGCCTGATGATCGAAAAGTAAATCCATGGGATATTAATGAAAAAGACCCTACCGATAATGGCACTATGGGTACGATACCCGGGCCTGTAATTGAATGTAATGTAGGCGAAAGAGTAACTGTGCATTTCAGGAACCTGGACATGCGTCCTACAAAAGATGTAAAAGCAAGAACGCATAGTATGCATGTCCATGGTTTTGTATTCAACCAGGAGCATGATGGCGCTTACCCTTTATCAAATGCTGACACCCTTCAACGGGTGGACGGAACAACCCCACTTGCAGGACAAATAGCTGCGCCAGACGAAACAGTACTCTGGAACAGTATTGCCCATGCCGGCAGCCTCACCTTTGGCACTTTAAAAAAAGGCGACAGGGTTCCTCCTGGCGGCACTTTTGTTTATAACTGGAATACTTTTGGCTGGCCCACTACTGCAGGCATATGGCTTTACCATGATCATTCTTTTTGCGATATGGACAATATGGGATTAGGTGCTATTGGTATTGTTGTAATACATAATCTCCCTGCTGATTCTCAAAATGATTTTGTACTTACCAATGCCGATTTTCCCGACAGTAGTCCTGTTGGAAATCCTATAGCTGTTCATTGTTTTCCTTTTTTTGATGAGCTATTGATTGATAAAAGTATTTTACAAAGAGTAGGCATGGTGGATGCTACTTTTCAGGAACTCATTAACCCGGGTGGTCCTCATGAAATGAACATGGCCTCAACCGGTAAAGCTGATAAAAAGAACAAAGCAACTAAAGAATTAAAAACAGATGCCATGAGAAAAGCTGATAAAACTTTTTCTCCTGACATTAGCAGGGTAGTGCAGGAAGGTAATATTTTATTGCACCTGAATAAAGATTTTACAGCTTTCAGAGGATTTTGCACCAGTACCTATAAAACCCCTCCTAACCAGGCGATGTATCTGCAATTATTTCACCGGCTCAATAATTCTGTGGGAATGAATATTAATGGAAGAACATATTTAGGAAATACTCCTTCCGTTGTGGCTGGAACTTCTACAAAAATGAAATTTGGTGTGGTTGGAATGGGTGCCAGTGGCGATGTGCATACTTTTCACATTCACGGTCATCGTTGGATCATACCAGGACCGGATGGTAACAGTCCCGGAGCTATCCAGGGAAGTGCCCAGGTAAAAGCTGTATCTCAATTTGAAGATACACGGATTTTTGGACCAGCTAATTCCTTTGGATTTACCATCAATGGGGCATCAGGGAGCTTTATGAGAGCAGGTGGTCCTTCACAAAATGCTTCAAAGGGTGAATGGCATATGCATTGTCATTTTCTCGATCACATGATGGATGGTATGATGGGTTCTTTATTAATTGTAGATGGGGGGCAGGTAGTTTCTTTACCAAGAGGCGAAGAGTGTCCAGAAGAGGATGTTGCTCCCGTGGCTTTACATATAGTCAATATTAACTCTTCTTCAGCAGGGTTTCCTGATGGTTCATTTGGAGTGCCTTCTTTATTGCCTGTTAAAATGGGGGATACTGTACGGTTTCATAATATTGATGATATCATACACGGTGTACAATGGCTTTCAGCAGGATCGCCTGCAAATTCTCCTGTTATTTCCGCTGGAGGTTCATGGGATGTTCTTATGCCTGCTGCAGGTATCTTTAATTATCAATGCCTTGTTCACGGAGCTTCAATGCCCGGTTCAATAACTGTTACCATGTAATTTTTGAACCATTTATTATAACTGGTCATCCCGGAATTCCCGGGATGACTTTCTTTTCAGCATATAATAAAATTATACCAATAAAATTATTAGGTATGAAAAGTACAAACCTGTCAAACAAAAAAAATAGATGAAAAAAAATCAAAAAATAGCAAAATAAAATTAAACAATTGAGTTCAGCTCATCGCATGCGAATACTAAAATTCATCAATGATGCCGCAAGCGCTTTTGATTTAATGAATATTCCGATACGTCTAATGTCATAAGAACAAATGACTGATATGGCACCTGCTGATAGAGGTGTGCAAAAGCAAACGAAACTGATGGATGCAAAATCAGCGCATGCCATCTTTGAATTGCGTGAACGTGAATTCAGAAAAAAATATTATTTGTTGGAAAAAAGGTGGAAAGAGGAGACTTTTTGGAAGCGGAGACATGGCTGACCTATTCTATGTTTACAATTATTAAACTGCAAATAATTATTGTAAAAATGAAACTGTTGTATGTTGTTAAGCTCATATTTATTTGATATAAAATAAAAGATACCTGTAGTTTATTCTTCCGGTTAATTGATCAATCAGGATTTATGCAAGTTCATTTAAATCTGTTATTAAATGAATAACAAATTTTGAAACACAAACTTTATTAACAGGATTTGACTTATAAGTGCAATGACACCGAAGCCCAATAGCAGTACTTTAACCCGACTCATAAAAATATTTGTGGCCCTTTCTCATAACCACAAGTATTACACGGAAATAATTACCTTTGGCAGCGATTGTGCCAAATGAGAAAACCTGCTGGAAGGATTTCTCTGATTATTCATTTCAAATTGATTAATGATATGCCTGTAGTTGATCTGGTAATGCCTAAACTGGGTGAAAGTATTATGGAAGCCACCATTTTGAAATGGCATAAAAAAGCCGGCGACAGTATTAAGGAAGATGAAACAGTGCTGGATATTGCCACGGATAAGGTTGACAGTGAAGTGCCCTCTACTGCTGCCGGTGTGATAGAAGCCATTTTGTTTAACGAAAATGATGTAGTGCCCATTGGGACTGTGATAGCCAAAATAAGAGTGGGTGCTGATGCTGCTGTTACTGCTGCACCTGCACAGCCTGCCTCAGCAGCGCCGGTGTACGAAGAAGCCAATGTGGTGGAACATATACCTTATCAGCCTGCTAATTTTGTACATCAGCAACCTGCCGCCACTGTGAACGGTATCAGATTTTATTCGCCGCTTGTATTGAACATTGCACAGCAGGAAGGTATCAGCATGGCAGAACTGGAAAAAATTCCTGGTACCGGCCAGGATGGAAGGGTTAGTAAGAAAGATATTTTGGGGTATGTAGCGGGGAGGAAAGCTACGAGCTATGAGCCACGAGCTACGAGCCAGGAATCAGCAGTAGTTAATCAGCCACCTGCTGGTGCTCAAAGCTCACAGCTCGTAGCTCAGAGCTCAGAGCTTGCTCCTAAAACTTACTCCGGCAATGTGGAGGTTATTGAAATGGACCGCATGCGCAAGCTGATTGCCAAACACATGGTGGACAGCAAACATACCAGTCCGCATGTAACCAGTTTCGTGGAATGCGACGTAACCGGCCTGGTGCAGTGGAGGGAAAAAATAAAGAAAGATTTTGAAAAAAGGGAAGGTGAGAAAATTACTTACACGCCGATATTTATAGAAGCCATTGTAAAATGCATTAAGCGTTACCCGATGATGAGCAGTTCTGTTGATGGTGACCGGATCATTATTAAAAAAGACCTGAACATTGGTATGGCCACTGCCCTGCCAACTGGTAACCTGATTGTTCCGGTAATTAAAAATGCCGACCAGTTAAACCTGGCGGGATTAACCAAGCAGGTAAATGGATTAGCGAACGCAGCAAGAACCGGCAAACTAAAACCAGATGATACCACCGGTGGTACTTTTACGCTAACCAATGTTGGCACATTCGGAAGCATTATGGGCACCCCCATTATTAATCAACCGCAGGTGGCTATTATGGCTGTAGGGGCAATTAAGAAAAGACCAATGGTTATTGAAACAGCGCAGGGCGACAGCATTGCCATCCGCCACATGATGTATATTTCTATGAGCTACGATCACCGCATTATTGATGGTGGCCTGGGCGCTACTTTCTTAAATGCAGTGAGTAAAGAGCTGGAAAATTTTGATGTAAACAGATCCATTTAATAAAATATGTTGAAAAGAAGAGGCTGCCTCAAAAGATTTTTTTGCACGCTGAGGCAAAGAGATCGCAGAGAATAAAAGTATTGCTTTTCAATCTCTGCTTACCCTGCTCCTCTGCGTGGTAATTTCTATAAACAATCTTTTCAGACCGTCTCCTTTTCTTTTTACAACTATGCTGATTATTTAAAATATCTCCTTCCCATTTATCATTTTATTTCTGCGTCATTCAGCAACTCAAAATAATTATACAACTTTTGGTCCAGTACGTTTGCCATAGTATTGATGTTTATATAAATTTACCTTTTTTTGTTATCCGAATTTTGTATTAAATTTGGAATACTCAATTTTTAGTTATGCAATATTTACTGGAGATAAATAATGAAAAAGATAAGTTTGTAATTGAAGTGCTCAGGCATTTTCGTTTTGTAAAAACCAAACCTTTAACTAAAGCAAATGTTCAGTTTATTAATGAACTGCAGCAGTCAATAAAGCAGGTTAAACAGGCTAAAAAGGGAAAAACAAAACTGAAGAATGCTAAAGACTTGCTAAATGATATTTAATGTAGAAGCTACAGACTATTTTGAAAGACAGTTAAAGCGTTTGCTGAAAAAATATCCATCTCTAAAAAAAGAAATCAGTTTCTTATTGATTCACTTGAAATAAAGCCTGAATCTGGTTCTCCGCTCGGACAAAATTGTTATAAAATAAGACTTGCAGTTGCTTCTAAAGGTAAAGGGAAGTCTGGTGGTTCAAGGGTTATTACTCATGTATATGTTACAGGTAAAACTGTTTACCTTCTTTCAATTTACAATAAGTCGGAACAGGAAAATATACCGCAATCAATTTTACAGGAGTTATTGCAGCAGTTATAAATATCATTGAAACTTACTTGTTGCATAGCATTTACCAAATTATAGAATTTTAGTAATACTAATATACAGATAAAAATCATAGTCAGTATCAAAAAAATAAGTCCCAAAACTCAAATGAGGTTTCTGACTTTGTCATAAATTACAAATACAATCAAAAATAAAAATTAAACACTCTACTATTTCTTTCCACCCTCATACTCATAAACCACATACCCCCACGGCTCCATCTTCCATTCCTTTCCACTCAACGGTTCCGTTGTTCCCATAAATACATTGTAAGGTTTTCCCCATAAAGACTTGTCCTTAACCGTTACGGTTTGTTCAATGGCAGATAAATTCAGGATCACTAAAATTTTATTACCGGCTTTTTGTCTTGTGTAAGCATAGAGCGCTTTATCATCACCAGCATTGATCTTTTTAAACGAAGCATCTGGTGCCAGTGCCGGGTTTTTTTTACGCAGGCTCAGCAATGTTTTATAAAATTTTGCTCTTTCATATTTGGCAAAAACAATCGGATCTTTTTCAAAAAATTCCAATGCCCTTCCTTAACAAGGGTTCTTCCTGTCCGCCGTAGATTAGTGGAACACTTTTATCCATTGTTTGTGTAAACACTGCAAACGGTGCATGCACAGGCCCCGGGAAGGTTCCGAAGTCAGATTTGTTCCAGCTGTTCTCATCATGGTTGCTGGTGAAATACATCAGGATGCCATTTTTGGGATACAGTGTATCGGTTACATTTTTTACGCTGTCCAGTGCAAATGCAGGCCGCTCCCCTGCTGCCACTTTTACCATCATTTTAAACATGTCCCACGGATACGTTGCATCAAATCCGCTGGGGTGGAGATAGACTTTATCACCCTCAGCCAGCATAAAAATATTGTTGTTTACTTTTTTTAATTGAGCAATACATTTACTCCAGAAACTTCCGGGAACATTCCAGGCCACATCACAGCGCAGGCCATCAATACCGGTTTTTACCAGCCAGTATTTCATTGCCGCAATCATACTGTCCTGCATCACCATATTGTTATAATCCAACTGGCGGGTATCAGCCCAGTCCTGTGCAACCGCCGCTTTGCCATCTTTATCTTTTACAAAAAAATCAGGCTGCTCTGTTAGCCAGCGATGATCAGCTCCGGTATGATTGGGCACCCAGTCGATGATCACTTTCATTCCTCTGCTGTGGATACTAATAACTAATTTTTTCCAGTCGGACAGCGTGCCAAATTCAGGGTTTACTGCAGTATAATCAGATACGGCATAGTAACTTCCCAGGGTTCCTTTACGGTCCACTTTACTAATGGGATTAAGCGGCATGAACCATAGTGTTTGCACACCCATTGCTTTTAACCGGTTGAGGTGTTTGGCAAATGCATTAAAGGTTCCTTCCGGCGTGTACTGGCGTACATTTACTTCATATACATTTCCCTGCATGATCCATGCAGGATGAGTATTGGTTACCGTTGTTTTTTTTGTTTGACCAAAGGAAACAACAATTAAAAATGTGTGAACCAGCACCAGGCTGATAATCTTTTTCATATCAAAAATTTAGGTGTCTAAAGCTACTTAAATGTTAGTAGAATGCTGGCTGTTTGTGCAACTTTATTATTGTGAGTTGACGGATGTGGCATACAGTATTTTTACAGCGTGTTCGCCAGTAATAAAAATACACTACAGGTGAATGTTAGCCATTATTGTACTGATGTGTGCTGTAATTTCAGGCGGTGCATAAAAATTAACCTCCAGTTCACAAAAAGGGAACGGTTTCATAGTTGGATAATTTAGATTTTATAATGGATGAAACAAATACCGTTTGTACAACATACTCAGATTATAGCTAAAAAACTGAATTTGTATAGAAAGTTTTCTACCTTTAGACAGACAGCATCTTATTATTTTTCATTAATTATCATGTTCCCGGATGAAAAAATTTTTACTTGTTGATGATCACGTAGTAGTCCGTTCCGGTATCAGAGGATTACTTTCAGAAATATTTAAGCCATGTGAAGTTTCTGAAGCCGGCGATACAGACAGTGCTACTGAAAAATTAAAAGAACAGCACTATGACCTTATCATGATGGATATCCAGATGCCTAACAGTGATACGCTGGGGCTGATGGAATACATTAATGTAAAATATCCTGATACAAGGGTGCTCATCTTCTCTATGAGCTCCGAAAATATTTATGCCAAACGTTTTTTAAAAGCCGGCGCCAAAGGATTTTTATCAAAAGACTCTTCCTTAGATGAAATAAAAAAAGCCATTAATCTTATTTTAAATGGAAGGAAATATATTAGCGATGCATTAGCTGAACTGCTCACAGATTCATCTTACAATGATGGCCCCAATAACCCTTTTGAAAAATTGTCTCACCGGGAATTTGAAATTGCCTCTTTACTCTTAACCGGGCAAACGGTAAGTGAAATATCCAAATCACTTAACCTGCAGGTATCCACTGTCGGCACACACAAAGCAAGAATTTTTGAAAAGCTGGCTGTATCCAATCTTATAGAATTAAAAGAAATGGCAACAAGTTATAATTTGTAATGAGGTTGTTTTTAATTTATGGAGATTGATGCAGGTGTTCCAATGTTGAAATTTAATGCTGTCTAAAAATTTACCGGTATCTTTTAAACATGCATTTCATTAAGGGGAAGAATTACCGATATTTTTGTTCCCCTGCCAGGTTCACTGGTAACCTCATACCTCCCTCCAATCATTACCGTCCGCTCCTTCATTCCCAATAAACCTAATGATTGTTTTTTTTCAATGATAGCAATATCAAAACCATTTCCATCATCTCTTATAACAAAATGCAGTTCATTGTTGTTTTTTTTCAGCAGACAATAAGCATTTGCTGCTCCCGAATGCCTGGTGATATTGGTTAATGATTCCTGGTATATCCTGAACAAAGCAATGGATATTTTTGAGGTAAGGCCAGTAAGTTCTGCAGGTAAATCAAGTTCAATTTTAATGCCTGTTTTCTTTTCAAATTCGATGCTCTGCCATTTGATTGCTTCTATAATGCCTAATTTATCCAGTAAAGCAGGATGTAATTCGGTAGCTAATTTTTTTACCGTTTTCAGGCAAATACTGATCATCTTCTCCATGCTTAAAATTTTTTCCTGTATCACGGCATCTGCATATCCCATTTTTAATATCATCCATGATATATCCAGTTTTAACGCTGTTAACTGCTGGCCCAGTTCATCATGAAT
>JAYVLZ010000424.1:0-10023 GCA_043759175.1 Chitinophagaceae bacterium | reverse complement strand
TGATACCCCCTGCTTTACAAATGGAAATGAAAATGTAGACCTAGCAATAGTTAAAGGATAAAAAATTATTTTTTTGTACGTTTGTCGGACAACAATAATATATTTTCTTTATTTAATTTTCTGATATATTCTACTTTATCCTGGGATTTTATAAAATAAAAAATTTTATCTGCAAAATGATATGTTTTAGCAGTACGTGACGGGGTTTCAACTGAAACCACCACACGTTTTACATATTTTAGCAATTGGTATTTTCCGCTGGTTAGCACCTGTACAAATGCATCAATCCGTTTATTATTCAACAGCAGGTTAGGTACCTGGCCGATAAATACAGCAGAGGCAAGGGGCAGTTTAACCACAATTTTTGTAACTAACTTATCTGTTAACACCAATTCCTCTGTTCCTTTTGTAAAGTATATTTCATTGGTGGCAAAGTTGATCCTTACCGGGTAAACGCCAAAAGAGCCAGCACTGCCATATAACCGGGCGTATTGGATGGAGTCTTTCCAAAACTGACTTCCGGTAATCTGCTCATAAGGGATACTAACATTTTGTAGCCGTTGCTCAGGGTCAGGTATCTCTATCGATGTAGATCTTGGTGGGATCAAAAGACCATGAGGTTCCGCCTGCTGTGCTGATAATGAATCAGCCGCCAAAACAAACGGAATGAAAAAAATTATTTTATATCGTTTCATAAAAATTGAAAGTTGAATTTTATAAATGTTTTTTTGGTTTGTTGTATTTACTTAGCATGAATAAACAGCCAAAGGCTGTTGCTTTTACTATTTGCTTGCCGGCATATTTTTGAAAGTTAAGAAAAATATCAGGAGTTCCGTCATTGCCTGTATTTACCACAAAAAGCCATATGCCAGATTACCAAGAGCCTGTACCACCCTGCTTACCGGCAACCCCATCACATTATAAAAATCACCTTTCACAGATTTGATACCCACCACACCAATCCACTCCTGGATGGCATATGCACCAGCCTTATCATACGGCTTATATTTATCTACATAAAAACTGATTTGGCTTTCATTCAGCTGATGAAACGCTACTTCGGTGGTATCTGCAAAAGCTATTTCCTTATCACTTGAAAGCATTACCACGCCTGTAACAACGTGGTGTGTTTGTCCGGAAAGACTGGTCAATATTTGTATGGCATGTTCCCTGTCTTTAGGTTTTCCTATCACCTGGTTATGGAGCACCACAATGGTATCTGCAGCTACAATTGTTTTGTGTAAGTTTTTTTGATCGTTATTATTGATGATCATTTCTTTTACTGCCAATGCTTTATTCCTTGCAATGTGCATAGCAGTTGCATCCATTGATAAATCATGAGGGTAAGATTCATCTGTTTCTTTTACTATCACTTCAAATGAAACTTCTGCCCATTCCAGTAATTGTTTACGCCGGGGTGATTGGGAGGCTAAAATGATTGACTGCAGATTTGATTGCTGATTTATCATGCTGATTCATTATCTTATTTAATACAGAGTAGTATCCAATATTATTGAAAGGCTGTTTTTTACCTCACCCACCCTCTCCCTCTCCTTAAGACGAGGGAGCGGTGCTTAATCTCTTTAATAAAAATTTATTCTTCCACATCTTCATCTTTTATTTAATCAACGCTTTGATACACCCACCCTAACAAGGAATAAGAGGCTAAAGATTTTTGTACTCTTTTCTTGTCCCTTCCCTTTGGGGAGGTTAGGTGGGGCCCCCTGTTTTAGTTCCTGCCCTGATTAGCAGCAGCGAAGTGGTTTTTAATGTATATAAATCCTTAACACCAGCAAAGATAAAATACCAGACAGCATGATCAATTTTAAATGATTACTGATGGCGTGGTAACCGGCTACGGATTGTGCTTTGTAAAACTTCCATAACAACCATATCAGGGGGAGGATGAGCAGCAAAAGTGAATACAAAGCACTCCACCACCAGCCGGAATGCAATACATATAACTGAACCAGTGTAATGCCTGCAATTAATACTACCAGCCATACTCCCACGAATACTTTAGATGCAGGCACTCCCCAAACAATGGGCATGGTTTTGCAGTTATACCTGCTGTCTCCTTCCATATCTTCTATGTCTTTCACCACTTCCCTTATCAGCGAAAGGATGAATGCAAAACCTGCATACAGGCTGGCAAATTTGAATACTCTTTTCATAGCATCCATGATGTCTGTATGCAGGTTCACCGTAACTATGTAAGTATTGTTGGTGGCAAAATAAAGTACCATCACCGTCCATGCGGTAAGCGCTGAGATAATGATATTGCCCGACAATAATTTCTTTTTAAATGTGGTGGAGTAAAACCATAATAAAAGGGTGCATGCAACATTTGCAAATACGATAATAAAATTAGTTTTAAATGAAACATACAAACTGATGGCCACACCCACCGTAGTAATAATAAAGTGCATAAGAATTGCCCAGCGCCTGCTGATAATTTTTTCCACCACCATTTTGCCTGGCTTGTTTACCTGGTCAATATTGATATCAAAATAATCATTGATGATATAACCGGCAGCGGCTATTAACACAGAAGATAATACCAGCAAATACAGCAGCGGTGCTGTCAATTTATCCTGCAAAAGGAAATACTGAGGAGGTAAAGACGGAACAATAATACAATAGTAAAACAGTAATTGAGTGAGGGCAATAAATAACAGATTAGGCCAGCGTATTAATCGAAAAAATGCGGTTGTTAATCTCATAGATGCTATCTGGCGGTAATGTAAATATTGTACGGGCAAAAATCAAACCGCAATAAAGCAGGCAGCAGAATACTGCCGTAAATGTTCGTTTTTAATACTGCTTATTTCTGGTTGTCCCGCCATTCGTACACCCAGGTACTCTGGATCATTTCCAGGTGGCCTTCATTGCTTTCGTCTGACTTGCCGGCAAAGTTTGGAATCTCCAAAATCCACTTGTGTAAGTCTGTAAACCGGATACGGTAAATTTTGCCTTCATTGAAATCATCACCAAAACGTTCGTATAGTTTCATGGCGATGTCTTCATAATCTTTCCAGTGAATGGGTGGTTCAAAAGTCATGGTTAATTAATTTGCTAATTTGCTAATGTGCTAATGTGCTGATGTGCTAATTTTTTAAAATCTAAACTCTAAAATAAATTTGTACTATCTCCTTTATGGGCATTTAATTGGCAAATTAGCACATCAGCTAATCAGCTAATTCAAACATTATTCTCCTAAAAACTGTGTCTGGTCTGGTAAGGTAACTACAATATTTCCATCAGCTTCCTGCAGTACACACTGGCAGCCCAGCCTGCTGTTCAGCCTGGGGTTAATGGCCCGGTCGATAAAATCTTCTTCCTTATCATTCAGTTCTTCTAAAAAATCTTCTCCCTGCTCCACATACAGGTGGCAGGTACTGCAGGCACATACGCCACCGCAGTTATGATGAAGGTTAATATCATTCGTTAATGCCACTTCCAGCAATGATTGGCCATCTTCCACATTGCTGATGGTAACCGGTTGCAAACCCTTTTGCTCAAATTTATAAGTAACTGTAAACATATTTTGCGAAGTTCGGGGTGCAAACGTACTTTAGAATTACCAATTATGGAAAACTTATATGAGCAGGCAGCAGTTTACCTGCATTGGGAAAGAGATAAAAAAATTCTTTTGTAAAATTTTAGCCTGTTTTTTGCAGTTATTATTTAAACCATTCTTCTTCTGCAACGAGGAATATTTTGAGGGTAAAAATGAAATGATTACTTTAACAACAACTAAAACAACAAGCGCTATATGAAAAAACAATATTTATTATTAACTGTTTTACAATACCTGATTTTTTTAATTTTTGTATCCGCCTGCAGCAATGATACGGGTGAAAAGAATGTATCACCCGAAGTGAAAGCCGTAAAAAAAGATTCTCCCGCTGTAGAGAAAAAAATTGAAACACCAGCCAAACGGGCACCTATCATTAATATTACGGATACGGTGTCGGTTAAACGCACTGTGCTTTGTATAAAAGACAGCGCTGCTACCTATGAACGCATCAGTCTTAAATTAGGAGAAATATATGGCTTTAAATTAGCTGCTATTATTAAAAAAACTAAAATGAAAGTGGCCGGTCAGCCAATGGCCTGGTACAATACACACAAAGCTCCTTACTATTTTGAAGCTGGTATTCCGGTTGAAAAAAAACTGGGCAAACTACCATCGAATGTATATATAAAGGAGATTGGTATGGATAGTGTAACTGTGGCACATTTTTATGGCCCTTACGATTTGTTACCGGAGGCCTATGACGCATTGAAAGATATGATGAAAGGCCGCAAAAAAAAGGCAAAAGAAAAACTATATGAAATTTATGTAAGTGACCCAATGGATAAAGATGGAAAAATGAAAGACCCTTATAAAGTACAGACTGATGTGGTATTTACGTGGAAATAAGTTTTTATATAAACAAGTTATCCGTTCATAATACTATCGGTCATTTTTAAATAAATACTCCGGAGCGCTGGATGGTTATTTAATACTCTCAGGTGCTTGTCTAAAGTAATAATATCTTTTCGTTTAGCCGGCCCCGTTTGCATTTCAGTTGGCGGATGTTTTTTCAATCGTAAAGCTGTTTCTTCTATCAATGGCTGCAGCATTTCAAAATCAATGCCTTCCTTTTTACAGAAATCATATGCCAGGCTGTACAGGTGATTGGTGAAATTATTAGTGATTACTGCAGCCACATGCAGTTTAAGCCGGCCATCGTCCGTCATTACATTTACCAGCGGTGAGATGGAATCTGCCAGTTCCAGTACCAACTGAAGTGTATAATCATTATTACCATCAATCAGTAAAGGAATTTTTAAATCAGCACATTTGCTTTCTTTGCTCAGGCTTTGCAAAGGGTACATCACACCATAATTGGCAGATACCCCTTTTAAAACATCTTTTGAAATGGAGCCGGCAGTATGTACAATTATTTTATCTCCTAAACTAATATTTTCTTTTATCTCGTTCAGCGCTGCATCAGACATGGCAGCAATATACAGGTCTGCATTTTTTTTCATTTCTCCAAAATTGGCTGCTGCACTGCATTCCAGCTCAGTTGCCAGCACACCGGCATTATCCATACTCCGGCTCACTACCTGCACTATATCATGACCGGCAGCCATAATCAACCTGCCTAATACAGTAGCAACATTACCTGCGCCAATAATTAATACCTTCATATTATTATATTTGCCGGAATGAAAATAAAGCAATTTTTAGCAATAAAATATATCAGGACAAAAATTAAACTGCTTTCATTGATTTCCAGCAGAAGAGCAGCCGAAGAAGCGTTCCGGTTATTTTGCACACCACAAAAGCAAAAAAAGATAGTTAAACCATCCGCTTTTAATTATGCAGAATCACTGTATATAAAGTTGTATGGATTAAAGATAAAAGGTTACCGTTGGAACAAAGACAAACCTTTGAAAGTGCTGATACTGCACGGCTTTTCATCCTCGGCCTATAAGTTTCATCATTATGTAGCCCCATTAATAGAAAAAGGATACGAAGTAACCGCCTTTGATGCACCGGCACATGGCGGCAGTGAAGGGAAAACAATCAATGCACTTGAATACAGTAAACTGATTGAAATAATAATAAAAACATATGGCCCTTTCGATGGATTTATAGCCCATTCTTTCGGGGGAATCGCTTTAAGCATAGCGCTGGAGAAAACATCTCATACTAAAAATACCAGGGTTGTTTTTATTGCCCCTGCTACTGAAACCACCACTGCTATCGATGCTGCTTTTAAAATACTGGATGTAGAAAATAAAAATGTAAGGGAGGTTTTTGAAAAGATTATAAAGGAAAAAAGCGGGCATTCATCCAAATGGTTCTCTATTAAAAGAGCCATGCAGCATATCAAAGCCACCACCCTGTGGATACATGATGAAGAGGATGACATCACACCATTAAGCGATGCATTAAAAGTAAAAGAATTGAACTTACCCAACGTTCATTTTCACATCACCAAAGGCCTTGGACACCGCAATATTTACAGGGACAAAACAGTCAAAAATATGGTGATTGATTTTTTGTAAATCGTATTTCAATTATTCGTCATGCCCGTTTAATTATTTTGATTTTTCAATTTTAAAGTAATATTGCAGCGGAATGATGCCTGCGGAATTAACAGGAGCCTGTTAATATAAACTGCACAATATAGCAGCGAAGCAAATAAAAATCCGGAAAGCAAACATTGTTGAAATACTGTACCAGTCAATGTTAGCAAAGCAATTAAAAAAAAATTATGGCGAAGAATTTATTGATAGTAGAGTCCCCTGCGAAGGCAAAAACAATTGAAGGGATTTTAGGAAAAGATTTTGAAGTAAAGAGTTGTTACGGCCATATACGTGACCTGGAAAAGAATGACATGGGCATCGATCTTAATAATAATTTTGAGCCCAAGTATATCATTTCTCCTGAAAAACTCAAGGTGGTAAATGAACTGAAAAGCCTTGCAAAAAAAAGTGATGAAGTATGGCTGGCATCGGATGAGGACCGTGAAGGAGAAAGCATCAGCTGGCATTTGGCGGAGGTGTTAAAATTAAATCCTAAAACTACCAAGCGGATCGTTTTTCATGAGATCACCAAACCGGCCATTGACAGGGCTGTAAAAAATCCACGTATTATTAATATGGACCTGGTAAATGCACAGCAGGCCAGAAGGGTGTTAGACAGAATTGTTGGTTTTGAATTAAGCCCGGTATTGTGGAGAAAAATTGGACAGGGAAGCGGATTGAGTGCAGGCCGTGTGCAGAGTGTGGCAGTAAAACTGATTGTAGAAAGAGAAAGAGAGATCAACCAGTTTAAGTCAGTAAGCAGTTTTAAAGTAGATGCTTCCCTAGCAGCAAAAGATATTAATGAAAGAACTGTAGCCTTCAAAGCCGAAGGCAATAAATTTTCCAATGCAGCAGATGCAGACAAATTTTTACAAAGTTGTATTGGCGCAAAATACACTGTAAAAGATATACAGGTTAAACCCGGCAAGCGTACACCAGCGCCACCATTCACCACTTCCACCTTACAGCAGGAAGCCAGCCGCAAACTCGGCTATGGCGTAAGCAAGACCATGCTGCTTGCACAAAAATTATATGAAAGTGGTAAGATCAGCTACATGCGTACAGATAGTGTAAGCCTGAGTGATACTGCCATGGATGACATCAAAGCAGCCATCAATAAAAATTACGGTCAGCAATACCTGCAGGTACGCAAGTATAAAAATAAAAATGAAAGTGCACAGGAAGCCCATGAAGCCATCAGACCCACTTACATGCAAAATGCAACGGTGAATGATTCCGAAACTTCCAGGCTGTATGAACTGATCTGGAAGCGAACGATTGCCAGCCAGATGAGTGATGCAGAATTAGAAAAGACCATTGCTAAAATAAATATCAGTACAAATAATGAAGAACTTTCTACCAGCGGTGAAGTGATAAAATTTGATGGTTTTTTAAAAGTGTACATGGAAAGTTCAGATGATGATGACACTGAAAAAGAAGAAGGAGATGAAAGCCGTTTGCCATCATTAACAGTTGGTCAACCGCTGGAGTTTAAACAAATGACGGCAACAGAAAGATTTACCCGTCCATCTGCAAGATATACAGAAGCTTCGCTGGTAAAAAAATTAGAAGAGCTGGGAATTGGAAGACCAAGTACATACGCTCCCACCATCTCCACTATTATCAAAAGAAATTATGTAGAGAAGAAAGACAAAGAAGGTGTGAAGAGAGCTTACCAGGTATTGCGGTTAAAAGATGATGTGATAAAAAAAGTTACCGAAGAAGAAATTACCGGAACAGAAAAAAGTAAATTATTTCCATCCGATCTTGGTCTGGTGGTGACAGATTTTTTAAACCTGCATTTTGATAAAGTGATGGACTATGGTTTTACTGCGGAGATAGAAAAAGAGTTTGATGAAATTGCTGAAGGCAAGCTTGTATGGAATGATATGGTGAAAGATTTTTACAAGCCATTTCATAGTGGTGTGGAGCATACATTGGAAAATGCAGAAAGAGCTGTGGGAGAAAGAATGCTGGGTGTGGATGAAACTGGCAAACCCATCATTGCAAGAATGGGCAGGTATGGCCCGATGGTGCAGGCAGGCAGCCAGGGCGATGAAGAAAAACCAAGATTTGCCAAACTAAAATCCAGCCAGAGTATTGAAACCATTTCTTTGGAAGAAGCAGTGGAATTATTTAAGCTGCCGCTTATTTTAGGTGAACATGAAGGCCTGGAAGTATCGGTAAATGTTGGCCGCTTTGGACCTTATGTAAAATTTGGTGAACAATTTATTTCTATTCCTAAAGGAGAAGATCTGTTTGAAGTAGATTTACCAAGGGCCGTTGAGATCATTGGTGCCAGGCAGGTGGAAGATGCACCGATTGGTATTTATGAAGACAAACCGATCACTAAGGGCAAAGGAAGATTTGGTCCTTTTATTAAATGGAACGATTTGTTTATTAATATTCCGAGAGCTTACAACTTTGACAGGCTGACACAAAAAGATTGTGAGGAACTGATAGCAAAAAAAATAGAGAAAGAAGCCAACCGTTTTATCCGGCAATGGCCCGAAGAAAAGATATCGATTGAAAACGGCCGCTGGGGCCCATTCATCCGCTTTGGTAAAAAAATGCTGAAGCTGTTTTCTAAAGAAGACAAAACTAAATATACCGCAGAAGAACTGGCCACTATTAATTTGGAAATCATTAAGAAAATGATTGAGGTGCAGGAACCGGGAGCATTTGAGAAGAAGGCAGCGAAGAAAAAAGCAGCACCGAAGAAGGCGGCGAAGAAAAAATGATTTTCGTGAATGGTGAGGCAATGTCGTTTACTGAAGGATTAAAAAAACTAAAATAATTTTCAATATTCAATGCTCAACAAACAATTTTCAATAAAGATACACTTGAGTTTTAAAATGAGTATTGAACATTGAAGGTTGAATATTGAAAATTTGCGTTAAAGTAAACCGTCATTGAATGGGGAGTGGTGAATAGGTAATGCTGCGGCATGTGGTTTGTTATTTTTCAATACTTCATTTTAACTTCAATTGTATAGCGATGATACTAAAGTATGCTGTAACAAAGGAAGATTATGTTGAATACTACACGTATGTTTCCTGGGATGCTCCTGAGCAAAAGAAAAAGAAAATAAATTATTACCTGCGGCAGGTACTGATCAATGGTGGATTAATTGCACTCATTTTTTATACCGGTATTTTCAGCTTTCACTTTTGGTATATGTATATCTACCTTGGCATCTTACTGCTCACTACCGCCATTCAAATCTTTTCTGCAAGAAACAATGTATCCAAACAGGCGGAAAAAGTTACCGATGATGTAAAAAATGCCAGCATCTTTTCAGAAAAAATAATGGAGATAGATGACAGTGGCATTTCATTAAAAGATGCGTTGACTGAAAGCAGGTTTCGCTGGGAGGCATTTATTAAAAAACAGGAAAATAACAATTATTATTTTTTGTTCACCAGTTCTATTGAAGCGATCATAGTACCCAAACGCATTTTTAAATTGGCTGAAGAAAAAAGCAGGTTTGAAAAGTTATTGATACAACATCTTTCTCTGGATGCGGAAGTTGGGCACCTGGTAAAAGACTGAATTAAATTCTCATTCATATATTTTGTCAAGTAAATTTTATTATCTTTTCTATTTCTTCTACCAACATACATTTCCTTTTTTACTATTATCGAAATAGGTATAGCAATATTGCATTAAAGCATCATTGAGAAAATAATTATACAATCTGTATAAATATTACCCGCTTTGTTTCACCAGTTGGATTATTTCCAGCGAAAATAATTTGTATAACCTGGCTTAGTTTACCAATATTATAAAAAAATTTTACTGCAAAAATCAAAGCTTTCCTACGCCTTAAAATTTAAATTGTTCTCCTTTCGGTGTCAAACTGAATGCCTTCTATTTTCTCCACTGCAGTATCAGCTATATCGTCTACTCCTGCTTTTATACTATCTATTTTGCCGG
>JAYVLZ010000423.1:0-18539 GCA_043759175.1 Chitinophagaceae bacterium | reverse complement strand
TTTTGTTGAGAAAATTTCAAAATCTACCATTTATACGAAATTCATTTTTAAATAACTAAAATCGTATTAAGATGAAAAAATTGATGCTGCCACTTTTAGTACTGGTATTTACAGGTTCCTGTAAAAAAGAAGTAACCACAACCGTTAATGCCGAAAATGAAACTACCCTTTCCTCAACCTATGCCAAAGTAAATTCTATTCCTTCTGTGACCATCTGCAATCAAATCTGGATGCAAAAAAACCTGGATGTAACTACCTACAGGAATGGAGATCCTATACCCCAGGTTACCAATCCGACAGCATGGTTTACATTAACCACGGGCGCCTGGTATTATTATAATAATGATCCTGCAAACGGGCCTGTTTATGGAAAACTTTATAACTGGTATGCCGTAAATGATCCCCGGGGACTTGCACCCGCAGGTTGGCATGTGCCCAGCGATGCTGAATGGACCACATTAACTGATTGCCTGGGAGGAGTAACTGCAGCTGGTGGAAAATTAAAAGAAAAAGGAATTAAACACTGGAATTTTCCCAATACGAATGCTACCAACAGCAGTCGCTTTACTGCATTACCGGCAGGCAATCTTAATTCGGTTGATGGCCTTTTTTTTAATAAAGGTTTATTAGCCTCCTTCTGGACATCCACAGTTTTCAGCTTTAATGCTGCTTATTACCGGAGGCTTTTATATACCAGTGGCGGTGTAGGGTCTTTTGGGGGGGCTTTGTCTGCAGACGGACTGTCTGTTAGATGTGTAAAAGACTGATTTTTTTATCCTTATAACCCAGCTGAAGAATGGAAAAATTAACTGGCATTCACCAGGAGCCTTGGCTCTTGTCTCCACGAACCTTTTTTGTTCATAAAAAATTTTCCCTGACAATTTTAAAGATCCAATATCTTTTCATTCAAACCACAAAGCACCTGTCCTGTTTCGTGTCCTGGAATCAGAACAGTGGACTCTGTGTGCAAAACCCTGACTGGGAAAAAATAATCAATGCATATTGTTTGTATTTGTTAAATCAAATTTCAATATTTGGATTGTATAAACCTTTTATCATTTTTCAAATAATTTTTATGGAACTGTTGCTCACAGCGGGAACCCAAACGGAAAACACTTTCCCTGAAACCTCCATCGCAGAAAAAAGCTAACCAAATTTTACCGCCACACTATCAATTATTTTAACCGCATGCAATGATGATAAACTAAAAATACTCCGGCTATTTTGATGGTTAGAGAAGTTGAAATGTAAGAAGGCCGCCTTACTTTCAGCGTGCCTTCCCGGCCGGGGTTTCGCTTACACAATTTTATAATGATATTTGTTCATGCGAAAAGCAGCACAGCATTATTTTAACTGTTCAAAAAAGAATACGCCTTTTTTATTAGCCACAATGATATCGGGTAACCGGTCACCGTTAATATCTTTTACGGCGATGCTGTTCCCAATGCCGGAAGCATCATCAATTTGATGAGGGATCCATTCAGGATGTTTCCCCGGGATATATTCGAACCAATAAAGAACGGACGGTTCGTAAGAACCGGAATCATGCCCATCCTGGTGAGCAAGATAACGTTTGCCTGTAACGAGGTCAGGATAGCCATCACCATTGATATCCTCCATCGCCAGGCAATGGCTCTGGGAAAACAGTTTACTGATCTCATGGGTAACCCAGCTATTGTTTCTGGTGCCGGTAACTTGTTCGTGCCACCATATACCGTACTGGTGTGCAGACGAACTAATGATATCCTGGTCACCATCTTCATCCACATCATACGCAAACATATTGGCGCAATCTGCTCCCAGGCCAGCAGCATGAAATGCCCAGCCGGCAGCAGTAACATCTGAAGGCGACTCCCACCACCCCGTTTTTATGATCACATCCTTGCGGCCATCTTTATTTACATCTCCCCAGCCCAGCCCATGTGTATATCTGTCAGTGGCTCTCACACTATCATTACTGATGATGTGCCGTTGCCATACCGTATCATTTTTTATCACCGGCGGTTGTAACCACATCACCTGTTTGATGATGACGTCATTGCACACCAGGTCCATCCTTCCATCCCTGTCCACATCTGCAAAAACGGGTGATTCTATACCGGCATTGGTTAAGATCGTGTAACCCCGCCATAAGCCTGCTTTATTTTTTGGGTTTTCATACCAGCGGCAAATACCTCCGGGCTGATCAAATCTTATCAGGTCGCTCCAGCCATCCCGGTTTACATCCATGCAGTAATTAATAAAACTCGTACTGTAGCCGGGCACAGGGTCTAAAGTATCTGCATGCAACAGGTGCCGGTTCCACTGCGGTGCCTCCCACCAGTAATTGCCAGCCAGTATATCTTCCCGGCCATCATTGTTTACATCTCCCACGGCTGCTCCTTCTGCAATAAACTGTGAACAGATCACATGTTTTTTAAAATGTACAGTTGCTCTTTTTTTGTTAGTTTGTGCATTCACGGCCAACGATGCCAGCAGTAGTAACAACAACATAACATTATAAAGCTTACGGCTGTGGGAGATGATATTTTTTATTTCCATAATAGAAAGTGAAGGTGAATACCTGCGGCTGATTGATTAAAAGTACAAATTTTTAATCTTGTTTTGGTGCAGTATTCCGTTAGAAGGGGTTTACCATGGCATTTTTCATATATGGAACTGATCCCGTCATTATTAATCACAACTAACTGGTTAACAGTTAGAACTAAAATTAAAATACGCAGTATTAGATTAATTATCCATGGTCCTGACATTTTATCTGTTGAAAAGTTAGTAAGCTGAAAGTCAGTATATTAACCTGTCAGCATGTTTTTATCTACTCCGTTTACCAAGTTATTGAGGAAAGTGGACCTATTTTTGTTTTAATGGCATAACTGCAATGCTGCCTTGCGGTTATAACGGTACTTAGCCACCGTAATCAAAGCAGGCCTTTCCGGCAGCCATCCTATTCTCCAATACTTTAATGAAGACTGTTTTAAGAGATCCATTCCCATGAGTATTTCTTTACTAAAAACAGTATAATGAAAACGACTTTATTTAAACGAATTGGTATGTGGAGCATGCTGGTGTTTTTCTTCAGCCAGTTATCTGCACAGCCCCAGGACGAATTATTGTTACCGTATTTGTTCCACGATTCAGTGGCAGCAAAAACAACGGTGAGCAATAATAATAATATGCCTCCAATTATTCCGTTGCAATCCGGTGTTCGAAAATATGTTAATGATTATTTGAATGAAAATGCAGAAACACTGGAGATAATCAAAGAACGGAACAGCGCCAAGTTAAAAACCATACAGAAGATACTGGTGAAACGTGGAATACCCGCCGGCTTAATGTATTTGGCAATAGTGGAATCAGAATTAAGTAACAGTGCCACCTCCAGGGTAGGTGCAGCCGGTATCTGGCAACTGATGCCTGAAACAGCAAGAACATTGGGTTTACTGGTGAATGGTAAAACCGATCAGCGCAGGCATACCTATCAGAGTTCGGTAGCAGCCGCTGATTATCTAAAGGTATTATATAAACAGTTTGATGATTGGTTACTGGTAGTAGCTGCTTACAACTGCGGTGCAGGAAATGTTTACAAAGCAATCAAACTATCGGGCAGCCGTGAGTTTTGGAAGCTGCAACGCTTTTTACCATCCGAAACCAGGAATCATGTGAAGCATTTTATAGCTACCCATTTTTATTACGAAGCAAATGGAAGTGTGGTTACGTTAACCAGAAAAGAACGCATCCAGTATCTTGCTTCATTGAATGAAGTGGTTACAAAAGAGGATGAGCATACAGTAGCAGACTTCCCTGTTTCCTGTATCCAGCCTGCCAATGCTGTATTGGTTGCACAGCATGTATGTGAATTGAGACTGGAGATTGGAAAAGAAAAATAAACCTGGGGTACAATTATTTTTGAAAGAGGAGTTGCAGTAATGCAGTTGCTCTTTTTTGTTATTCGTTTATAGTAATGTATCTTTTTCTTCTTCTGGCGCAAGTGTTCCGCCAGGGCGGGTCACTTGTTGCCATTTAAATCCGCCCGATTGTACCGGGAGTTTGAAAACGAATTTCGTTATATTTATTATCCATCAGGCCGGACTCCCGTCCGGTGCCCCCTTGTTACTACTGCCAGTATATTTAAAAGCCGTTCAAAATTATTACACCAAAAGCCCTTGTTTATCCGCAAAAGAATTACACCGCATGCTTATTGTGATAGTAATAATAAGGCGGCACTGGAAACCCAACACCCAAACCCATGCCCCATTCCAACGCCCGACAGGCTGAATCATAAAAACTATTTAAATACTTTGAACAGAAGAAAAAAATAGAAAACCGTGAATGATGAAATGGAAAAACTATTTCATTATTTATAACTCATCATTCATAATTTATTTACCTGCTCATTTTAATCTGCATCCTATGATTGGTGGTAAAGTGATTTATGAAAATCTTCTGACTGAATGGATTTTAAAAAATAAAATTTTCATCAAAGCCATTTACTTTGCACTATGCAAAAATTTAAACAACGCATTATACGGATACTCTTAGTTCTGCCCGCCTTATACCTCTTATTATTAATTCCTGATTCAGACAAACACAACCTAATAAAAGCCGTTGAAAAACCTTTTGCATGGAACCAGGACAGTGTATGGAATGCTTTGGAAATCCAATTCAAAGAAGCAAAAGATAAAAGCAACCCGGCACTTGATTCAGGTTTACAATCTCTTTTTACAAAAGAAAATAGCCTATACACTCATGTAAAAGAAAATAAAATTGGTGCTGCTGATTCAAGCCTGCAGCAGCTGCTCACTAATTATTTTCACCTGGCGGCATTGGTTGCTGCACAGCCAAAACAAAGAGATTCGTTCATTCAAATCTATAACCAGTTTCGCAATGCTGTTAAGTTGCATTCGCAGCAATGGAATATGAATGATAAAGAAGTTAGAAACAGCATCTACCAAATCTTATATGGTATGAGAGCAGCCACAGAAGAAGTGCTATTACAAACAGACAGCATTCTTTTTACACCGGTAATGAGGGTAAAAGATGAACCCTCTGCCACACCATCCACTACCATCTTTGGAATAAAAGTACACAGCGGCGACCTGCTGGTTTCAAGAGGTGGAGCAGAAGTATCGGCTATGATTTCCAGAGGCAATAACTATCCGGGCAATTTTTCTCATGTGGCATTGATCTATGTGGAAGAAAAAACAAACCAGCCCTGGCTCGTGGAAGCTCATATTGAAAAAGGTGTAGCAGTTTCATCAGCGGAACAATACATAAAAGATAAAAAACTTCGTTTTATGGTATTAAGACCAAGAGCGGATTTGGCGCAATTGCAAAAAGATCCCATGCTGCCGCACAAAGCAGCAAAGCTGGCGTATGAAGATGCATTGAGCCGGCACATCCCTTATGATTTCAAAATGAATTTTTACGACAGTACAGCCTTGTTCTGTTCTGAGGTTGGTTCTTATGCGTATAAAAAAATGGGTATTCAACTGTGGCAGGCTGTCTCCACCATTTCATCGCAGGGTGTAGTGAGCTGGCTCAGTGATTTTGGTGTAGAAAATTTTGTTACACAAATGCCCAGCGACCTGGAATACGATCCACAGTTAAGTGTAGTGGCAGAATGGAGAGATCCGGAAACACTCATGAAAGATCACATTGATAATGCAGTAATGGATGCATTGCTGGAGCAGGCAGATAAAGGAAAGCGAATCTCTTATGCACACTGGCAACTGCCTTTTGTTAGAATCATAAAATTGTGGTGCATCCTAAAAAATAAGTTTGGTGGGGTGGGTATTATTCCAGAAGGTATGAGTGCCACACAGGCTTTAAAGAATCAAACTTTTGTAGCCATATATAATCATGTGAGAACAGAAACCAACATTTTATCTGACCAGTTTATTAAGGCGAATCAGTATAAACCACCCTACTGGCAACTGGTAACAATGGCCAGGAGTGCAGCGCAACAATAAAGCACAAATAATTTTCTTTTAATAATACGTTTTACTATCATCATCAGGTTAGTTTATATCAATTGCTACGGAGCTTAATAAATCTGCTAATCCGGCAAATAAGCCCCGTTTTCCAACCATATCTTAAACTGGTTTGTAAATTCTTCATGCGTTAACGGCGGCATTTTTTTTCCTTCTATTGGATGCCATCCTGCAAGCACCAGGGTATCTTCTGCGATATGTTTAAACAAATCTTCTTTTGTTTTATTTCCGTTGGCAGCAGGGTCTAACAGTTGTGCTGCCAGTTCTCTTGCTGATCTCCCTTCAAAGATCATCTTCATATCAGCAGGCGGCATGCTCCATTTAGGATTGCCCGGCACACCCAGTTCATTTTTATCCAGGTGACAATTGGCACATTTATTTGCAAACATACCTTTGCCGTCTTTACCACGTTTTACATTCAAATGGTGCAGCTTACCCTCGTCTCCCTCAAACGGAATATCTCCTGCCGGGTGGCAGTTCATACAGCGGGGGCTCATCAACACACTGTAAACCTCCATAAATGCTTTTTTAGAAAGCAGGCTGTCTGTTTCCGTATGATAATTGATGCTGTTGTTATTTTTAAAAGCGGAAGAGAGCATATAAACCATACCTGTCAACAGCAAGAGGTAAACGCTTTTTTTAAAGGGTAACGATACTGAAAAATACTTCCATGCCATAGTTGATTTTTTTTATCATGTTTCTGTAGTAATAACACAGCAAATATAAAGCTGCAGGATCGTGCCTGCAGCTTTATCAAAATATTGATTTTTTTAGAATGATTTTTAACTTCTTAGATTTATTGATCCAAATGGTGATTGCCTCATACGTTTGCCGGCAGCAGCAAAAATGGCATTCGCCACAGCTGGTGCTGTTGGCGGATAACCAGGCTCTCCGGCACCGCCCATTTTATCTGCACCATCAACAATGTGCACATCAATTATTGCAGGAGATTCATTTAGCCGGAGCACCCGGTAATTATCAAAATTACCTTGTTCCACCACACCATCTTTAAAAGTGATGGCTCCATATAACGCAGCAGATAATGCATAATTCACGCCGCTTTCTATTTGTGCTCTTACGCCATCCGGGTTTACAGCCAAACCGCAATCAATGGCTGCGGTAATCTTATGCACTTTTACAAATCCATTATCACCAATAGAAACCTCTGCTACCTGTGCACAATAGCTAAGGAATGATTCATGCACTGCTATACCATGAAAATGCCCTGCCGGTAATGGTTTGCCCCAACCTGCTTTTTCTGCAGCCAGGTTTAGTACACCTAAATTTCTTGGATGATCTTTCAGCAATATGCGGCGGTATTCCAACGGATCTTTTCCTGCCAGTTGGGCCAGTTCATCCATCATACATTCCATGGCATATGCAGTGTGCGTATGACCAACAGAACGCAACCATAAAGTAGTAATGCCGAGTTTGGGTGCATACTGGCTGATCAAATAATTAGGAATAGATTTTAAATAAGGTGAATCAGAAATTCCTTCTGCTGATCCATTTCCATCATCACCAGGCAATGCCTGGCCAACCATGATGTGCTTCCAGAACAGCGGCATGCCCTGTGCATCAATTCCGGCCTTTATCCTGTGCAGGAACGATGGCCTGTAATAACCACCGGCGGTATCATCTTCCCTGGTCCAGGTCATCTTAATGGTTTTGCCGCTGGCTTTGGCAATCTGTACTGCCTCACTCACAAAATCAGAATCCATTGTGGCCCTTCTTCCAAAACCTCCACCCAAAAAAGTAGTGGTTACACTTACCTGTTCTGGTTTAAATCCTAATATTTTCGCCGCTGCAGCCTGGTCACCTCCAGGCATTTGTGAGCCGGTCCATATATCACATTTATCGCCGCTGATTCTTACGGTACAGTTTAGTGGCTCCATGGCAGCATGTGCCAGGTAGGGAACAGTAAATTCTGACTCAATGGTTTTAACAGCCTGCGGCATGGCAGCAGCTACATCGCCTGCTTTTTTAACTTCCTTGCCTCCCTGGTCAGCAAACTTTCTGAACTCATCAAACTGGGTAGCTGAATTAACGCTTACATTCTCACCCGGATCCCAATCTACCACCAGTGCTTTTTTGCCCTGGATGGCTGCCCAGGTGTTATCAGCTATTACGGCCAGGCCAGTAGGAATTTGTACCACATCCACCACGCCGCTAATTTGTTTTGCTTTAGATGCATCAAAGGATTTTACTTTTCCTCCCATTACCGGCGGATGTGCCACCACAGCGAACTTCATTCCTTCTACCTTAGCATCTATCCCGAAAACTGCTTTGCCATTTACTTTATCCGGGGCATCCAGGCGTTTAATCCCCTTGCCAATATATTTCCATTGTTCTTTTGTCCGTAGCGGAATGTCTGCAGGTGCAGTTAACGTGGAGGCACTTTCGGCCAGTTCACCATAACTGAGTTTTTTATTTCCATATATCACAAAACCATTTGCAGTTTTACAGGCAGAAGGGTCAACCTTCCACTTTTTTGCTGCGGCGTCTGTTAATAAAATTCTTGCGGTAGCGCCTGCCTTGCGGTAGCGGTCAAATTCACTCCAGGTGGTACTTGAACCTCCGGTTAGCTGCATGCCCCATGCAGTATGAAAATATTCTTTGGCTGGCGGTGCATGTTCTACTTTAATATTTTTCCAGTCTGCATCCAGTTCTTCTGCCAGCAGCAGGGTAAGCGTAGTCCAGATACCCTGGCCCATTTCTGCATGCGCCAGTAATATTTTAATGCTGTTGTCAGTTCCAATTCTTAAAAAAGCGTTTGGGGCAAAGATCACAGCGCCGGGATCTGGCAGGAAATTTTTTAACCGCCCTGCATAGGCGGGAACCATAAAACCAATGATCAATCCACCACTAACGCCGGCGCTTGTTTTAATAAATCCGCGGCGGCTGAAATTTGTTGTTTCGTTACTCATTTTATACCTCCTTCTTTTTGCAGTTTGGCTGCTGTGTGAATAGCTTTTCTAATACGGGGATAGGTGCCGCAGCGGCAAATATTTCCACTCATGGCATCATCAATATCCATATCGGTAGGTTCAGGTATTTCTTTTAATAATGCAACAGCAGCCATAATTTGCCCGCTTTGGCAGTAGCCACATTGAGGTGCATCTTCTATCAGCCATGCTTTTTGCACCGGGTGGCTGTTGTCTGTAGAAAGACCTTCAATGGTGGTGATCTTTTTGTCGGCTGCTTTGGACACCTGTGTGGTGCAGGAGCGGATGGCATTCCCATCCAAATGAACAGTGCAGGCACCACATTCTGACACACCGCATCCATACTTGGTTCCGGTAAGTCCGATTACATCCCTGATTACCCAGAGCAGGGGCATGTCCGGTGGCACATCCACATTGTATATTTTTTGATTGACCGTTAGCTGGATCATAGCTGAAGTTTTTGAAAAATGAATTAAGTTGATTTAGTATGTTTTTATTGAAAGTCTTATTTGTTGGATCAAATAAGCTGCACATGAAAATTACAATTTTTTTATGGCTTGCTCAATATTTGTTTAAAATACATCTAAAGAAATTTTCTATTGGAATTAGCTGCAGGATGAGCAGTAATATCTACGCCGGTTTTTTTGAGTACAAACGTAACAGCCCAATGATGGACACCAGCGTCCAGGTTCCTTCCAGTATCATGAAAGGAAGGTAATGGATTAAAAACGAAGCATAACAGGCGAGGGCAGCACCAATGATGTTCATGATAAAAAATAAATGGCTATCCTTTGGAACCATTGAAAAGGTATTGAGAAAATAAGCCAGTAAAATAAGTCCCACACCAATGGTTCCAATAATGTCGTTGTAATTCATGCGGTAAAAAATTTATCAAGTAACAAAAACATATCTTTTCTATTCTGTTCCAGATGAAAAGTTCCATTTTGAACAGCAGCTTTAGTTTGTATATAGTTTCCTTTTTCTTCCAGTTCCTTTCCATCATGCATGAACATGTCTGAAAGTATTGTTTCATTCATTTCAAAATGGAATTGCAGTCCCAATACATTATTACCAATTAAATAGCCCTGGTGTTTGCAGGCAGCAGATGAAGCGATGAGCCATGCATTTTCCGGCAGATCAAATGTATCTCCATGCCATTGAAAAACAGTGTAAGTATTATTGAAATGACTGAACAACGGATGAAGCAGTGCTGCTGTGTTGAACTGTATGGGAAAGAATCCGATTTCTTTTTCTCTATCCGGATAAACTTTACTTCCACAGGCCGCTGCCACCAACTGTGAGCCAAGACAAATGCCCATTACTTTTTTTCCTGCATCAATGGCGGCTTTAATAAAGGCTTTCTCCTGCTGCAGCCAGGGATAGATTGCTTCCTCATCCACATTCATATTTCCACCCATTACGATCAATGCATCAATATCATTTACAGAAGGAAGCAGAAAATCATTTTCAAAAAAATAGGTATAGCCGATAGAATAATGGTTCAGTGCAGCCCATTCAGTAATAGTGCCGGGGTTTTCAAATGGTACATGCTGCAGGCAATGGATGTTCACTCTATGAATTTTTAATTGTAATTTTTAAAAAGCTATTCTTTCATATCCTCAAATTCAAGGTACAATTGTTTGAGGAGTGTCATTTTTTGTTTATTTCCTTTAAGCGTTGCTTCAATTTCATTTCCGCCAACACCGGCAGGTGAATTTTCTTTTTCGTTGATTGTAAATAATACAATTTTATTTTTGTTGAGAGCAATTGAAGTATGTATATGTACTTGTATGATCTGCTCAAAGTCTGGCTTGTTGCTGAGTTGATGTATGGCAAATTATTCTTTGCTGCTCCCGAATACAATAAAATCAGTGGTTGATATTTTTGCATCAGCAGGGTTGAATTTTTTAAAATAAAGCACCGTTGAAATTTTAACCACTATGCTGTCTGCAATTTTTTCACCGCCCCTTTCAAAATGCCCCCGGTAGAGATTGGCTTTAAAACTTCCTTTGCTGCCGATCTTGTCAGGCAATACAAACCGCTCCGGTTCTATGCTGTAAGTAGTTTGCTCCGGGTGAAGCTGCTGATCTTTTATAAATTGCTTTTTGGCTTCTTTGCTTAATTCCAGTTTAAGAATAATCTGGTAATCATGCGGTGAATGAAACAAGGGTAAATGCGATGCATAAATTTTTTCTTTCCCAAAAACAAGCATTCCATGAACGGATGGTTTATCTGATGCAGAGATAAGATGCCCTTGTTGTGCAGTTGATTTAACTACTGCAGAAAAAAGTAAAAAAAACAGTACAAACAATTGAATCCGTAAACTTTTCATTTTTTGAAAATTGTTAATCAGTATTACAGCCAAATAAATAAGTGTTAGTAACCGTGCTCTTAAAATTTAATTTCGACGGGAGTTAAAAGTGAAGGGGCGGTTTTCGTCCCGCCTTTTTTTGTTATCAAAAAACTTGATGAGCAATATACCGGCGATAAAGCCACCGATATGTGCAGCATAAGCCACCCCGTCTTCATTACCGCCCAATACACCCAGCCCGCTAATGATCTGGAACCCGATCCAGAAACCAAGTGCTACCCATGCCGGCACGGCAAAATGTATCCTGAATAAAAAAAGCATGTTCACCTTTCGCTGTGGAAACAACAGCATATAAGCACCCAGTACGCCAGAAATGGCACCGGAAGCTCCCAGGCTCGGGATCAAAGAATTTTGTGCTGTAAAAAAAGTAGCAAATACATGGCTGAGGGATGCCAGTACACCACACAGTAAATAAAATATCAAATACCTGCTGTGGCCAAGCCTGTTCTCAATATTGTCGCCAAATATCCACAGGTACAACATGTTGCCGATCAGGTGCATCCACCCGCCATGCATGAACATAGAAGTAATGGTGGTTAAATAAACAGGGATCGGTGTTACTCCAAGACCGGGTATCTGGAATTGGTGACCGGTAGCCTGGTCAACAATAATTTGTGATTGAGTTACAACATCATTCCCGGTTAAGATCTCGGCAGGCACCGTAGAAAATGCATACGTAAAACCAATATTGCCACCCATGCCCTGCAGGAAAATAAATACTAGGATATTAATAATGATGAGCAGATAATTTACCACCGGTTTAATCGTCCTGTCTGAGTTATCATCGCTGATGGGAAAAAGCATGGCAATCAATTTGTTTAAAGATAAAATTTAGTTGGGCAAATAAGAAATCATTTAAATATTTATTGCATCATTTAAAAGCATTCTTAAACACAATTGTTGTATGCAACCCTAAAACGAAATTCCGTTTCCATTCAAGTGACAGGACATTCAAGGCGAAGTCCCTAACTGCCTACCGCACATTGCAGCACATTTGCAAGGCACACAAAACCCCGACACAAAGCCAACCTTGCAAAAGAGCTGAAATAGCCAACACACGGCAACCATTCTTCTATTCGACAATTATCTTGACAAAGTTTTTTTGTTTTCAATCTTTATCGTAATATTGCAATATTAAACTTATAAACATGGGGGCAACTAAGACAGACCATTTTACCGACAAGCAAAATGCCATTGCGACACTTGCCAAGGCGTTAGGACACCCTGCAAGGGTTGCTATCATTGACTATTTACTAAAGGTGGACACTTGCATTTGTGGCGACATAGTAAACGAATTGCCTTTGGCACAGCCTACTGTTTCGCAGCATCTTAAAGAATTAAAAAATGCAGGACTTATTAAAGGCGAAATAGAAGGAAACTCAATTTGCTATTGCATTGACGAAAAAGTAATTCAAAAGCTACAAGCTTTTTTTGATAACGTTTCAACCAAACTAAAAAACAAAAAAACAGATTGTTGTTAACCAATTAATATAAATCAAAATGAAATTATCAGAAATCAAAAGACATCTTGCAAGTGCCGAAACAGTAAACTTTAAACTGCCAACAGGTGCTTATGTTCCCGAAAATTTTCATGTTACAGAGGTTGGACTTGTAACAAAACATTTTATTGACTGTGGTGGTACTGTAAGACTTGAAAAAGTCGTGAATTTTCAGCTTTTCACAGCAAATGATTTTGACCATCGTTTAAAACCCCAAAAATTATCCAACATTATTGCCCTGTCAGAAAACAAGTTAGGCATTGGTGATTTAGAAATTGAAGTTGAATATCAATCTGACACTATCAGTAAATACGGACTGCATTTTAATGGAAAGGACTTTCAACTTGTACCAAAACACACAGCTTGTTTGGCAAGCGATGCTTGCGGTATTCCGCCAGCAAAACAAAAAGTTCAATTGACCGAATTACAAACAGCTAATCAAAGTTGTTGTACACCCGGCGAAGGTTGTTGTTGATTTATTAAATTTTAACAGCAAGAAACTGTACACAATGGAGCACTGATATATTAAACCTTAATATCATGACAATATTAATTATCGTAGTAGCATTGGCTTTAATTTTCGACATCATAAACGGTTTTCATGATGCTGCCAATTCTATTGCCACCATTGTGTCAACAAAAGTATTAACACCGGCTCAAGCAGTAATTTGGGCAGCATTTTTCAATTTTATTGCTTACCTGATTTTTGGTTTGCATGTAGCCAATACAATTGGTAAAGGTATTGTACATTCTGATGCAATTACGCTGCAAGTAGTTATGTCGGGGCTCATTGCTGCCATAATTTGGAACCTCATCACCTGGTGGTTTGGCATTCCATCAAGTTCATCACATACTTTGATGGGGGGATTTGTTGGAGCAGCAATTGCGCATGCAGGATTTCACTCTGTTTTTTATTCAGAGATAATGAAAATTATTGCCTTTATAGTACTGGCCCCAGTTATAGGAATGGTGGTGGCTATGATTATTTCCATTATCCTGCTCAATATATTTCGAAGAACCAAGAATAGAACCGCAGATAGAATTTTTAGAAGGCTCCAGTTAATTTCAGCAGCAGCATATAGTATTGGGCATGGCGCAAACGATGCACAAAAAGTAATGGGAATTATATTCGTTGCATTGGTTGCTGCTGGAAATTTATCTGTCACAGACCAAATACCTTTTTGGGTGGTTATTTCCTGCCAGTCTGCAATGGCTATTGGTACATTGATGGGTGGCTGGAAAATTGTGAAAACGATGGGAACAAAAATCACCCATTTAAGACCCTTTCAGGGATTTAGTGCTGAAACGGCAGGTGCACTAACCTTATTTTCAACAAGCCTTTTAGGGATTCCTGTTAGTACCACACACACCATTACAGGTGCCATTATCGGTGCCGGGGCAACAAAAAGAATGTCTGCGGTACGGTGGGGAGTAACAACAAATATTATCATTGCGTGGATTATAACTATTCCAATCACATCACTTCTTGCGGCATTAATTTATTTTATTTCATCACTAATATTTTAAATCATGGGACACTACAGAACTTACATCAGCTTTGTTGTTCAGAAAGGACAACAGCATATTCATGATTTTGCAATTGTTGATTTCAATTTGCCGAAGTATAACTTTTATTTAGATAATTCATCGCAGCAAGTAGTAGAATGGACTAATGAAAAGCAAAAAGAAATGAGCAATGATGAAAAGTTAATCATCATAAATTTTTTCAACGTTTCAAATATCAAATAAAAATGAAAATTGCATTATTCTCAGACATTCATGCTAATCTTCCAGCTTTACAAGAATTTTTTAAAGATGTTGACAGCCGAAATCCTGATGCTATCTATTGCTTAGGCGATTTGGTGGGCTACAACATTTGGGCAAACGAAGTAGTGAACGAAATTAAAAACCGCAAAATACCAACCATTGCAGGTAATTACGATTTTGGCATTGGTCGCATGAGCAATGAGTGTGGCTGTGCTTACAAAACTGACCACGAAAAAGATAACGGTAAAATTTCTATCTCTTTCACTAACTCAATAATGAAAGTCGAAGAAAGAAAATATTTGCGTACACTTCCTGCACACATCAAAGTTGAGTTTCAACTCAACGAAGACAAATTGAATTTGCTTTTGGTGCATGGCAGTCCACGAAAAATAAACGAGTATCTTTTTGAAGACAGAGAAGAAAAAAGTATGCTTCGTATTATGGAACAAGCCGATGCAGACATTATGTGTTTCGGGCATACACACAAACCTTATCACCGCATTTTAAATTCAGGCATTGACGGACAAAATCATTTTCGCCATGCTGTAAATATTGGTTCAGTTGGTAAACCTAAAGACAGCAACCCACAAGGCGGTTATGTAATGCTTACAATTAACGACAACAGTTCTATACTTGACAAAGACAGTATCCAAATGGAGTTTATCCGTTTTGATTACGACTTTGAAGCTGCCGCAAAAGCAGTTGAAGAAAGTCCTTTGCCAAATGAATTTGCAGATATGTTACGAAATGGAGTATAACGAATTATGAAAAAATATATAGCTGAACTCATCGGAACTTTTGCTTTAGTTTTTTGTGGTACAGGTGCAATCATAATTGACCAGCAGACCAACGGACAAGTTGGGCATATTGGTGTTGCCATTACATTTGGACTTATTATTACTGCAATGATTTATGCTTTTGGCGACAAGTCGGGAGCACATTTTAATCCAGCAGTTACTATTGCATTTTCATTGGTAAACCTTTTCCCTAAAAAAGAAATACTTCCTTATATTGTTTCACAAATTATTGGAGCGTTCATAGCATCAGCACTTTTAAAATTGTTGTTTCCGACAAACTTAAATTTAGGAGCGACAATTCCAGCAGGTTCAAATATTCAATCCTTCGTTTTAGAAATTGTGCTGACATTTATTTTAATGCTTACCATTTTATTTACTTCACAAGGTTCAAAAGAAACAGGTACTATGGCAGGACTTGCAATAGGTGGCGTTGTATTATTAGAAGCCATGTTTGCAGGACCAATTTGCGGAGCATCAATGAACCCAGCAAGAAGTCTATCACCAGCAATTGTATCGGGTAACGTGGCGACACTTTGGATTTATTTAACTGCACCAGTTTTAGGTGCGACACTTGCAACATTTGTTTGGCGGTACACAAAATAAAAGCGGTTGGACATGCCACACTCTAACAAGCCAACGCTGCAAGTCAGGCACATGGTCAGGCACACAAACTCACAGCACAAAAGCCAACCTGCCCAAGAGCCTGCCTTGCCCTACACACGGCAACCATCATTCGGTACGACACAGACCCACATTATAGACGACCACGAAGAAAGGGTATGCGTACAACAGGCGGTAGAATGTTGTTTGGATATACTGCTTATCATTTTGGCTTTACTGTTTTACATTTATCATTATTATGCAATCCATCAATACACAACCCCATCGGCACATCACCCTTATCGGTGCAGGTATCATGAGCGCCACACTGGGTATCCTGCTGAAAGAACTCAATCCTGATTTTAATATCACTATTTATGAACGCCTGCCACAAGTGGCAGCAGAAAGCAGTGATGCATGGAACAACGCCGGCACCGGGCATTCCGCATTTTGTGAATTGAATTACTCACCGGAGCAATCCGATGGCAGCATTGATATTTCCAAAGCAATTAAAATTGCCTCCTCTTTTGAACTGTCAAAATCTTTCTGGGCTTATTTAATGACCAATCAATATTTTGATCATCCGGAAGCATTCATCAACAATGTGCCGCATATCAGTTTTGTATCGGGAGAAAAAAATACGGCTTACCTGCAAAAACGGTATGAAACAATGAAACAGCATCCGCTGTTTGCTGATATGGAATTTTCAACAAATGCTCAACAATTGAATGAATGGATGCCATTGGTAATGGAAGGAAGAGATGCAAAAGAAAAAGTAGCTGCAACAAAAATGCACATCGGTACAGATGTAAATTTTGGCAATCTCACCCGGGTGCTTTTTTCACATTTAACCAGCCTGCCCGGAGTAAAATTATTTTTATCGCATGAAGTAAGGGATCTGACAAAACAGGAAGACGGTACCTGGCTGGTGGAATACGAAGACCTGGTGTTTGAAGAAAAGTATGAACGCTTTACCGATGTTGTTTTCATTGGTGCAGGCGGTGGCTCGTTACCGTTATTAGACAAATCGGATATTGAAGAAGCAAAAGGTTACGGAGGCTTTCCCATCAGCGGGCAATGGTTAATTTGTAATAATGAAACGGTGATACAGCAACATGAAGCTAAAGTATATGGCAAAGCCAGCGTGGGTGCACCACCCATGAGTGTACCGCATTTAGACACCCGTATCATTGATGGAAAAAAGGCGTTGCTCTTCGGCCCCTTCGCAGGTTTTAGCACTAAGTTTTTAAAAAATGGATCATACTTCGATTTGCCCTCCAGTATTGAACTGGACAATATATTACCTATGCTGGGAGCAAGCATTCACAATATTCCGCTTACCAAATATTTGATACAGCAGGTAGCCTTATCGCATGATGACAGGATTGAAGCACTGAAAGAATATTACCCTAATGCCAAAGCAGCAGAATGGCAACTGGCTATTGCAGGACAGCGGGTACAAGTGATAAAAAAAGATGATGAAGACTGGGGTAAGCTGGAGTTTGGAACCGAACTGGTACACAGTGCCGACGGAACTTTAGCGGCTTTACTCGGTGCATCTCCGGGAGCTTCCACCGCCGTAAGTGCTATGCTGGATGTGCTCAAAGGCTGCTTCCCCCAGCTGATGCAAAGCAATGAATGGAAACAAAAATTAGAACAGGTAATTCCGTTGTATGATGAAAATATTACAGTGGAAGAAATTGTTGAGCACCGGGCTAAAAATAATGCGATACTGCATTTGGATGATTGACCTCATCTTCGCCTCTCTTTGAAAAGAGGGGGCTAAATTTTATTTCTTTATTTGTCAATTGTTCTAAAGATCTTTTTTTCTCTTCAATCCTCTTGTACTGATTAAACGGCAAAGAGCGTTTCATCAGAAAGATTAGATAAAAAGAAACGCTCCCAATATGGGAACGTTAATTATATTTGTACAACATGAGAGTAATTGCTGTAAAAACACTCCGGCAGTTTGCAAAAAAGAAGAAAGATGCAGAGCAACCTATACTTGCGTGGAATCAGGAAGCCTGCAAAGCATATTGGAAAAATCATCATGAGTTGAAGGAGCAAATACGCACTGCATCCGTGATCAATGACAAAAGAGTAGTGTTTAATATTCATGGCAATAAATACCGCCTGGTTGTTGATATCGAATATCGCCTTCAGATCATCTTTATTGTTTGGGCAGGCTCACATGCTGAATATGATAAGATTGATGTAAAAAAAATAGTGTATGGTAAAACCAATTAAAACAACGAAAAATTACGATACTGCACTCTCACGCTCTTTTGTGCTAATGCAGAAAAATCTTAAAGCCGGTTCTGCAGAATCAGATGAACTGGAAGTGCTTTCCATACTGGTGGAAGCCTATGAAAAAAAACATTACCCTGTTCCACCGCCCCACCCGGTAGAAGCCATTCGCTTCAGGCTGGAGCAGTCTGGAATGAGCGAAAAAGATTTGAATAAACTGCTGGGAGGCCGCAACCGTAAATCGGAAATTATGAGTGGTAAAAGAAAACTTTCACTTAATATGATACGCACACTCCATGAAAAATTAAACATCCCTGCAGAAA
>JAYVLZ010000422.1:0-4058 GCA_043759175.1 Chitinophagaceae bacterium | reverse complement strand
TTTAAAAAATTCACATCCACTGAATGCGTATTCCTGTATATCATTACAATAATGGCCAGCCCCACACTCACTTCGGCAGCAGCCACCACCATTATAAAGAAAACAAATATTTGTGCCTCACTTGCCAATGTTGGCGCAGCAGCACCCAACGATAAATTGTGCATTTTGGAAAATGCCACCAACAATAAATTAGCAGCATTCAGCATTAATTCAATACACATAAAAATAATGATGGCATTGCGGCGGGTAAGCACTCCCACCACACCAATACAAAATAATGCAGCCGATAAAAAGATATAATAACTAACAGGCATTTTTGATTATTTTATTTTAATGAAGCAAACTGTTTATGCTTCTCTTTTTGAAAGGACTACTGCCCCAATCATAGCACTTAAAAACAATACACTGCTTATTTCAAATGGAAAAACATAATCTGTAAATAATACTTTACCCAGGTTGTTGATCAATCCCACATCACCATCTTTCATTTGCACTAACTTTCCACTCACATCTGCTTTCTTAACAGCTGCCACAATTACCAGCAATAAGCAGCCACCTGCCAGCACTCCGGCATACATCAGGTTTTTGCTTTTTTGAGGCGGTTCTGATTCTGCATTTAAATTCATCAGCATCACCACAAATAAAAACAGCACCATGATGGCGCCTGCGTAAACAATGATATTAACGATGGCCAGGAATTGTGCATTCAATAAAATATAATGGCCTGAAATGGCGAAGAAAGTAATGATAAGGAAAAGTATGCTGTGCACCGGGTTTTTATTAGCCACCACCATAATGGCGCTGAAGATTGCTAATACACTTAAAAACCAGAAAAGTATTTGTGTTACACCCATAAAAGCCCCTCCATCTTCCCCACTGGTTAGCGGGGAGGGATTGAAATTGTTAGTTATTTTTATTTGCCCTGTTTCCTTTAGCCTTTGCATAAGCTTCCGGCTCTTTAACAGGATCAGGTATTAAAAGATCTTCCTTACCATAAATAAAACCCTTGCGTTGAAAATTTGCCGGAGCAAATGTTTCGCTTAAATAAATTGCATCTTTCGGACAAGCCTCTTCACACAAGCCGCAAAAAATACAACGCAGCATATTGATCTCGTATTTGGCTGCATATTTTTCTTCCCGGTATAAATTTTCTTCGCCGGGTTTTCTTTCTGCAGCTTCCATGGTGATTGCTTCTGCCGGACAAGCTACGGCACACAATCCACAGGCTGTGCAATTTTCTCTTCCTTCCTCATCCCTGTTTAAAATATGCAGGCCCCTGAACACAGGACTGAAGGGCCTGGTTTTTTCAGGATAATTAATGGTAGGCCTTTTTTTAAACATGTGGCCAAATGTAATGGCCATGCCTTTGAAGATTGCCGGAAGGTAGGCCCTTTCCAGCAAACTCAATGGTCTGCGGTCAACAGCTTTAGATTTATTTGTAAGTGATTGCATTTTATAATTCGCTTATAATTTTATTAATATCATTTTTCAATTTTGGTAAGTCTAACTGAGTTGTTTCCCAAACTATAACCCAATTAATATTAAAATACGCATGAACATAATAATGTCTCGAACCAATTATTTTTGCCCACTCAACTTCTGAATACTTTGTTATGATGTCATCACTTAAGAAATTAGCAGCTTCTCCGATTATTTCAATATGTTTTAACACTGCAAATTTCAATAGTTCATTTTGATAAAACTCACTTTCTTCTAATCTGTCTATATTTTTATTTATAAAATCAATTGATGACATAATATGTTGTAACCTAAGTAAATCATCATCCCCTTTTTTCATAAATCAAAAATTTATTTTGATTAATTTTTACAATGAAATTCCAATTGGACACTTCTTCGGGTCGGTTAGCATTTGAAATGACATCAACATTTTTTTTCATCTTACTTTTCAGTTCTTCATGCCATTCATAAAAAGACCATCCAATTTTTTGATTCCTATCTAAGTCTACCAACAAATCCACATCGCTATTTTCATCTGCTTCTCCCCGGGCATAACTACCAAAAAGATATACTTTATTCACAGGTTTATCTTTAAAATATTCCTGTACTACTTTTGCAATATGTTCTTTAGTTAAAATCAAGATTTGCAAATATATTTCTACCATTTTAAAAGTGCCAGTTGTTTTGATGCAATAAAACCAATGCTCCTGTTACCAGCATATTGAACAGCGCTAATGGTATCAGTGTTTTCCATCCAAGGTTCATCAACTGATCATACCGAAATCTTGGAATGGTCCATCTTACCCACATAAATAAAAACAGGAAGAATACAATTTTTGCAAAAAGCATTCCCACATGCATCAGTGCCATCCAGTTAGTACCCACTTTTTCCAGCAGTTGTGCATCATTCACAAATGGAATATCGTATCCGCCAAAAAATAAACAGGTTACCACCGCACTGCTGATGAACATGTTGATGTATTCTGCAAACAAATAGAACCCTAATTTCATGGAAGAATATTCTGTATGATAACCGCCGATCAATTCATTTTCTGCCTCTGCCAAATCAAAAGGTGTACGGTTACATTCTGCAAACACGCAAATTAAAAAGATCAGGAACCCCAGTGGCTGTTTAAAAACATTCCATGCATACCAGTGATCACTGATCACCTGGTACTCTACTATTGTTTTCAGGCTAAGCGTTCCGGTTACCATCAGCAAAGCGATTAGTGCAAGACCCATCGGCAGTTCATAACTGATAATCTGTGAGGCTGCCCTTAAACCACCCATCAGGGAGAATTTATTATTACTTGCCCAACTGCCAATCATAATGCCATACACACCCATACTTACCACGCCAAATACATACAGGATACCTATGTTAATGTCTGCGATCTGTAAAGAAATATCCCTGCCAAAAAAATGGACTTTATCGCCCCATGGTATGATGGCACTTGTCATCATTGCGGTAAGCATGGCCAAACAAGGGCCCAGGATAAATAAAAATTTAGAAGAAAAATTTGGAATGATCTCTTCTTTAAAAAATAATTTTAACCCATCGGCAAGCGGTTGCAGTAATCCAAAAGGGCCGGCACGGTTAGGTCCACGCCTGTCCTGCAAAGCAGCTGCCACTTTTCTTTCTCCATAAGTAGCGTACATCGCCACCACCAAAGATGACATAACTACAATTCCGATTAAAGAAAGTTTTTCAACAACTAAAGCAAGGTCAATACTTAAAAACATATATACAGTTGAGTCTATTTATTATTAATTTTTCAGGCAAACATTAGTCTTCCTTTTGGCTGAGGAATTTCCCATCCTTCTTTTTTGGCAATCCTCATCCACTCTTTTGCTACAACTTTTACCTGCTTTAAAGCCTCGTCATGAGTTTCACCGTGTGCTATACACCCCTTCAATTCAGGTATTTCTGCAATGAAACTATTATCCTGCTCACTCCAAAATATTATTATTTCATATTTATTCATCAGCGATGATTTTATTTACTGTTAAGAAATCTCTTACCTGTTTCACCCGGTATGGCTTTGCTTTTCCGTCTTTATTCTTCTGCAGATTAATAATACCTGCAATACTTCTTTTTGTAAATATCCTGTGACTTCCGGGTGCTTTTCTTTCCTCAAAACCAAAAGCAATGAGTATTTTGACAAGATCGTCTAAGGCAAAATTATTGTCAGCATTGCCAGATAATAACTTCAGGAGTATTTTTTCTTTTTTACTCATTCTGTTTTCCCATTGCTACCTGCAAACGTATCCGAATGCGCCGGGCCATTTATTTGGCTTAAATGAATATTGGGTTTGTTCACTTCACTCTCATCATGAATATCCATTAGCAATCTTGGGGCCCTTCCTCCCATTACTTCCAGTATGGTTTCTTTTGGCTTTATCACTCCAACATAGTGACCCTGTGAAATCACTGAATGACGACTGATTTTAGTTGGCCCTTCAATTACCCAGTCATCAGTTTTCTTTTTATCAAAGCGGCAGGTGTTACAGATCCATCCGGGTTTTCCATCATAACTCTGCACTTCACCCCATTCATCTTTGCGTGCAGTAACCCTGTATACTTCTTCGCCCCTCATCCA
>JAYVLZ010000421.1:0-5004 GCA_043759175.1 Chitinophagaceae bacterium | reverse complement strand
GGTGCTGTATCGTTTGGCAAGGATGATGGCGGCAACTATTCCTTTTGGTAAACAGATGGGCATAGCACGGCCGGCAATGGCATTATGGCGTACATCCGGTAAATATCCGGCTCAATTATACATAGCCCATTACCTGGGTGCATTGCCGGCTGCATTAAGGGCAGCTGATAAATACAAGGCAAGGGTTATTTTTGATGCGGAAGATTTTCACCGGGGCGAAGAATATTTTCATGCAGCAGAAATAAAAAATGTTATTAGTCTGGAGGATCAGTTATTACATCAGGTTGATTTGATTACCACTGCCAGCCCTTTAATTACAAAGGAGTATAAAAAATATTATCCACAGCAAACCATCACTACCATCAATAATGTTTTTTCAAAAAAATTTATACAACCCATTACCCACAGCAGTGCTGCATTAAAACTGTTCTGGTTTTCGCAGCACATTGGAATGTACCGTGGGCTGGAGATTTTTATACAGGCACTCAATTTATTACCGGGTAAGGTTATCAGCCTTACCATTATGGGCAACACACTGTCTGAAGCCTACAATAAAAGCCTGCTGGAATTATCAAATGATCCATCCTCCATCATCTTCAGGTCCACTGCTGCACCGGAAACTATTTTTTCCATAGCGGCTGAATATGATATCAGTCTTGCAGGCGAAATGCCCAGCTGCCGGAATAAAGAAATTTGCCTTAGCAATAAAATTTTTACCTACCTGCTGGCAGGCAACTGCATCCTGGCCAGCGATATGCAGGGGCAAACTGAATTTATGCAGCAACATCCCGGTATTGGGTTTACTTACGTACACGATAACCCGAAGGACCTTGCTGAAAAAATTGACAGCTTGTATAATAACAGGGGTTTATTGCAGCAATGTAAAGAACAGGCAAGGCTATTGGCGGCTAATGAACTGAACTGGGAAAATGAAAAAGAAAAATGGATACCGTTGGTAAACAAATTGCTGATGGAAGAAAAGAACAGTATCAATACAAACAATGAATTAACCCCGGTAATAAATTAAATTAAAAAAATGCCTGTGAACTTTATCAAAAAAATATTACCCTTTAAATACAAGCGTTCTGTAAAAGAAAAATTGGGTGTGCCTTCTTTACACTTGAGCTTGCAAAACCTGAAAAGAAAAAATTTCTATCCGGCAACAGTCCTGGATATTGGCGCTTATGAAGGTTTTTGGACGCTGGATCTTTTAGAAGTTTTCCCAAAGGCAAAAGTGTTAATGGTAGAGGCGCAGATAAATAAGGAATCTTTTTTAAAAGCAGTTAAACAACAAAATGAAAACGTAAATTATGCTATCACCCTGCTTTCCTCTTCAGATGGAGAAACAAAATTATTTTCACAGAATGAAACTGCCAGTCATGTAGTTTCAACGGCAGTTTCAGGAGAGCAGTACCAACAGATAAAAACGCAAACACTGGATACATTGCTGGAAACGATGAATTTTCCTTTACCCGAATTTTTAAAACTGGATGTGCAGGGGCACGAAATGGAGGTTTTGAAAGGAGCTGCAAAATCATTGGCAAATGCAACTATTTGTCTTTTAGAAATCAGCCTGCTTAACCTCGGCGATAATGGCCCTTTGCTTGCGGAGATGATTAGCTTTATGGATGAAAAAGGTTACCAGGCCTATGATATTTCACAATTTATAAGAAGGCCTTTTGATAAGGCATTATACCAGGTAGATATGTTTTTTATAAAAAAAGATTCACCATTAATTGCGGATAAGCGTTGGGGCTAAAAAAAATTGTTTTGATCACCACGGGACAGCCTTCTGTTAATCCACGCATTGTAAAAGAAGCAACGGCTTTGCATACTGCAGGATTTGATGTGACGGTTTTATTTTGTTTTTTTATTGACTGGGCTGCAGACAAAGACAAAGAATTACTGCAGGAGGTATCATGGAAATACCAACTGGTGGGAGGAAGCCCAGCCTCTAAGAGTGGACTCTATTTCTTTACCCGTTTAAGAAACAAAACAGCAGTTTTGCTTAACCGTTATTTGGGCAATCGTTTTTTGCTGGCTGAAAGAACACAGGCAAGAGCCTATGATGAATTATTGAAGGCTGCAAAAAAAATAAAGGCCAGCTGGTATATTGGCCATAACCTTGGCGCTTTACCCGTTGCAGTAAAAGCTTCCCGGTACAACAATGCCAAAGCAGGATTTGATTTTGAAGATTATCACAGGGGGGAATTGTTATCATCAGCCACCATTGATTTAAAGAGGTTGACTTACCTGGAAAATAAATACCTGCCTTCATTAAATTATTTTAGTGGGTCAAGTACAATGATCACTAAAGCTGTACAAAAAGATCATCCTGGTTTTAAAGGGCAGGTAATAACATTGATGAACTGTTTTCCTTTGGCACAGCAACATCCATTTAAAGAAAAAGCTGAAGGGGATAAAACCTTACAATTATTCTGGTTCAGCCAAACCATTGGTATCAACCGCGGCTTAGAGCAATTGGTGGATGCAATGCAGTTATTAAACGATCCATCTGTTCATCTTACGTTGGCAGGCAGGTATGATGAGGCCATGATGCAGTATATACAAAAACATGCAGGCGATGTAATGGGCAATATTCATTTTGCAGGTATCCTGTCTCCTGATGAGCTGCCGCTATTTGCATCAAAGTTTGATGTGGGCATGGCGTTGGAATTAATGGCGCCTGAAAACCGAAACCTGTGTCTTACCAATAAAATATTTATCTACCTGCTGGCAGGTAATGCTATGATACTTTCGGCAACAGCCATGCAGCGTGCATTCAATGAGGAATACAAAGTGGGTGAAATTGTTCAGTTGAATGAGGTGAATGCATTGATAGAGAAAATAATTATGTATAAAAATAGGGAGAAGCTGGAGGCACAAAGAAGATACAATTATGTATTGGCAAAAAAGGAAATGAACTGGGAGCAGGAGAATCAAAAAATCAGTACACTATTAATTCAGTCATTCGGTGAAAGTTAATGACTTAACAATAGTGGTATGCTGCAATAAAAGAGATTTTTTCCTGGCAAAAATTTGTATTGCAAGTATCAGGTATTATTATCCTGATATAAATATTGAATTGGTTAAAGATAATGGTAATGGCAGATTTAATACGGGTGCATTGGAAAAATATTTTAATGTACAGGTAACTAATCTGGGAATACCAAAGATGGGGTGGAGTGGTGCAAAATTTCATTATCTCTATCAAAATGTTAAGGGTAAAAAGGTATTGATACTGGATGCTGATATTGTTTTTACAGGTCCATTTTTGGAACGCATGTTACCTGCTATTGAATCGAATGATTATGTGGTAAATATTGAAGAGCAAAATGACCCGGATGCAAATTGGATTAAAGATATATACTTTGATATAAATGCAATAAGGACCACCTATCCGGCATATGTGTATCCCGGTTTCTTTTTTAATGCCGGTCAGATATTTCTTACAGCAGGATCAATTGAAGAAGAGGTGCTGAATAAATTTTTTAATAAAGATGTTTTCCCATTCTGGTTAAATCAACAATTATTTACGCTGGTTGATCAATCCGTGTATAATTATTTGTTGCCCACTTTACATGCTGAAAATAAAATTAAACTGGGTACAGAAAAATTTATGCTATGGGGAAATAGCAATGAAGTATTAGACATATCATTAAATAATGTTAAAGAAAAAAAACTGGAATCTGGTTTAATACATTGGGCCGGATGTGTACGTACTCCGTATGTAGCCAAAATGGTAAGGGGTGATATTCTCGTTTTTTTTGAAAGGTTGTATTACTGTAAGGTGCCAAATGGAATAATTAAGCAGCATTGGAAAAATGCAATTGCTTTTACTTATTATTCAGGTAAAAAAATTTATAAGTCAGCATTTAAAAAAATATCAGGGACTTTTAAAAAATGACAGGTAAATCATTGCTGCTTCTGGTTAGGATAAAATTCTTAAAGAAGTTACTCCATTTGGCAGGCTTTAAGGAAGTAAGCGGTCATTGGATATATTATCCCCCAATAAATAGTGATTCATTTATTATTGATTTAGGAGCCAATAAAGCAGCATTCTCCATACAACTTTTTAAAAATTACAATGCACGCTGCTATGCCATAGAGCCTAACCAGGATTTATTAAATGAAATAACAGATCCAAATATTCATAAATTTAAATATGCTATAACAAAACAAAATAGCTTAATTAAATTTTACGTTAATGATAATCACGAAGCCAGTTCTGTTATTGAAAATTTTTATTCTTCTTCAGATAATAAGAGAGTAGATATTGTAGAAGGAATAACATGGAATTCATTAATCGAAAAATTGGAATTAAAGCATGAGAACGTTAGTATAGTTAAAGTTGATATTGAAGGTTCTGAATTAGACCTGATTGAATCCTTTACTTTGGATAGTGTTTCTTTAATTGATCAATTGACAATTGAATTTCACGACTGGCTTGATGTTTCTTTACATGAAAAAACTATAAATGCAATTAATAAACTTAAAACACTTGGGTTTAGTACAATTTCCAATTCACCGGATCATTCATGGCCAGTAGAAATGTTATTTCTAAATAAGAAACGTATCCATTTTAACAGGTTTCAAAAAGTATTATTAAATATTTATTCTAAGCTAACTTTCTTAAAATACTAAAAAAAATCGTCTTTTTAAAAAGCGAATATTCTTTTAATCTGTTATTTTAATAGTATATGTATTCTTCTCCTGAATCAAAACCCGTTGTTCCTTATATTTCGCAAATTCAGCCACAGCATACATTTCGGTACATCCCAGGTTTTGATATACTTAGGGGATTTGCTGTGTTGCTTGTTTTATTGCTGCATGGAAGTTATGGTTTCTTTAAAGGTGGATGGATTGGGGTCGACCTTTTTTTTGTTTTAAGCGGATATCTTATTACCTCATTGCTGCTAAAGGAATACCATGATTCAGGTAAAGTAATTATTTACAAATTTTATATAAGAAGAGCTTTGCGGCTTTTCCCGGCGTTAATAGTAT
>JAYVLZ010000420.1:0-4888 GCA_043759175.1 Chitinophagaceae bacterium | reverse complement strand
ATGAGTATCAACTTTTTATGTCAAAGAACTGTAAAAACTGTTACCTATGTTGTGCTACAACAAAAAGTGTAACCTATGTTATGCTATTTATCAACTAATCATTACAAACAGCCTGCTGCCGTCTTCTTTATTGGCACGTTCCTCAATCAGGGAAACCGGCATTTTAAAAAAAATGATCCAGCTGATTATGATAAATGATAATGCAAATGCCAGCCATAATATGGTGGCAGTAAGCAACACACCAAAGTGGCTGCTGCGGATAAACAAAAAAACAATTACAGCTACAGACAGGCTGAGCAATACCCGCTGCAGCGGGTGCATGCGTAAAAGCAGGTTTCTGTTTTTTTTATGTGGATCAGTGGATGCCATAGTACATGTAATTAAAAAATAAATAACCAATACCATCACAATATTACAACTCCGCCGTGATGGATGTACGGCTTAAAATATTTATTACAGAACAGGTGAAAAAAGCCGGGCAATTTTTTCAGGGAACTGCTGGTACCATTTGCGGCTCAGCCATTTTTCTTTATCAATTTTAGTGGCATGCTCCAGGTCATCAAAAAAGATCTGCCGCATTTTTTTTGCCAGCGTGGCATCATACACCACTGCATTTACTTCAAAATTTAATTCAAAACTCCGGGAATCCATATTGGCTGTACCCACTATAAATAACTTGCTGTCTGTTACCAGCGTTTTGGCATGTACAAATCCTTTATTGTACAGGTAAATTTCTACTCCTGCCTTCAGCAGATCATCATAATTACTTTTTGATGCAGCGTTTACAATTTTTGAATCAGAAATGCCCGGTACCAATAGTTTTACTTTTAAGCCACTGAGTGCCGCTATCCTTAATGCATCTGCAATACTGTCTCCGGGAATAAAGTAAGGTGTGGTAATTAAAATTTCTTCCCTTGCCAGATAAATAGCCTGCAGGATGGTATATAAAACAGACAGCTGTAAAGAATCGGGACCACTGGCGTTTAATTGTACATAACTGCTTTGCTGCTGCGTTGTTTTCATCACTGGAAAATAAGCCATGCCTGGTTCAAAATGTTTTTGACAGCAAAAATTCCAGTCTGAAATAAAAAGGTATTGCAGGTAATAAACGGAGGGGCCGTCTAACCTGATATGTGTATCCCTCCAGAATAGTTTATGAGTACCATTATTTATGTACCGGTCACTTACATTAATGCCTCCCACAAAAGCCGTAGATCCGTCAATCACCACAATCTTGCGGTGGTTACGGTAGTTTAGCCGGTTGGCCAGTAAGTAGAAATTTATTTTATGAAAAGGATGAATTTCTATACCTGCATCCTGCATGGCTTTTTCGGTTTTTTTTTTGATGCCAGGGCTGCCAAAGTCATCATAAATAAAACGAACCTGCACACCTTCCTTTGCTTTTGCTATCAGCAGGTTTATCAGTTGAGTGCCGATGTGGTCGTATTCGTAAATGTAATACTCCATGTGAATATGATGAGTTGCTTTACGGATGGCTTCCAGCATTTCCGGAAATTTTTCTTCACCATTTATCAGCAGCTTTACTTTATTATCCGCAGTAAGGGGACTGCCTAAATCTTTTAACAGCATTGATGCCAGCTCTGCATTTTGTTCTACAGCCAGATCTTTCATATCCACACATACCTGGTTATATTGCTGAATATTTTTACGTACCAGGTCCAGTATCCTGGAATCGGAAGCTGATTTTTTTCCATATTGTTTTTTTCGCCAGTAATTGATACCAAAGGTTAAATAAAACAAGATGCCGGCTACTGGAATAAAGAGGCAGAATAGCAGGTAGGCCAGTGTTTTATTGGTACTGTGGGTTTCAAAAATAATACGCAAACAAACCAATGCCAGCAGGATAAGGTAACTTCCTGTTACAATAATACTCCAGCTCATGAATAAAAAAATTTAAACAGTAAATAATCAGTTAAGTAAATGTAACCTGTTTGTACATTCATAGCAGTATTAATAACAACAAAGTGAAAATTATTTACCCGGGTTATTATTGTGATCCATACATTTACTTCATCTACACTTTTTTATTACAACCATAATCATGACTCACATAAATTGTTAATAAAAAAAATGAAATACATATTAGATTTACATAACTTCAAAACAAAAAATTAATGACCATGGCAAAACCCATTAAAAAGAAAAGCGTACAAAAAAAAGCAGCAGCGAAAAAAGCAGCTCCTAAAAAAGTGGTACCAAAGAAGGCTGCTGTAAAGAAGGTGGCTCCTAAAAAAGCAGCAGTAAAAAAAGCAGTGCCTAAAAAAGTGGCACCAAAGAAAACAGCTGTAAAAAAGGCGGCTCCTAAAAAAACAGCAGTGAAAAAAGCAGTGCCTAAAAAAGTGACACCAAAGAAAGCAGCCGTAAAAAAGGCCGCTCCTAAAAAAGTGGCACCAAAGAAGCCAGCTGTAAAGAAGGTGGCTCCTAAAAAAACAGTAGTAAAAAAAGCAGTGCCTAAAAAAGTGGCACCAAAGAAAGCAGCTGTAAAGAAGGTGGCTCCTAAAAAAACACTGAAAAAAGCTGTTGCAAAATCAATTCAGGCTCCTGCAGAAGCAGTAACCCCGGTTACAGAACCTGTAACACAAAATGAAACCACTCCAGTTATAGAACCGGCACCATCTGCTTCAGAAGAACAACAAGGCGGAGAACAAAAAAACGGCACTGAATAAGACTATTGGGCCATAAAAAACAGTTTTAAATCAGACATGTAAAATATGGAAGAAAGTAAATTCCGGTAAAAAGGGATTTACTTTCTTCATTCATTTCTGTATTTGGAGCCGATGACAAGGTAGTAAATGGTTGGTTATTACCGGAAATCAATAAGCCTGCCGGCAATGCTTTTAAAGCTAATGCCACCCATGTGTGGACAGTAAAAGACTAAAGCTCACCCATTTTTTTCAGGCAGCAAATACTGTTGCCCTTATCAGTTAAACATAATACAGCAGGTCTTTTTTCCACGGATTATTCTCATATTAATATCAGTAATTCCTCCGGCTGCTGATATTACTTCTGTACTGAGTTAAGAGGCGCAACCGAAGACGTTGCCAAAGGGTATATCAGCGTTGTTACAGGCGCATTTCATCTCCTTTAAAAACCAGGACTATGAAATTTACTTTTTTAATATATTTTTGTCAGCAAGATTTGGATGACAAGTAATTTTATTTAATTACCAAAAGCACGCTTGGAAAAGCTATGAGAAAAATTTTATTGCTGTCTTTTTGGATAGCTCTTACAACTTTGGCAAATGGCCAGGAACTTTCTGCTGATAAGCTGATGGATATGTTGTCTTTACCAGTGCCCAAATTAGAGAGCCAGTTATTAAATAAAAAATATCGTTCTGCAGGAACTGAATTATATGGCGATACCGCCGTTAAAACTTATGAATACCGGCCTGCTTTAAAGAAAAAAAAGCTAACTGATTCTGTAAGCAGGAAATTACTAAGGTCCGTTTTGAAAGAAACATTTACACTTACTTATCAAACTACTTCAGTTTCAGAATACAATATTATTATTGAAACATTGAAAAAAGAGGGGTTCCATTGTGATTATGAAAAAGACAGCAGCATTACCCCACTCTCTTATTTATACCAGCATGAGGATTATACTGCCGGTGCATCCATAAAAAAAGCAGACAGTACATCGTGGTATTCTATTACCCTTCACAAAAAAACTTTGCCTGTTGAAAGAGATCTGCATTATGCCGAAGACCTGCTGGAATTTACTTCTCATGAATACCTGGTATATTATTTTGGAGCCAATAATGTAAAAAAGGATATTTATTATTTTGCAGGGAATGATATTGTGAATTGTTCAGTGTTATTTATTAATAGCAAACGCCAGGTTATTTTCATTTGGAAAGACGGGCTGAACCGGCGTACCATTAATAACCTGTTATTTGGAGGTCAGCATAAATTAAAAAGCCAGCAGGATTATGATAAGTTTATTGCAGAAAACAGCTGGTTTCTGAAAAGTGGTGTACATGCAGGCATGCCGTTATTTAAGCTGAGAACACTAAACGAAAAAAATATTGCTTTTTGCGGGGGTGATACTGCTAATCCGGGACTGGTATTCACGGAATCAACAGGTGAGGTTGATTTTAAAAATGCAGAAGTGATCCTTGGTTGTATGAATTGCAGTGACGACAAATTCCTAAGTTCAAAAATTATGTATGCTGACCAGGCAATAGAAGAAGCCAGGGTGTTATTTGTGCTTACCATTTCATTGTACCCGGTTGTAACCGGGGTGTTCGAATAAAAAAATCTTCTGGTGAAAAAAATAGCTATCGTTTTACAGGCTGGTGCACCATCAGGTCTTCAATTAGTGCGGCTATGTCTTCCGGTGTTTGTTTAAATGTTAAGTAGGTAAATTTTTCACCGGGAATCAGCACATTTTGTCCATTGTCTTTTACTTCAAAATTTAATTTACGGTAACTAAAGTAAGGCTCAATGCCACGTACTGCCACCAGCACAGCGGTTTGATCCCAGCTGTTACGCCCCACCATATTGCTGTCTTTTGCCAATGCTGTTGCAAATGCATCTTTAACCAGGCTGTTTTGTATAGCATCGTTATGTATCAGTCGAATGCCGGTTAATATTTTTTCACCAATCTCAAAACCACTCATGATAACGGGTGTGGGCCAGTTAACAAATACTTTTTGTGATGCAGCAGCATCCACCATCACATTAAATTCATAACCGCTTTTTCCATCTTTATCTATACGGGCAGCCATAGAAACCAGCTGCCTTACTTTTTTTATTACCAGTTCTTTACCGTTGAGAGCTGAATATTCATCAGCTGCTGAATTTAGCAGGCCGGCAAGGTTAGTAAAGAAACCAACGCTTACTACCGTAACACTTTTATCTAACTGTGC
>JAYVLZ010000419.1:0-4587 GCA_043759175.1 Chitinophagaceae bacterium | reverse complement strand
ACCATACATATTAATGCCTCTTATCAACAGGAAGATTGCAATAGCCGTACTGCCAATGATGAGTAAATATTTTTTCCGCAGTGCTGCATCCATTTCTTTTTTATAAAAGTTTCCAAAACAAAACCCCAGCATCATGATACATAGCCACGGGATAACCGGATAGCCGGTTGCAAAAGTGTGTCCGCCAATAGTGAACCGTTTGCGTTCATGCAATTCTGCCCACAAAAAGCCGGTAAAACTGTTGCCGGTTGCATGAATGTTATCAAGTAAATTATGTGTAAATAAAATGAGCAGTCCAGCTGCTAATATTATCTTCGGTGGCAAATAAATCATTGCAGCCATAATCACCATGCATACCCCAATCACCCAAATAACCTGTAAACGGATGAATGGGAATGCAGGATTAAAATTCCAAGCAAAAGCTATAACAGTAAGTTCTAAAAACATTAGCCACATCCCCCGTGTTAATAAAAAGCGGGAGAGTTCTTTTTTTGTTTTTCTTTCCCCCATTAAAAAAGCAGAAGTGCCTGCAAGAAACACAAATGCCGGGGCACAAAAATGGGTGATCCACCTGGTAAAAAAAACGGGGGCATTTGTTTGTGCCATATCCACAGGATCGTACAAAAAATTATCAGCATGAAAATAATCCCGTACATGATCCAGTGCCATAATGACGATGACGATTCCTCTAAGCAGATCGATGGATTCAATTCTTTTTTTGTTGCTGGTTAATGTTTGTTGCATTATGAAGATTTATTTAGAGCAATATTTTTATTATTACTTCCTGAATATTTCCAGTAATGCAGTAGCGCCAATTTCAGTTCCTAATGGAATACCAGCCAGGTCTACCTCGTAATTTCCACTGTGATGGAAAAAGGGAGCTTTCTTTCCTTCCTGTATTGCTTTTGCATATACTGATGGATTGGCTATACCAACCTTTATATAATTGTAAACAGTTTTATTATTGCCCAATACTAAATGCTGAAAATCTTCAGAACCCATACTGGAAGGAGTATTGGTAATAATTTTTTCAGTGCTCAGTAAAGGGTTAAGTGCGGCGTTGATTTTATTGGTTAATGCAACATTGTTATCAAGCGGAAAAACACTTCCCTTCATTTTGATTGTTGGGTACTGATCTTTTGAAAGGCCATTGGCAACTGCAATGCCTTCATTGATTCTTTTAATTCCATCTAATAAAACGTTCCTGGTTTTTTCACTGAACCAGCGCAGGTTTAGTTTAACAACAGCAGATGCCGGTATCACATTATTATCACCGCCGGCATGAATAGCACCAACAGTTAGCACTGCTACATCCTGTGCAGCAATATTTCTGCTGATGATGGTTTGATATTGCATCACTGCGTTGCAGGCCATTACGATTGGGTCTTTTGCATTTTCCGGACTGGAACCATGACCGCCAATACCATAAAATGTAACATCCAGTTGATCACTGCCCGACATACGAACACCCGTTGCATTGTCTATTGTTCCCAATGGAATATTCCAGGTGTGCATACCAAATAAATAATCCGGCACAGGCACGCCTTTGTTGTACATGCTGTCATTTACCATTGCCTTTGCGCCTGTCAATGGTTCTTCTGCAGGTTGTCCTAAAAACACCAATGTTCCTTTCCATTCTTTTTTTAATGTCATCATTATTTTTGCAATGCCCAGCATCCAGGTTACATGTGCATCATGTCCGCAGGCATGCATTACCGGTACTTCGGTGCCGTCGTCTTTCTTCATTGTTTTATCGCTGGCATAAGACAGGCCGGTAGCTTCTTTTACAGAATTGCAATCCATATCGGCACGGTACATTACAACAGGCCCATCACCATTTTTTAAAATGCCCACCACACCTGTTTTACCAATGCCGGTAATTACTTCATAGCCCAATGCTTTTAGCTCTTTTGCGATGATGGCTGATGTACGCACTTCCATAAAACCCAGTTCGGGATTTTGATGCAGGTCTTTAAAGATTTCAACCAGACGTGAGGAATCAGCGTGTGCTATTTGTTTTATTTGTTTAGCTGGTTGTGCATGAAGCGTTGCTGCAATAAGCAGTACTGCTGTAAGAAATAGTGTTACTTTATTATTCATTTTATTTATTTTGTTTGTAGAAAATATTTTACTGTTGGTTGTTATTGGGATAGATAGCATTTAGTTATTAATAGTTTACTATTTAGTCTCTAATCTAAACTTCTAAACCTTCTAAACTCAAGCATTGTGCAGTAACAAAGTATTACTAATTACTAAACGATTAATAATTTGAGGTTTCCATTTTTATATATTTTACAAATAACTCAACCACCATTTTTCTTTATGATTGGTTTTGTATTGATCGTACCATTTGCACAAAGGGTACACTCCAATTACTATCACAGCCCATACTAAATACACTACTGGTAATCCATATCCCTCACCAGGAGCCAAAAAATAAAAGGGAAAGAAATCACCGGTATGAGTTGCATCTTCCAATGAATGGCCTCTTACTAAAAAAGCAATGGCTGCAAAAAGATGAACCAAATAAATATGGATCAAATAATAAAAGAAAGCCACCCTGCCATAAGTTCCCATGATAGCAGTAAACCTGTTTTGAAAATTTTCAATCAACGCCAAAAACAGTAAAGCAAACCCGATGGTAATGCACATATACAAAAGCGACGGGGGGTATTTATTCACATTTAAAAATGACAGGAATGTAAACCAGCTATTTTTTTGTGTACTCCATGTGACTGGGTCTCCATAAATATTAATAAACCGCAGCACAACAAATAATGCAATCGAACCAAGTCCAGTACTGATCAGTATTTTTTTTCTTCTCTCTGATAGAAAGCCTGGTGAAAAATAAATACCGGCGCAATAGCCCAGCATCATTAAACCTGTCCATGGTAAAAATGGATAAGCAATAAACGCAGCATGACCTTGTAAATACTGATATACATTAAATCTTGAACTATGTAAAAGATCCAGCCAGAAATTGTGTTGAAAGCCAGGCTTAGATTCTTGTATGTCCAGTAAGTTGTGACCAAACACAATGATCAATCCAATTATTAAAATGAGATTGAAAGGCAGATGAATGAAGAATGCCAGCAATATCATGCTTAGCCCGATTACCCAGATTACCTGTAAGAAAATAAAATTATAGTGGGGATTAAATGACCATGCAAATGATATCAAAATTACCTCCACCAATATCAGCCACAATCCCCTCTTTATTAAAAATGCACTTAGTTCTTTTTTTGTTTTTCGCAGGCTTTGTAAATAAATGGAAGTGCCTGACAGCAACACAAAAATGGGTGCACAAAAATGGGTGACCCATCGGGTGAAATAAAGGGCAGTGGTAGTGGTGGTTAAATTTAACGGGTTGTCTGTATTGGAAGTGATGTAAAAATAATCCCTCACATGATCCAGTGCCATCAATATCATTACTACTCCCCGTAGAATGTCAATAGATTCAATCCGTTTTTGATTAATGGATAATGTATGTTGCATTGCTGTGTTTTTAATCTGTTAAAAAAATATTGATGATTGGTTACAAATAACTCAGCCACCATTTTTCTTTATGATTGGTTTTATATTGATCATACCATTTACACAAAGGATACATGATGATTACCACCAAAAGCCATATTAAATAAACTACCGGCAGGCTGAAACCTTCGCCTGGAACAATAAATAAAAATGGTACTTGCTGTCCAGCTTTCATTGCATCTGCCATATTGTGCCCCCTTACAAAAAACACCATCATTGCCAACAGGTGAATAAGAAAAAAATGAACCATGAAATAAAAGAACGGTACTCTTCCATAGATCCTGACAATATTGGTAAAATGGTTTTGGATATTTTCCAGGTAAGCTAACACTATCAACGCCGGGCCAATAGTAACACACATAAATAATAAAGACGGCGGATATTTTTGAAGATTGATAAAGGAGAAGAAAGTATCTAATCCATTGTTTTGAGTTTTCCACGGCAGCGGATTTCCGTACACATTGATCCATCTTATCAAAACAAAAAACAGGGTAACCAATATTCCAATTCTTGCCAGCATTTTTTTGCGTTCGGCAGCGCTGTATTTTGAAGAAAAGAAAGTACCGGTGCAATAGCCCAGTATCATTAACCCCGTCCATGGTAAAAAAGGATACAGCACAATTAATAAATGATTGGGTGCAAATGGTAATGCACCACCTCTTATGCTATGCAAAACATTATACCAAAAGCCCGGTTTAAAATCAGCAGATGCTTCAGGTATATCCAGCAGGTTATGCCCAAGCACAATCAGCAAACCCAAGGTGAGCATAAATTTAAAAGGAAGATAAATCAGCAGGCCCAATATGATCATGCTGATACCGATGGCCCATATCACTTCCAAAAAAATAAGATTGTATAATGGATTAAAGGTGAAAATAAATGAGAGGATGATCAGTTCTGCCAGTATCAGCCAAATACCTCTTTTTATTAAAAAAGAACTCAGCTCTTTTTTGCTTTTTCTGAAGCTTTGCAGGTAAATAGAAACACCGGAAAGAAATACAAATGTTGGTGCACAAAAATGGGTGATCCACCTGGTAAAAAATAAAACCGGTA
>JAYVLZ010000418.1:0-11006 GCA_043759175.1 Chitinophagaceae bacterium | reverse complement strand
ATCTTTAAATTTGCTTCAACCATTGAGTTTTGTTTTTTAGTTAATTACAAAGAACCTGATTCAGGCTCAAACTCAATGGTTTTTTTCCCTTTTATTCCTTAACTAAATGACATTGCCCTAAAGGGGTTGTTAAGCGATTTATTTTTCTTCTTCTCCACCGGTTGCACCGGTGGTTATTCGGATTAAAGCCCTCCGGGCTTTTGTGCTTGATGTTATACTTAAATAGTTGTATGCTTTTACCCTGATCCTTTTATTAGCAAAGTCATCCAGTCAAAAAAAAATCAGATGTTACTTCAATTAAACTGTGTTGGTTGAAATGGACAAATTCGGAATTGAATTCCGGATTTGTCCGAAATGCTTTATCTTTAAACAATGATAAATCGTACGGCAGCAGCCCGGCTGTTAAAGCTGGCAAAGACGTTCCGCAGTGTGGCGGTAACAGGCCCAAGGCAAAGCGGTAAAACCACCCTGTGCAGAACATTGTTTCCCAAAAAACCATATGTATCGCTGGAAAACCCGGACATACTGGAGTTTGCCACAACTGATCCCAGGGGTTTTTTGGCACAGTATAAAAACGGTGCTATTCTCGATGAAGTGCAAAGGGCACCTCACCTGTTCTCTTACCTGCAGCAGGTGCTGGATGAAACAAAAAAGAAAGGGCTGTTCATACTTACCGGTTCCAATAATTTTTTATTGCAGCAGAATATTACACAAACACTATCGGGGCGTATTGCTTACCTGCAGTTGCTTCCCTTATCCTTACAGGAATTAAAAGAGGATAATAAAATAAAAGCCACTTACAGCTGGCATATACTCAACGGTGGCTATCCGGAAGTGCTGGCAAAAAAAATAAACCCGTCAGACTGGTATGCAGGTTATATCAATACTTACGTGGAAAGGGATGTAAGGCAACTAAAAAATATCAGTAATCTTTCACTGTTTATAAAACTGTTGCGCTTGTGTGCAGGCCGTACAGGGCAGATACTAAACCTCACTTCCCTGGCCAATGATTGTGGTATTGACCAAAAGACCGTTGCGGCCTGGTTAAGTATTTTGCAGAGCAGTTATATTATTTATTTACTGCGGCCTTATCATGGCAACTTTAATAAGCGTATTATCAAGAGCCCCAAACTTTATTTTTTTGATACTGGTGTGGCCTGCTCTTTACTGGGCATCAGCCAGGCAGCACAAATAGCCACACATGCTGCCAAAGGAGCTTTGTTTGAAAACATGATTGTAAGTGAATTATTAAAAGAAAGATTTAACACCGGCTCCGCAGACAATCTTTACTATTGGCGGGATAAAACGGGCAATGAAGTAGACATATTGATTGATAAAGCAGGTAAGCTTTCCGTGATGGAGCTGAAAGCCGGAGAAACAGTTTCAGCTGACTTTTTTAAAGGGATAGATTTTTTTTCCTCCCTCAACAAAAGCACGGTACAAAAACTGCTGGTGTACGGAGGAAAACAGGAACAGCGAAGAAGCAATGGTATTGCTGTAACGCCATGGAACAAGTTGCCGGGGTAACTATCCGGACAAATCGGGAATTGGATTCCGGATTTGTCCAAACCTATATCATAAAAATATTACTCCGGGTTTATATTTCAACTGCCTCCTTAAAATCGTCAACCTGCATTTACAAATATTGCAGCAACCTATTATTCAAAACTTCGGGCAATTCAAATTTTTTTCCTGCTGCTTAGTAAGTTTTCCATTGGATGCTTCTCTCTGCCGGTCACGGTTTTTTCCGGGGCGGATAGTTACTGCAAGATAAAGTCCGCCATTTTGAAAACTATTTTTTGAAAATAAATTGGCGAGGTTATGCGTACCCAATAACACTGGCCCGGCCCTAAAAGCTCCTCCCACCCACACTTGCTGGCGGGTATTCATTAACACCGGCAAGTAAGCAGCAAAATGTTTTGTTTCCCATCGGGGGGTAAGCGCCAGCAAATTCATATCTTTTAAATACAAAGAATTTTTAGCCAGTGATATTAATGGCAGTGTTAATTCTGCATTCACAAAAAAATTATCCACCAGGTGCTGATCCACATTAATGATCAAACGGGTTGGAAGATAAATAACAAAATCACCACCCAACCCTGTAGTTAATGCTGCTATTGTTGCCAGGCTGTCGTTAAAATCATCTACTGATCTTACCGGGTTAAATTTATTTTCCAGCAGTGTATCCGTAATACCTTCTTTACCTGCAACAGCATAGCGACTCTTGCTGCTGTGTTTATATTTGGTACTGCCAATGTCCATTATTGAAACACCAATTTTAGTACTGTAAGAATAATCATCACCCTCCTCTTCATCCTGCGGCAGCAGCACATATTCAATACCAACATCAGCGCTAAAGCCGGTATAGGTATTCTTCAGAAATGCTTTCCTGTTAACAGCGCTTGTTTGATTGCTGTCTATCAAATCAATATTGGAAGAATAACCATATTGCAAACTGCCCTGCCTGAGTAAATAACCCATTACGCCGTTGGCGCCGGGGTTTTGTATATACTGCACACCCTGTGTTCTTGCATAACCTCCCGCCAGTGATTTATTTATTTTTAGAGTAACACCAGCATTCAGCAAATGATAGCCATCATCAATAATGGTACGGGCATAACTGCCATACACTTCGGCCCATGCACTGCCTGCAGCCTGGGCAGACAAGGGTATATGATCCAGATTAATTTTTAAATAATCTGCGAGGCTGTAAGAAATATCCTGGTAGTTTGATTTATTGCTGGTGGCGTAACTGTAGCTTCTGAAATTAGCGCCAAAAGCAATGGCCGACTTTTCATTCAAAGCAAATCTTGCATTCAGTAAATGAATATCCTGGTTAGTAAATACAAATCTTTTTTTTATCCCGTTGGTAGCATTAATCTTTATATTATTGGGAGATGAGAGCAATGAATATTTTTTAATTTGGTAAGCATTGGTACTCTGTTTTAGCTGAACAGAAAGAGGCGTAATGTCCCATGCAAAAGGCACATGAACAATGGATGCCGGATTATTGGCTGCACCCAAACTGCCTGCATACGAAGAACCATGAATGGCCTGGTAATTTTGTGCCATTAAAAAATTACACAGCAGCAAACAGGGAAGTAAGAAAAAGTTTTTATACAATGGCATACTGCAAACTTTCGGTTATAATATAATAACATTTTACAGATGAAAAGGTACGATAATAAATAAAAGGTATTAATAGAATGTATGATGCTGTATTTTCTTTAACAGTTCCTGTAATGAAAGCATTTCAGCTTTATGTATAACAGTTTTCTCAGAGAATTTTCACTATGTTAAAAAGAGTTGTTTTAAAACCCTGCTTACATACAAAGCTTGTAATATAAAAAGATATAATCTGGTCATTTATTTATCAAAATTATTTCCAGTAATCATATTGAATGTATTGTGCATTTTCATCTGCCACATCTTTACCCAATAATTTACTAATCACATACAGCGACATATCAATACCTGCTGAAACACCTGCAGATAAAATAATGCGTCCATTATCCACCCATCTTTTTTCTGGAAATAATTTTGTGTTAGGCGCTGCAGCCTGCATGACTTCCACTGCTTTCCAGTGAGTGGTTGCGGATAGGCCTTCCAGTAAGCCTGATTTGGCAAGTATCATTGAACCTGTACAAACCGACAGCATCAGTTCAGCCGTTTTATTTTGAGTTCTCACCCAACTCAACAATACTTCATTGTGCATTTCTTTGCGGCTGCCAAAAGCTGTACCATCTGTATGTATACCCCCTCCACCCGGAATCAAAACGATATCAGGTTTGGGGCAATCCGCCAATAAATAATTGGCTGTAATAAGTAGATTATTTCTTGCCGTGATATTTTGTTTTTCTGCTACCGTATAAACATTGAATGGTTTCTCTCCGCCGTTTCTCAAACCACAAACAGAAAATATTTCAAACGGACCGGCGAAGTCTAAAACTTCTACATCATCAAAAATAAAAATGGCTACGTTACGCATGCGTTAAAATTAATAAGAATGGTTGATGAAGGGTACAGTAAAAAATTGGATGGATGTTTTTACAAATCCACTTCATACAACTTTTTAAACTGCCTGTCCTGTATAGTTGCCGGCATTAACCTGAATGCTGCATCTCTTATACCAATGAGTAAAGGATTTTCTAATTGAGCAATCTTTCCAATTTGCCAGGATGTGTTTACGATCCAGTGCACTCTCTTTATACGGCGCTGTTCAAATCTTTTGAATGCGGCTTTGATATCGTTATCCTTTTTTATTTCACCGGCCAATATCACTGCATCTTCAATTGCCTGGCAGGCCCCCTGGCCCAAATTAGGCGTGGTAGCATGTGCTGCATCTCCTGTGAGCAATACATTGTCAAATGCAAATTGGTTTACGGGTTTTAGATCAATAATATCATTCCAGATAAGATTTTCATTCTTTGTTTCCTGCAAAATAGCTGGTATGGGATGATGATACGATTTAAAATGTTCAAGCAGGTGCTGAACATTAAATTGTTTCATTCGCATATCCTGCTCTGCAGCATTGATACAGGCAAACCAATAAATTCTATTTTGTTTCAGCGGAACAATACCAAACCTTCCTTTCCTGCCCCATGTTTCTGAACTGTCTTTTATTTGTAACTGTGTATTATCGATCACTGCTCTCCAGCAGGTATATCCTGCATAGCGTGGTTCACTTCCCGGTAATAGTTGTTTACGAATGAGGGAGTTTATACCATCTGCAGCAATCACATAATTGGTATCATGTGTACTGCCATTCCGGAATCTAATGGTCACATTATTTCCTTTTTGTAAAACACTTTCTGCCCGTTTATTGGTATAAATATTTTTGCTGTCAATCTTAGAAAGTAATAGCTGGTGCAGATCTGCCCGGTGAATGGTAAAATTATCCAGCCCGTATTTTTTACTTACAGAAACGCTGTCTGTTTTAGTTATTTGCTTTCCTTGTTGATCATACACTGTAAAAAAAGAAAGAAAACTTCCTGCAGCCATCACTTCTTCTTTTATTCCCAAATGAGAAAATGCATTGATCGCATTGGCACCTAAACCAAGCCCTGCGCCGATCTCTTTTATCTCTGACGCACTTTCAAAAATTATTGGTTGCAATCCAATTTTCTGTAAGGCCAGGGCTGTTGTAAGTCCGGCAATGCCACCGCCGACAATTGCTATTTCTGTGTTCATTTTCTCAATTGAAGATTCTTAAAGCAAAAATATATTCTTCACAAAATTAATCCAGTCTGTAATTAGTACCCATCAATCAATTTCATGATTTAATATAATTGCGGAATGAAAAGTATTTTAATGACTTTTTAAAAAACTAAACTGGTATCATACACGAAAAAGAATTTTAAAAATCAGCAGATGCAACAATAAATTAATTTTGCTTAAACTCAAATGCCGAATTGACAATAACAGCATTTTAATTATTAAAAAATATATCATTGGCGCTTCAAACTTTTTTTATTGCTGCAGCGGTTTTGTTAAGAATAATTGCTAATCCATTGGCCAATGTTTTTCAAAAACAATTGACGGCCAAACAACATCATCCTTTACTTGTAAATTTTTTAACGTACCTGTTGTTGGCTGTCTTTTGCATCTTAATTAGTACACAGGTTCAATGGCAGGCATTACCTGTGGAGTTTTGGTTATACTCCATTCTTGCAGGAACAGCCGGAGCACTCGGTAATGGTTTTTTAGTAAAAGCTTTACACAGAGGAGACCTGTCTGTATTAGGTCCGGTAAATTCTTACAAATCAATTGTGGGAATGATCCTGAGTATTTTTTTATTAGCAGAGATTCCCAATGTGTGGGGCTTACTGGGAGTGATATTAATTGTATATGGAAGCTATTTTGTTTTAGATACCACGGCAGAAAGATTCTCCCTGGCACTATTGAAAAAGCCTGAAATACAATTTCGTATCTGGGCAATGATTTTAACCGCTATTGAAGCAGTGTTTATTAAAAAGATCATCCTGGCATCTTCCACCACTGCGGCTTTTATCAGCTGGTGTTGGTTTGGCACTTTGTTTTCTTTTTTGTTTTTGTTGCTGTATAAACTGGATATTAAGAAGGAAATCAGTAAACTGAATTCAAAAGATATCAGCAAATATTTATTGCTTATTGTCTGCATCGGCACCATGCAGTTTACCACTACTTATACATTTGACCACATGCCGGTTGGATATGCCTTGTCCCTTTTCCAGCTATCCGTTATTGTGAGCGTATTTCTTGGTCATAAAATTTTTAAGGAGCAGGATATCCGTAAAAAATTATTGGGATCTGCAATTATGATTATTGGTTCAATCATCATTATTTTATTAAAAACCCGCTAAACATCTGCCGTATTTAAAAATGGCTTTGTATTGAAATCTGTCACGGTCGTACTGACTATTTATTTAAAATAAACTGCATATTCTTCCGGAAGCTGATCCAATTTTTTAATCTGTATATTCTTATAAAATACTTCTGCTGCCTCACTTTGCAATTGTATTTTTCCTTTGATAAGCGGAACGTTAACCTGGTGCAGGTAACTCAGGTACATGCCCCATTGCGATAAATTGCTATCCAGTAAGTTTTTGCCATTCATTTTTTGAACTGAAAGACGTGAAAATAAATAATAACACCAGGCAACTCAAAACTGAAATAATCCGCATGTGTAATGGATTTAATAAAAACGATGTGAGAATATTATTCTAACTACGCTATTTAAAAATCCCACTATTACTCACAAAAGCAACCTGCTTACTATCCGGGCTCCACGAAGGCGTATTGATTGTTCCCTGCCCACCATATAAGTAAGCGATTACCTTGGGTGCACCACCATTTACCGGCATCAACCGCAGCATCACTCTTTTATAAAACGGGTGATCATCTGGTGCAACTGTTGTTTGAAAAGAAAGTATCGTCATCCATTTTCCATCCGGGGAAATATGAGGGAACCAGTTATTGTATTCATCAAATGTGAGCTGCTCCTGTCCGCTGCCATCGGGCTTCATGCGCCAGATCTGCATGGTACCTGTTTGTGTGGAATTAAAATAAATATATTTTCCATCCGGAGCATATTCAGGCCCGTCTGCCAATCCCTTTTTATTAAGAGTCAATTGTACTTCAGGTCCGCCCTTAATTGGCTTTTTATAAATATTATAAGCAGGACTGGTGCTTAATCTTTGTGCAGTGTACACAACTTCTTTTCCATTCGGATTCCATCCATGCAAATAAGATGGTGTGCTGTCGGTTACAAGTGTTGGTTCACCACCTGTTAATGGTAATGTATAAACAGTAGAGCCACCCCCAGGCAAACCATCCCGGTGAGAAGAAATTCCCAACATTTTTCCATCAAAAGAAATTACATGATCATTATTATTTCTTTTAGCATTACCGGTATTCAACATTTCAGGAGTGCCCCCTTCAATTGGAATTGTATAAATACTTCCACCCTGGTTGAATAATAATTTTTTTCCGTCAGGCATCCAGTTAGGTGCTTCAAACCTGCCTGAATCTTCATAAATAATTTTGCGTTTACCATCCAATACATTCATAACCTCCAGCCTGCTTCCTAAAACACCATCCCTGTAACCGTTATGCGTATCTGCAACTGTTTTTTCTATTCTTACATTCCATGCCATACCCTCTTCCTGAACTTCTGCATTGTGACTGCAAACAAATAAACCAGCCAGTGCCTGGTCCGGCATGTCTATCATATCTGTTCTGCCAATTTCCTGCAAAGGCTCGCCAGGGTTAGCAATACGCATGATGAATGTTTTACCGCTGCGTTCTAATTGAATGATCTGAGCATTCTTTTTGATTGAGAACAATTCATCTATCGGGTCTCTCATATATGCACCACGCAATCTTCTCCACTGCAAAACTGTTAATCCATCACCATGCAATACTGCACTCATGTGTGCGGCATCTTCCTGCTCAGATGCTCTTACCATCCAGCCGATTTTACGGTGAGGGTCTTTACCATCTCCCAATAATTTTAAATTAGCGGTTAAAATAAAATCACCCTTCACCTTATTGTATGCATAATGAAACTCATCCCGGTTAAACCAGATATTGTAACCTCCTCCTTTAATGCTGTACGACTGCACCTTATTATCATAGGCAACATCACCTTTTATTTTTGGATTACCAATATCTGCATGATGTTGAAAAATTCCGGCAGGATTTGATTGTGCCATAGATGAGATAACTGCAAATACTAGAACAGTCATTAATGTAAATTTCATAGCAAGCAATTTTAATGATGAATATTTTTTCTCACAAAGGCACGAATCAAACCATATAAATGCCTGTAACATTTCGCCCCTTTAGGGGATGGGGGTTACAACTCCCCTTTCTTCAACAAATCCACCGCATGATTAGCAGCCCGTGCTGTTAATGCCATATAAGTAAGTGATGGATTTTGTGTAGAGGTGGATGTCATACAAGCACCATCTGTTACAAATACATTTGGGCAGGCATGCAATTGGTTCCATCCATTTAACAAAGATGTTTTTGGATCTCTACCCATGCGAACACCACCCATTTCATGAATATCCAGTCCCGGTGCCTGTTTGCTGTCGGTAGCTTTAATATCAGTAAAGCCAGCCTTTTCAAACATCTCTGTGTATTGCTCCATAAAATCTTTGATCATCTTCTCATCATTGTCATCATACGCCACATTAAAATTAAGCAGCGGCATTCCCCATTCGTCTTTTTTACTATTGTCAAGATTAATAAAATTTGTTGCTTTCGGAATTGTTTCACCCATACATTGAGAGCCTACATTCCATGGACCTAAAGGTGCAGATGTATCCAGTAATTTATTTTTCAGTTCTTCTCCAAACAAGCTTTCCGGGTTTACGCCGCCGCCATACCTTCCTGCACTAAACGTACAGGCGTAGCCACGTAGAAAATCTGTTTCCTGTTTTCTTACATTCCTGAATCTTGGGATATACGCACCTGTTGGCCTTCCACCTTCTGTTTTTGAATCCTGCATGCCTTCATATTTTGCACTGATCCTTGCACGGTAATTATGAAAGGCAAAATATTTACCCAGCAAACCACTATCATTTCCCAATCCATTCGGGAAACGTTTAGAGATTGAATTCAGCAAGATCAAATTGCTGTTGATGGCACCGGCATTTACAAATATCACCGGTGCAAAATATTCCGTCACCTGTTTGGTAATGGCATCAATGATTCTTACACCGGTTGCTTTTCCACCGGATCCTGCGGATTGTTTTGCTTCATCATAAATAATGGAATGAACAATGGCATGGGTACGCATGGTGAGATTACCCGTCTTTTGTGCCCATGGAATGGTAGTGGAGTTAGCATTAAAATATCCACCAAACGGGCAACCACGCTGGCATAAATTTCTTGTCTGGCATTGTCCCCTTCCCTGTTCAATATGTATGGGCTGCGGCTGCGATACATGTGCACACCTGGCATAGATCACATGCCGGTCTTTATAACTTTTTGAAAGCGTATCCTTAAAATGATTTTCCACACAAGTCAGTTCCCAGGCTGGTAAAAATTCTCCATCCGGCAAAGTATCCAGTCCATCTTTGTTCCCGCTGATGCCAGCAAATTTTTCTACATAACTGTACCAGGGTGCAAGGTCTTTGTATCGGATGGGCCAGTCCACTGCAAAACCATCACGGGCCGGACCTTCAAAATCAAAATCACTCCAGCGCTGTGTTTGCCTTGCCCACATAATACTTTTGCCACCCACCTGGTAACCACGTATCCAGTCAAAGGGTTTTTCCTGTACATAAGGATGTTCTGTATCCTTCACAAAAAAATGCATGGCATCTTCTTTAAAAGCATAGCATCGTGTAATTACAGGGTTGGCTTTTGCAATTTCATACGGCACTTGTCCCCGGTGCTTAAATTCCCATGGCAGCATATTGGTGGTGGGATAATCTTTTAAATGAACCACATCCCGGCCACGTTCCAGCAATAAGGTCTTTAACCCTTTTTCACAAAATTCTTTTGCGGCCCAGCCACCACTCATGCCGCTGCCTATCACAATGGCTTCAAAAGTATTTTTTGTATCTCCCATAAATTAATTTGTATGTTGAAATTGGTTTTAATTTTTTATAACACTGGTAAAAAAATTTTGAGCCAGGCAGAAGAATATCTATTAGACTTCATTGGCGTCGCACTCTTTTACTTTTTTTCTTTATTGAGCTTTTTCCACATTATCACTTAAACCTCATCACCCTTCCTCTTCTCCTTCTGGAGAAGAGGCGGTGCATCTTACCGTCAGCAATCATTTTATCTTCCACATTTTTCCCGGATATCCGGGATCTTTTAATCAACAATAATTCCCACACTCTGATACTCAGCAAATACTTCAAAGCTTTAAACCCTTGCCTTGAAGCCCTTCAGGGCAACGTCATTTAGTTAAGAGTTAAATCAGGTTCAATGTCACCCCTTCGAAGTTTTTCAAAATTCTTATTACCCTTCTATAGTCATTACATCCCTTCGGCAATGTCGTTAAGTTAAGGAATCGGCTATTTTAAAAGCCACAGCGTGGCGGTATTTTGGTAACAATAAGATATATAAATTACATAGAAGCCTCGTAGAGGCGGCATTTTTTTTATTTGCAGCAGCTATAAAATGTCGCCACGATGTGGCTTTGATAATCATTTATCTACTTCCTACCAAACTGTCGCCTCGCCGAGGCTTAACTTAATAACATTGCCCAAAAGGGTGATATTAATTCTTAACTAAATGACATTGCCCTTCAGGGGTTTTAGGGCATCTTTCACATTTTCATTTTGTTCTTTCATAATAAATTACTCACACACTCTGCAATTCTTCAGAAGCTTTCATTTATCAGGCTCTTTCTTTTAAGTCCCTTTAGGTATTTTGGGGTACACATCCCTTAAAATTATTACCCGGCACCATTTTATATTTTTTAATTCCTGTCATGTATTCTTTAGACGATGTAAAACTTTGCAACGTGTAGCGTTTTACAGTCCGGTAAAAAATCAGTGCATTTT
>JAYVLZ010000417.1:0-5731 GCA_043759175.1 Chitinophagaceae bacterium | reverse complement strand
GGTTCACTTACAATTTCAAGCAACGGCACACCAGCCCTGTTTAAATCAATGGCAGTAAAATTTTCGTCCACATCATGCAAACTTTTTCCGGCGTCTTCTTCAATATGTATCCTGTTGAGCCGGATATTTCTTGCAACGCCATCAATATTTATTGGAACAATGCCTTGTTTGCAAATGGGAGTTGTGTGCTGGCTTATTTGATAGCCCTTGGGCAAGTCAGGATAAAAATAATTTTTACGGGCAAAATAATTTTGCTGTTCAATGTTGCAGTTGAGTGCAAGGCCAAGCCGGATGGCATATTCCACCGCCTTTTTGTTCATCTTTGGCAAAGTGCCGGGATGTGCCAGTGTAACCGGGCTGATATGAGTGTTTGGTTCAGCACCAAAAGCAGCGCTGTCGCCGCAAAATAGTTTGCTTTTTGTAAGCAACTGTGCATGTACTTCCAGCCCGATAACTACTTCGTACTTGTCATTTTTCATTGCGGTGGCAAAGGTAAATGATTTGAAAGAAGGGTTGGCTATCAACAAATTTTGCAGATTTGTACTTGTACAAATAAAAAAAACATCATATTTAAGGAATTTTTTTCTTAATTTGAGCATGTTCTCCCTAGGTAAAACCAACTTTTTCCAATATCTCCAGACAAATCGAAATCCAGCGATTTTGCATTCCATGCGTAACAATAATGGCTAACTGCATTTAATGTATGCATTGTTTACTGATTCTATTTTTAGTGTTTACAATCTTAGCTCCCCAAGAAAACACTTTACTAATAGCTTTAACTACTATTAAATATTTCTATTATGAAAAAAAATCTACTGCTGTTTTTTTGTCTGGCTTTTGTATTCTCAGGCAGCATCTACAGCCAGGTAATTTATAATTACACTGGTGCAGTTCAAACTTATACGGTACCTGCCGGTGTAACCTCGATAGATGTATTAATATGGGGTGCTGGTGGTGGTGGTGGAGACCGAACTGGCGGCGGTCTTGCCGGCTCCGGGGGTTCTAGTGCTTTTGTAAAAGGCACTTTGGCTGTTACTCCCGGGCAAGTACTTCAGATTGTAGTCGGTGGCCAGGGCACTTATAGTACTACCAATGGCACACATGCAGGGGGTTATGGAGGTGGTGGCACTGCCTATCAAAACGCAGGAAGTGGCGGCGGATATAGTGGAATATTTTTAACATCCTTAACTTTTGCAAATGCAAAAGCAATTGCTGGTGGCGGCGCTGGTGGCGGATATGGAAGACCAAGAAATTTTGGTGGTGGTGGTGGTGCCACAACGGGTGCAACTGGCGGTGGCCTGGATGCAACGCATACTGGCGGTGGTGGCGGCACACTTGCAGCAGGTGGCGCTGGTGGTGCCGGAGCAGTCGTTACTTCAGGGGCAGTTGGCATACAATTGACAGGAGGTGCAGGTGGAAATGCTGGGGCTGGCACCTACGGCGGTGCAGGTGGTGGCGGTGGATATTATGGCGGCGGCGGCGGATATGGCAGCAACGTAGGAGGCGGCACTGGTACTTGGGGGTCTGGTGGTGGCGGCGGTTCTTCTTACACTGGTGGTCTTACAGGAGTAACTAATACTGTTGGTACAAATAATAACCTTGGTGGCGCCAACAATCCTCCAGGCATTAGTGAAATTTATTATAATGGCACTGCTGGTGTAGGTGGCGCAGGTGATGGCAGCAGTGGAGGCCATGGTTTGGTAGTTATTGTTGTACCCGGTTGTACCGGAACACCTACTATCACCAGTGTTTCTATGAGTCCTGCTTCGCCAGCCACGGGGTTGCCAGGCAGTTCTATTACACTTAGTGCTGTTGTACCCAATATTTCGGGGCTTACCTATCAATGGGAATCTGCGCCTGCACTCGTTGGCCCATGGACTCCCATTGCCGGTGCTACCTTTAATCCTTCTACTGTTTCGGCCCCTGCTACTCAAGGCACCATTACATATTACCGGTTAGTACTTACTTGTACTAATTCAGGTTTGTCAACTAATTCTACTACGTTAACTTTTACAACATCTACATCATGCAGTCCTGTTTTAAGCAGCGGCAGCTATATTAATGGAGTTACAACTACCGGCTATGCCACCAATATCACTAAGACGGGTACAGGGTGGGTTTCACCTGGCTATACCAATTATTATGCAACAGCAAACGCACAGGTAACTGTTCCTGCTGCTTCTACTCTAAACCTTACTGTTGATATTGTTAAAAGTAATGGTGGCCCCAATCCTGTGTATTTACTTTTTTATATTGATTGGAATGATGATGGCATTTTTGACCCCAGCCTGGAGTTTATTGGTTTTACAACTGGTGGAAGCGGTACTTATGGTCTACCTATTCCGGTAACTGCACCGGTAGGTGATCACAGGCTCAGGCTTATTGCTGCTAAAATGGGGTCGCTTGTAAACGATCCATGTTTAACTGGCCAGGAAGGCGAATCCGAAGATTATAAAATTACAATAGTCGCAAATACTTGCAATACTGCAGCCAGTTCAGCAAATAATACTTATTATATAACCCAGGTGGCATTTATTGGAACCGAGGTAGTTCCCCCTGCAAACAGCAGTGGCATTGGCATTACTTCTGCCGGTTATTCTGATTATACAGGTTTGGCTGTTAAGGCTGTTCAGGAGCAGGGAGAAGGTGTGAATGTATCTGTTGCCACTACGCCAAGGGCAAGGTTTGCAGCATGGGTGGATTGGAATAATGATAATGCATTTTCGTTTCCAACAGAGGTTGTTTATTATGATGATGCCATTGTTACCAATAACACAACTTTTGGTTTTCAAATCCCAATTGGCACAGCGCCGGGAAATTACAGGTTGCGTATCCGAAGTTATAATGATGCAGATGACTTTTTTGCGCCTAATGCTATCATTATGCCCTGCGGCAATTTTTATAATGGCGAAACAGAAGATTATCTTTTTACGGTGAAGGCCCGTTGCAATGCACAGATTTCATCTGTTACAGGGCAGTCGCAATGCAGCAGCACACCCGTTGCATTCAGCCTTGGCACCACAGGCATCAGTGCAAGCGGTTTTAACTGGTACAATGCGGCAAGCGGTGGCACTTTATTAGGTACCGGCAGTTCTTTTACCACACCAAGTATAAATACCACCACTACCTATTATGTAACAGCAACTGGTACTAACACTGTCGGCGGAGCTTGCGAAAGCTTTACAAGGGTTCCTGTGGTAGCAACTTACAATTCAAATATTACCTTAACCTTCAATCCTGCTGGTCCAATATATGTGTGCCAGGGTTCAGGTCTCAGTGTGCAGGGAGGCACCAGTACTGAAACCAAAACATTGATAAATGAAGATTTTGAAAGTGGCGGGCTTGGGGTTTTCAGCGTAGTGAATACTACTGCCACACCTGCGGCATCAGTAAACGATATGGAATGGCGCAATCGCACAAGCGTATTTGTGCCTACTTATACCAGCGTTTGGCAGCCAGCAATATCCTCTGGTTTTGGCACCAATAAATTTGCTCTAGCTGTTTCTGATATACCCAGTTCCGTCCTTAATACGTCTTTGCAGTTAACCAATGCAGCAAGTACTATTGGATTTACAAACCTTACACTTGAATATGATATTTTTTATGACAGTTATCTCGGCACTGGATCTAATGGAGGAGCAGGTTTTGATTCAGTCCGTGTAGAAATTTCAACCAATAATACCACTTATACAGCAGTACAATCTTTTATATTAGACCAGGGCACAGGCACTCAATTCCTTCATCAGTCTCTTGCGCTGCCTGCATACATTAACCAATCCAATTTAAAACTGAGATTCAGATACAGGGCAGATTGGGTTGACGGCGTAGCTGTAGATAACATAAAACTATATGGCACCGCACCTACTTCCAGCAGCTATACATGGCTGCCTACGGGCCCTGGTGCAGATATCAACAGCATGTTTCTCAATGCCGCATATACACAACCTTATGTAGCAGGTACTAATGTTTCCGGCATTTTTGTAAACCCCACTGCGGCGCAAGTAATTTCAGGAGCCGACCTTAATTTTCAGGCTTCCCTCACTTTAAGCAATGGCTGTTTGGCTACCGGTACTATTGTTATAAAATTGAATGATAAAGTATGGGAGGGAGATGAGGATGCGGACTGGCACAACCCGGGAAACTGGTGCGGCGATTTAGTACCGTTAGCTTCTACCTCTGTTTTAATCCCAGCAGGTGTTCCTAATATGCCTGTTATTTCATCTGCTGCGGCTTTTGCCCGTAAGATAGAAATAGCCGCTGGTGCATCCTTAACTATTAATAACCCGGGTACAGGCAGTTTAACTGTATCTACCGATTTCATCAATAGCGGAACACTTACAAACAACGGCACAATAATATTAAACGGTACTTCTGCCACTGCACAAAACTTCCCTGGGCCGGGAACAATCAACGCTATGAACATTTTGGAAATTAACAATACTGGTGCCGGCGTATTGCTTAACAACAATCTTCGTATTGGTGCTATCCTGAAACCGACGGCAGGTAATCTTTCATTGAACAATAATGATATTACCATTGGATCAAATGCCGGACGTACGGCTCTTGTATCTCAAGTGGGAGCCACCGCAGGTTTTACTTACAATGGCACAGGCCGTTTTGTAATAGAGCGCTACATTCCTGCAAGAAGGGCATGGCGGCTAATGACTGCACCAATAGCAGGAGGTTCGCAAACCATTAATCAGGCATGGCAGGAAAGCGTAGGTGGCGCATGGGCATCGAACCCTTCGCCGGGATATGGCACACATGTAACAGGCGGGCCTACACGAACAACTTTACAAGGCTATGACCAGGGGCCGCTTAACCCATCCATTTATGGGTACACTGCAACAGGATGGAATTACCTGCCCCCCAATACAGCAGAAATGGTTACCAGCAACCAGGGGTGGATGCTGTTTGTCAGGGGCTCAAGGGCTATCAATCTGCCGCTCTCTAATCCCTCTACAGTTCCCGATATCACAACGCTCAGGCCAAGAGGTGCGATTAAAGTTGGGACACAACCAACTTTAACCAATGCAGGGGGAGGATATATGGTAGTAGGCAATCCATATGCTGCACCCATTGATTTTAAAAACATTACAAGAACAGGTATTATCGGCGGCCTTGGCGGAAACAATGCTTATATCCTTTGGGATCCGGCATTGGGAGGCAGCAGTGGCGTAGGCGCTTTTGTAGCATTTGCATGGAATGGTTCTTCTTATTCAAAAACAATAGTAACTGGTGGGGGCACATCTAATATTGATATTAATGGCTCTATTCCTTCCAGCGCCGCATTCATGGTAAATCAAAGTGCAGGCGGCACTGTGGTTATTGAAGAAAACGATAAAGACACTGTTGTATATGGCAATTCATATTTGTTCAGGCCAACGGGTAACCGGGAGTCGTCTTTAAGGATGAGTTTGTATGTATCAGAAACAGATGGCAGAATCAGCATTGCAGACGGGTCGCTTATTTTATTTAACCAATCATCCAGAATATCTGTAGATGATGAAGAGGTAATTAAAGTAACCAATGTAAGGGAAAATTTATCCATTATTAAAGAAGAGAAGAAAATTGCGATTGAATTCAGGAAAGCGTTGAAAGTGAACGATACACTTTTCTACCGCATTTGGAATATGAGCCGCCGCCACTATGAATTTGAAGTAGTTTTTACCAGTGTTAAATTAACACCGGGCACATCAGCTTTTTTGGAAGATACTTACTTGAAACAAAA
>JAYVLZ010000416.1:0-15105 GCA_043759175.1 Chitinophagaceae bacterium | reverse complement strand
AGACAAGTGAATAACTAAAAACGCTGTAAACCCCTGAAACTTTATTGTGACAGGGGTTTTAGGCTTATGGCCTTTTTTAGCTTGCGGATTTTAGACTGAAGACAATCTAAATTTACTTATCATTAAATTACACAACTATGAATACTGCTTTAACAACAGCTATCAATCAAACAATGCAGGAAATGGTACAGGTATTTTCATCTTTTACACAACAGCAGATAGATACCATCCCTTTTGCAGGAAGCTGGACAGCGGGGCAGACAGGAGAGCACATTATAAAATCCATCGGCAATCTGCCGCAGTTTTTAAACAGCAATACAGCAGCAACCAACAACCGCCCCTTTGATGAAAATGTTGCAACACTCCAACATATTTTTTTAGATTTTAGTACCAAAATGCAATCACCTGAATTTATAAGGCCTTCGGCAACGCATCATGATAAAGCCGAAATGCTGGAATCTTTCAGCAACCTAAAAACACAAATGATAACAACAGCGGAAACGCTGGACCTTACCCTCACCTGCAAAAGTTTTGAAATGCCGGGCCTTGGCTTTTTAACCAGGATGGAATGGCTTAATTTTTTTGTAGTGCATACACAACGCCATACGCATCAGCTTAAAAATATTTATAAAGTACTGAATGCTTAGATGAGTTGTGATTATACAAAAAGTAAAATCAGCGTAAGAATAATGCCTGCTATTGTAAAATAAATTCCTTTTTTAAAGATGGATGTTTTGGGTTTAAACATCCAGAAAGAAGAAACAACAAAAAACAACAGAGACACTCCGAAAAAAGTATTCAGCCAATACAATGGTTTTTTAGTGGAAGCCTTGTGTAGTTGGGTTAGTTGGTTTAAAACATAGGGGAGTTGCCTGGAAGTATAATTAGCCACACCGGTAATGTGGCTATAAGTGCCTTGTTTAAAATATAAAGTGTCCCCCTCTGTCCGGGAAATTTTAAGATCTCTGATGCCAAGCATTTTTCCAAGTTCGGCTTCCTTAACGCCTGTGTTTATTTTCTTTTCAACTTGTTTTTCTCTTTTTAAAAAATCTGTTTCACGATAGATCAGTACAATGCCGCTTAGCGCATAAACAGCCATGATGCCAGCTAAAAAAAATCCAATATAGCGGTGAAGAATACGCATGTAATATCCCGCTGGTTTTGTGTTGATCATATTTTTTTCCGTTGTTTTTTTTGAAGTTTTTGTTCTGTTTTTTTCAACGGCTGCATGATACATAAAAAAAATGATTTTTATTTTCTGATCAGGAAAATGTTTGAATGCAAACGGAAAATGATAGCTGTTCCACATCAGGCATGTTTCAGCGGCCGTTTCTTCATCATGCCTCCCTTGGTATCTTTTACACTGTGCATTACAACAAAAGCATTCGGTTCAATTTTTTCAATTTCTGTATTTAGTTTGTTCAGCTCCAGTCTGGTAATCACAGTGTAAATAATTTCTACATCTCTTGTTTCTCCCCTTTTGCCAAAACCCCTTTTACCACTGTAAATGGTTACCCCACGGCCCATTTTATTAATGATCATTTCCCTGATATCTTCACTGTGTGTTGATACAATGGTTACACCGGTATATTCGTCAATACCTTCTATTATAAAATCAAGGGTTTTAGATGCGGCGAGATAAGTGATCATTGAATACAATGCTATTTCCACTGACAGCAAATATGCTGCTGCTGAAAAAATTAATATGTTGATAACGATAATAAAGTCACCAATGGTGGTTCCCAGTTTTTTGCTTAAAAAAATGGCCAGCACTTCTGTTCCGTCAATTACAGCGCCGCCCCGTATAGTAAGGCCAATACCTGCACCCAGGAAGAAACCACCAAACAGCGCCACCAGCAAATTGTCTTTGGTAACATCGGGAAAGTTTACTGTTGCCAAACACAATGCAAGACCAGAAATTGCCAGCACTGTTTTTATTGCAAACTGTTTTCCCAAAATAATGTAGCCAAGAATAATGAAAGGAATATTAATGCAAATGATCAACACAAAAAGCGGCACACTTGTTAATTGTGTTATGAGCAATGATATTCCGGTAACACCTCCATCAATAAAATGATTGGTAAGCAAAAAACCTTTCAATCCAAAGGCAGCAGAAAATATACCTGCGGTAATCAAAAAGAGATCCTTTACCAGCTCCTTCAGCGTAATTAAAAACTCCCGGTAGCTTTTAGCAATTTGGTAGTTTGATTTTTTATAACCGGATGCCTGCTGGTTTTTTTTCTTTAATGATTCACGGAGGATCAATTGCGCTAAAATAGGATTCATGTTATCATTTTTTATTGGTTAATGATGGGTGATGAAGGTTACAATAAAAAAAGTATGGCTGCAATGAAAATGCCTGAATTCATTTTTTACTGAGTTTGATTTTCTGAAATAAAAAACAATCGTATTGAATACAATTCAATATCAATAATGATGTGTACCTGTTTTAAACCAGGTTACCGGAAATAGTGAAAAGGGTAAATGATGCCGCTTTTCCGCAGCCTGGTCAAAAGATTGCCAGAGTAGAAAATGTAAAGAAAAAATTTCAGTCTGTGATCCTGTTGTTTTATTTGAACAGGATTAGAAAAGCCATGATAAAATTTTTAAAGCCTATCCTCATTGCGATACCAATTAAAGATAAGCAACCAGGCTGGGTTTCCGGCATTGAAGGTTTGCCGGTTTGCCACAAATTACTTTGAAAGTGATGGTGGAAGCAGGAAAGCCATTAGTATTGTTTCTTTATACCGGCGGGGTTTTGCCCCGCCGGTAAAGAAAAAAAATTACAGGAGGGTGCTACTTTTTCTTCGGATGTTCGGGGTAACTTACCTTGTAATCATACATCACATCAAACCTGCCGTCCTTATTTATTTTCCAGGTGTCCTGGTAACTGGCAGAATCAACTTTACCCTTCATATCTGTAGTGTAAGCGGTGCTCCATACCAGCACCCAGTCTTCATTTTTGTCAACACTGTGTATAGGCATCCAGGCCTGTACCACAGTTTTTACTTCCTTAAAATTTTTCCGCTGATTTTGTGATACCGTAAAGAAACTGTCATTGCTTCCATTAAACTCCCATTTGTCTCCCTGGAAATAAACTGAATCCGCAAACATTAATTTCCCGTCGGCCAGTTTATTGTCATCCCATTGTTTGAAAAGGGTAAGCATTTTTTCTGCATGCTTCTGATCTCCCGGAACGAATTGCGAAGAATAAAGTGCTGTGTAAGGCATGTTGGTGGCGGGTGCCTGAGCAGACTTGTCCACTTCTTTTTTTTCTGTGCTGTCAGCAGTAGCTTCCGCTGTTTTTGATTCGTTGTTACAGGCCATGAATATTACAAGAACAACAAAACATAAAATGGAATTTTTCATTTTGGTTTTATTTAAATGATGAATAAAAGAGTTGATTAAATTGTTTTGCAAAAGGAAAGGAATATAATGCAGTTGCCAATCAATTCGGGGGCAGCTGCAATGGCCGGCTTAGTTGGCGGTTATAAGATAGAAACATTTTTTTGAAATCACAAGTGAAAGTTATACTGCACAACGGGTAAATCAGTGACATTTTTTTTGTTCAATAAAAAAATAAAACAGGTTAGGGTTTAATTTAAAACGTAATTAAAGTTCCCCAATGGTATTATGTACAAGAGGGCGATGCAACGATGATGACCATTGTTTCTACGCCCGGACAAAAAATCTTATTTACGTTTTTATCCATTGTGCATTGTAGTTACTGTTTACTTGTGCGTTTATTCAGATATATTCTAAACAAATGCACACTTCAATTTTAAAAGTTTTGAAGGAAAGCGGCATGCAGGGTTTGAAAAAAATAAAACCCCCAATTTCTATTAACTTCACCTGCAAAATCATCCTCATGGCAATCCGCATTTTTATTACCGGCGGCACGTTTGATAAAGAGTACAATGAACTGAACGGGCAACTGTATTTTAAAGACACCCACCTGAGCGATCTGCTGGAAATGGGTCGCAGCCGGGTACCGGTGGAAATTCGTACCCTGATGATGATTGACAGCCTGGAGATGACGGATGAAGACCGGGACCTGATAGTACTCCAGTGCAACAACTGCGATGAAACACAAATTGTAATTACGCATGGCACGGATACCATGGCAGACACAGCAAAGGTGCTGGCGCAGAAAATTAAAAATAAAACCATCATACTAACCGGCGCTATGATTCCCATTAAATTTGGCAGCTCAGACGGATTGTTTAACCTGGGCAGCGCTCTTGCTTTTGCACAAACATTGCCTGCTGGTGTTTATGTAGCAATGAATGGACGATATTTTAATTCAGACAATGTGCGGAAGAATAAACAGACTGGTGTGTTTGAAGAAGTGAAATAAGAATATATCAAAGGCGTTTCGCTTTTACAAAAATAGCCGCTTGTTTCTCTATGCGGTAACCCTTCAAGTGGTTCTGTACTGGTAATGTCTTTAACAAATAATTTTTTCTTTTGCTTCTTCTAACTGGCCATTGCGGCAAATCGTAACCAGTACATCAGCGATTTCTTTTGTTGTGATTGGTAGCGCAGTTTAAATATGTAAAATAACAGTATAGGCTTAATTTTTTCTGATTTTATTCCCGATTGCCAATGTATGATTTTCTATTTATCTTTATGTAAAACAAATATCATGAGCAAATTATCTGAAATAGAAAATTCAGTTTCTGCATTGAAGGATGAGGAATATGCAAAATTCAGAGAATGGTTTTGGGAATATGAAAATGAAAAATGGGATATAAAAATTGAAAAAGACAGTAAATCTTCTGGTAAATTAAATGAGATTGCTGCAAAAGCCTTAAAAGATTTTAAAAGCGGAAATTTTAAAACCTTATGATGCATCATACAGTGCCTTCTTTCTGGGAACATTATTATAAGCTTCCAGATGATGTGAAGGAGCAGGCTGATAAAAATTATACTTTGCTAAAAGAAAATCCAGCCCACCCTTCCCTGCATTTTAAAAAAATTGGTAATTATTATTCTGTAAGAATAAACATCCGCTACAGGGCTTTAGGAATTGAAGCGAAAGAAGGTATAGTGTGGTTTTGGATTGGCACCCACGCCGAATATGATGAACTTTTAAAGTAGCTGTAATTTCTGCCAATACCATTAGTGCCTTATTTCTTAAATGTTCGAATTTTTTGGTTTAACTTTTCTCATTGCATCACTTTAATAAAAGAAGAAAAATGTATGAGCATCTTGTTTACATTTGAAATAAAAAAAAAGCCCTGCATTTTCCATACCGCATATCACCCTTAAATGAAGCAGCCTTACTGGTTTCTTTTGAAAATACTATTGATGAAATCATCAACAGGAAAGTGATTGCTTTGCATCAATTACTTGCTGAAAATAATTTTAAAGGATTTATAGAAAGTGTTCCGGCCTATGCATCGCTGGCTGTTTTTTATGATGTACAACTGGTTAAAAAAAACTATCCTGTCAGTACCACTGTTTTTGATTTTGTAAAAACATTTACTGAACAATTAATAGAGAAGCTTAAAGATGATGTTCCGGAAGTACAGCGTAACACTATTACTATTCCTGTTTATTACAATGGAGATGATCTTGCATTGATTGCAAATGAGCACCAGTTACCCGAAGAAGAAGTGATCCGCATTCATACATCAAAAATATACAGGGTATTCATGGTCGGGTTCTTACCCGGTTTCACTTATATGGGCAGTGTGGATGACCGCATTGCCATGCCACGCAGGTCATCGCCACGAATAAAAGTAGCTGCCGGCAGTGTGGGCATTGCAGGTTTTCAAACAGGCATTTATCCGTTGGATTCTCCCGGTGGCTGGCAGTTGCTGGGACAAACACCCATAAAAATATTTGATAAAGAAAAAAGTAATCCCTGCCTGTTGAAAGCAGGAGATAGTGTACAGTTTATTTCCATCAGCAAAGCAACATTTGAAAACCTGCATGAGTATTAAAATTATCAAACCCGGCATGGCAGCCACTATACAGGGGGCTGCAAGAAGCGGATACCGATGTATGGGTATCGGCAGCAGCGGAGCAATGGATGATTTTGCAATGAAGGTGGCTAACTATTTAACGGGCAACGAATCTGCGGCAGCAGTGATAGAAATAAATTTTCCAGCTCCGGAAATATTGTTTTTACAAAATGCTTTCATCAGTATTACCGGTGCAAACTTTGGTACAGCCGTTAATGATTCATCAGTACCCAACTGGACTTTGCTGTTTGTAAAAAAGAACAGCATCCTGCAATTTAAAAAACCTTTACACGGGGCAAGGGCATATATTGCGGTACAGAGCGGATGGCAGGCGGACAGGTGGCTGGGCAGTTACAGCACTCATTTAAAAGCGGGTGCCGGTGGATATGCCGGAAGAACTTTGCAAAAAGACGATGTGATTGGATTTGCAGCAATTGATTTTTCTCCTGATCAAAATAAAATATTCCCCTGGCATATTTCTGAAATGGAGTTGGATAAAATTTATCATCCTAAAAATATTATCCGTTGTTTAAAAGGAGTTGAATGGGATTTGCTAAACGATGCATCAAAAAAATTATTTGAGAAAAATAATTTTGTCATCAGTGATCAAAGCGACCGGATGGGATATCGTTTAACTGGCCTGCCACTTTTATTGAATCGGCCAACCGAATTAATTTCTTCTCCAACAGATACAGGAACTATTCAACTGCTACCCGATGGAAATTGTATTGCTTTAATGGCAGACCATCAAACAACAGGAGGATACCCCCGTATCGCTTCAGTGATCAAAGCAGATCTTCCAAAATTAGCGCAGGCCAGGCCGGGAAGCATTATTAACTTTACTATCGTACCATTGCAGGAAGCAGAAGATGCATTTATCCAAATGCAAAAAATACTCAGGGAAATTAAAACAGCCTGTCATTTTAACTTTAAAAAGATCTGATTGGTGATTGATATTAATTGTGATATGGGAGAGGGTGCTGACAATGAAGAACAACTGATGCCATTCATTCACTCGGCCAATATTGCCTGCGGCTATCATGCAGGTAATGCAGCCACCATGTGGCAGGTGATTCAGCTTTGTTTACAACACAATGTAAAGATTGGTGCACATCCATCTTTTTTAGACAGGGAAAATTTTGGCCGTACTGCAATGAAATTATCCTCCGTAGAAATTTATAATTTAATCAAGGAACAGTTAACAATAATTAATGCAATCGTATTGGAAATGGGCGGAATGCTTCATCATATAAAACCACATGGAGCTTTATACAATATGGCTGCAGCGGATAGCGCATTGGCAAAAATAATTGCGCAGGCTGTAAAAGATTTTGATGCTTCATTAATTTATTATGGTCTTTCTGGTTCTGTAATGATAACCGAAGCAAAAAAGTTGGGGCTTCAAACTGCCAGCGAAGTTTTTGCAGACAGAACTTACCAGGATGATGGTACATTAACGCCACGTAGCAAACCAAATGCAATGTTGACTGATCTCAATGATGTACAACAGCAGGTATTAAAATTTATAAAAGAAAACAAAGTAACCACTGTTACTGGCCAGGATATTTTTATACAGGCAGATACCATTTGCATTCACGGAGACGGGGTACATGCAGTTGATTTTGCAAAAGCTGTTTATAAACAATTGCATGAAGCATAGATCATTTCTTTCAGGGCCTTTAATGGGAGCAGCTTTCCTGATGGCAACTTCGGCTATCGGTCCCGGCTTTATTACACAAACAGCCAAATTTACACAAGACCTAAAAGCAAGTTTTGGTTTTGTAATTCTGATTTCTGTCCTGATGGATATTGGCGTGCAGTTGAATATCTGGCGTGTGATCAGTGTAAGTAAATTATATGCACAGGATGTAGCGAATAAGGTTTTGCCTGGCGCAGGATATGTTTTATCTGCACTGATTATTTTGGGTGGCATTGCATTCAACATTGGCAATATTGCCGGGGCTGGCCTTGGCCTGAATGTATTAACAGGTTGCAGTGTACAAACAGGTGCAGTGATCAGTTGCTTTATTGCAATTATGATTTTTATTTTTAAAGAGGCCGGAAAAGCGATGGATAATTTTGCAAAATTACTTGGCTTTGTCATGATCGCTTTAACGCTGTATGTAGCTTTCCAGGCTCATGCTCCATTGGGCGAAGCAATCATTAAAACATTTGCTCCGGATAAAATAAACGAAACCATTATCCTGACCATTGTAGGTGGAACAGTGGGTGGTTATATCAGTTTTGCAGGAGCCCACCGGTTAATCAATGCCGGCATCACAGGCCAGGAAAATATTCAGGAGGTTTCCAAAAGCGCTGTGTCTGCAATCCTTGTTGCTTCCTTAATGCGGATCATTTTATTTATTGCTGCATTGGGTATTGTATGGCAGGGCATAACACTGAGTGAGCAGAATCCTGCTGCCACTGTTTTTCAAACTGCAGCCGGACAGGTGGGTATTAAAATTTTTGGATTGGTATTGTGGAGTGCAGCCATTACTTCTGTGGTAGGCTCGGCATTTACATCTGTAACTTTTGCCAAACTATTGCATCCGTCAGTAACAAAATATTTCAGGCTGATCATCATTGTCTTCATTTTATTTTCCACAGTTGTTTTTTTATTAGTGGGTCAGCCGGTAAAGGTGCTGGTAATGGCGGGTGCAGTAAATGGTTTGATTTTGCCTTTTGCACTAACGATTATTTTATTGGCAGCAAATAACAACAATATCATTGGCAGCTACAAGCATCCACGCTGGCTTTTAATTGCAGGATGGATAGTGGTGCTGGCAATGACTTATATGGGTGTAAGGGCCATCATCACCCTGATTGGTTAATGGGAGGTAAGCGATATTTCCCCAACTTTAGTGTGTTATTTTCCACATAAGTATTTCCACCAGCGTATTTTATTCCACATTAAATAAAAGTTTCAAAGTATTTTATGTTGGCCTGACATTTGTCATTATAATAATAAGTTTTTCATAGGATATTGGATTCTATAAATCGGGCTGGATTTTTATCCGGGCCTTTTTTTTGCACTATAGTGAAAGCCTTTTTTTGAACTAGAAAATATGTTATCAAAAAATGAAACTTTCTTTCCCGTATTAAAAATCGTTTGCAGCATACATCTTTAGAAGTGCAAGGCTGCATAATTTGCATGCTACTAATAAAAAAATCAAAAAACTCTGCGACCTCAATTAAATTTCAATTTTTTCCCTTATTCTCAATAAAAAAAAGTAAACCCACAACCAGCCATCAAAATAATTAATGGAGGTCATGGGTTCTTAAAAAAGGATACTTATAAAGTTTACTTATCAGAGTGGATTTCTCCCGCTGATAAGTCTTAATATGATCGCAATAACTGCAATAACCAATAATACATGAATCAATCCGGTTGCGCTGTAGGCAAAAACACCAATAGCCCAACCAATAATAAGAATCACTGCAACCAGATAAAGTAGATTGTTCATAATAAAATTTTTTAATTGTTTTTAAGATACTTGTTTAAAATCCATTACTATGCCACTCTTAAATCGCTTTAAAAAAGGAAATTTTATTATTTAACTATTCCTCACTTTAATAAACAGTGTATAATGTTGGGGAATATTATACCCAATACATTCTCAGGAAGCACTATAAATCCTGGATGGTTTTTCTACGGATACTCCTCAATTTTTTAAAATGGGAAGCTGGTAAGCCAGTTACTTTTTTAAACTGGGTGGATAGATGAGCCACGCTGCTGTAATTAAGCCGGTCGGCTATTTGGGTAAGAGTAAGATTTTCCAGCACCAGCATTTCTTTTACCTTTTCTATTTTTAGCGCAATGGCATATTGCTCAATAGTATTTGCCTGCATGGCAGAAAAATAGTTAGAGAGATAGGCATAATCGTAATGCAGTTTTTTACTGAGATAGTCAGATAAGTTGATCCTGATTCTTTCACCATTTTCAATATATTCCGCTATTAACGCTTTTACCTGGTCTGTTAAAACACCTTCCTTGTTTTTTACCAGTTCAAGCCCGGCTTTTTTTATGGCAGCACCAAACTGTTTTTGCTGTTTTTCGGATAGTTTTTTTATTGTTTCAGCTTCACCCAGTTCTACTTTCACAGGATTGGCTCCAATTTTTTCCAGTTCTTCTTTCACTAATATTTTACAGCTTTCACAAGCCATATTCCGGATATAGAGTTTCATGCTTGCTTCAATTAAGTTTAATGAAAATTTAAAAATAAGATATTTACAATAAACTAAAGACGCCTTCTTATGAGTGGTTTTTACCGAATTGGCAGAATAGAAATAAGGAAGGGGTTCTTTTCATTGCTTTCACGTATCTCCAGTATTGTTGAATCCGGGCAATTAAAATAATACCGGCCGGTGCTGTACATTTCAGTTATGTTATAGTCTTCTTTTAAAAATTCAAGGATATAAACAGCAATTTCGTTGGGCAGCAGAATGATCTGAACAGGCGAGATGATAGTATTTAATTGGGTTCCGGTATAAAACTTCACTTCTGCATTAAAAAGGATATTGCCATCTATTCTTTTGAATTGATGAGTGGAAATAAATTGTTGAAGTGTTTCTATACTCAATGTGATTATAATAAATTGGTGCAAATGTACAAGGGTGCAAATATTTTATTGTTACAGAATTTCTTGAATTTATTATATAGTTTTTATTTTATGATCAGATTAAATTATAAAAATTTCTTTCAGGATTTTATTTTGTCACTAAATGTTGTTTTTAATTTAGTTGCAGGTAACAGAATAAATCCAGGGCGCCTGAATTATAACTACATTAGTATTGTAACAACAATTAAAAAATTAGTTCCATGAAGTACATCACCCATTACTGTCTCCTTTTTTTTCTTGTAAACCCTGCAAATCTCTTTGCTCAAAAAGGTATCCGCATTCAGTCTCCTGATCATCAAATTACATTTTCATTCAGGCTTACTAAAATAGCTCCTGTTTACCAGGTGGATTACAAAGGGAAAAAATTAGTGAACCCATCCACACTGGGACTGGTATTTAGCGAAGATGAAAATTTTAGTTCAGCATTGGTTGCAGGAAAACCAATATTTAAAACAGGAGATGAAACATATGAACTGGTAGTAGGGAAAGCAAAAAAAATACACAGCCAATATTCAGAAGTAAAGATCCCGTTGACAAAGAAGAAAGAAAACAAACAGGTGAACTTTGTTGTAAGGGTTTTTAATGATGGGGTTGCTTTCCGGTATGAATTCCCTGCTCAGCAAAACTGGGAAAATTATACGCTTACGAACGAGCTAACCACTTTTAATCTTGCACAAGATCCGGCAGTGCTCACTTTATTCAGGGAAAATTACACTACTTCTCATGAAGGTTATTATGATTCATTACCCTTCAGTAAAATAAAGCCTGATACATTGATGGATTTGCCCAGTTTATTTCAATATCCCGGTGATATTTATGTAGCCATTACGGAGGCTAACCTTCGTAACTATGCAGGCATGTATTTAGCAAAAAAGAATGGCGTATTAACCAGTATGCTTTCACCGCTTCCTGGTCAAACGGATGTTAAGGTAAAAGCTACTTTGCCGCATCATACACCGTGGCGTGTGATGATGATCAGCAACAGAGTGGGGGCATTGATTGAATCAAACATTCTTACCAATCTTTGTGAGCCCGGTGAGATTAGTGATGTATCCTGGATAGCACCCGGCAAAAGCACCTTTCCCTGGTGGAATGGAACCATTGTTCCGGATACTACCTGGCCCGGCGGCAATAATTTTGAAACCAATAAATATTACATAGATTTCTGTGCAAAACATAAAATAGAATACCATTCGGTAGTGGAGTATGGTCAGCATGAATGGTATGTTAATGATGGCGCCGGTTTTATGCCAGGCCCCGGTGCCGATCCTACCAGGACTGTTGCAACACTGGACATGAAAGAAGTATGTGACTATGCAAAAACAAAAGGAGTAAAAATACGGGTATGGGTACACTGGAAAGCACTGTATCCAAAATTAGAGGCCGCATTTACGCAATTTGAACAATGGGGTCTTTCAGGAATGATGGTGGATTTTATGGACAGAGACGACCAGGAAATGGTAAACATTTATGAAGAGATCTTACGAAGTGCAGCCAAACATAAATTGCATATTCAATTTCACGGCGCTTTTAAACCAACAGGCCTGCACCGCACTTTCCCCAATGAATTTACAAGAGAAGCCACCTATAATTATGAAGTAAATAAATGGAACGAACACGGGCTAAGCCCGGATCATGATATCAATATGCCTTTTACAAGAATGCTGGCAGGGGCCACCGATTATCATCTCGGAGGTTTCAGGGCAGTGCCGCCTGCAAAATTTAAAACACAACAAAGCCGGCCTTACATGATCGGCACCCGTTGCCATATGCTGGCGATGTATGTGGTGCTCGAAAGCTACCTGGCAATGGTATGTGATTTTCCAGAGGCGTATGAAGCACAGCCGGGGTTTCAATTTATAGAAGATGTGCCCACCACCTGGGATGAAACCATTGTACCTGTAGCAAAATTGCATGAATATGTAACCATTGCAAGAAGAAAAGATCAGGATTGGTTTATTGGCACCATCAATAGTACAAAAGCCCGGTCGCTGCAACTGCCACTTACATTTTTGCCGCCAGGAAAATATAAGGCAACCATTTATAATGATGCAGCTGATAATGCTGAAAATCCCAATCATGTAAACATAGTTGAACAGTTGGTAAGCAATACTGATGTACTTACTGTAAAGCTTGCTTCTGGCGGGGGACAGGCTATAAAATTGGTGAAGCAATAAACTAAGTTAAAATGGACACAATACCTATAAGACATATTAATGCAGCACAAAACGAGTACGATTTTTCCGAAAGCTTTAGCATACGGGATGTTCGGACTTTGCTTGTTGGGATAGGTATGGTTCAGGAACTTCATAGGCATAACTTTTTTTATATTCTGGCTTTAAAAAAAGGGATTGGTAATCATGAGATAGACTTTACACCCTACACAGTCTGCGACAATTCTATTTTCTTCATGCGTCCGGGTCAGGTACACGAACTTGAATTAAAAAATGGTTGTACCGGATACTTAATGGGATTTAATACCGGATTTTACCATCCAACTGACAAGGTATCAGCTCAGCGATTACGAAAGGCTAGCAATAAAAATTTTTGTCAGCTTGAGATGGACAGGTTTGGAAAATTACATGATATTCTAACATACATCTTCCAGGAGTACACTGGCAAAGAAGAAGATTACAAGGATGTCATCAAAGCAAATCTGGATATTTTCTTTATTGAATTTGTAAGGCAAAGCCTGAATCCTAAAGACACTTCAACAAATGTCAATCCATATACACAGGAACGTCTTGAGGAATTTTTAGAACTGCTGGGAATGCACATTGCTACCCATAAGCAAGTAACTCAGTATACTGAGTTGATGAACCTTTCTCCATATCAGCTCAATGAAATCACCAAAGCAACCATTGGCAAAACAGCTTCAGAACTGATCAATGAACATATTATTTTGGAAGCTAAAAGATACCTCCTGGCCACACCTAATCAAATAAAAGATATAGCCGACCACCTGGGTTATGAAGACGTCTCCTATTTTATCAGATTCTTTAAAAAGCATACGGGATATTCACCCGAAGCATTCAGACATAATCTCGGATAAGTCCTGTACAACTGCATCATCGTCCTATCATGCTGCCTGCCGTTGAATTTACTTTTGCGTAAATAAACTTTTTAAAATTTACAAAAATGAAAATTATCATTGTTGGTGCATCAGGCACTATGGGAAAACACTTAGCAAGTGCATTTGAAAAAGAACATGAAGTAATTAAAGCAGCTTCCGAATCTGGCGACATACAGGTAGATATTACATCTACGGAATCCATTGAAAGTATGTATAAGCAAGCAGGTGCTTTTGATGCACTCATTTGCACTGCAGGTCCAACTTATGTGGGTTCCTGGAAAAAAATGACAGATAAGGAATTTCGGAAAGGCATAGAGGGAAAATTAATGGGGCAGATTAATTTGGTGCTTATTGGCCAGCACTATATCAACCCTAAAGGCTCTTTTTCGTTGATCACTGGCGCTTTGACCCATGATCCGCAAAAGAATTTCGCAAATGCATCAGCAGCCAATGGAGCAGTTGAAGCTTTCGTAAAGGCCGCAGCAATTGAATTAGAGAATGGTATTCGCATCAATGCAGTGAGCCCCACTGTTATTGAAAATTCACCGCAATATTTCCCCTTTTTTCCGGGAGATATTCCTGTTACTATGCAACAGCTGGAGTACGGTTTTCGTAAAGCGGTGTTTGGAGCTAACACGGGACAAGTAATAAAACCGTATTGATTTTTTTTGCAAAAGCGATAGCAACCGCAGGTTTTTGTTTGTAATGATAATGACCTGCGGCTATTAATTATTGTTAGGATGGGAAACGGCAGGGTATTTTAGAATGGTCAATCCAAAGATCAACTGAAATAAACAGTTCGTGAGGAACAATTCGGAGCAAAAAAAATTTCAAACCCAGTAAGGCTTAAGTATTTATTTTGTTTACATAGCTGCCTGATGATAACAGTTGCCGCAATAAAACAAAACAATATTCCTGATTTGAAATACTCCAATCTTAAACTTCATTTTTTTATAGCTGTCTTTTAGCTCTTTTTTAGATTTCATTTTGTCCATTTTTGTTTTCAATTATTGGTAGCAGTCGGGAATCTTCCAATGCAGCAGTTCGATGTCCAATGCCTTTCATATAGTCTTGGTTTGACTCAAAAGCAAGGAAAGTATTGACACTATTTTGTCTGATTAGCAGAACTGTGTCCCAATGTTTATTTGTTGGCCCTATCAAAAAAGCTCCCTGACTCCGATAAATAAATTTCTCCACCCGATTGAGTCAAAAAAGGCAAAGTATGTTCAATATAAAATTGATAGGCTCTTTTACCACTTACCGGTTCGTTTGGCATAAGTTCTGGTGTAGCTGAGTAGTCGGCTATTTCACGAAAGCGAATTAAGTTGAGCATTACAACCGGTTCTTTACTTCTACTTTAACAAAGTTGAAAAATAATTTTTACTATTTATGATAGAAACAAATATGGTTGCTATTTTTGTATTCCAATTATGAATTAATTTTT
>JAYVLZ010000415.1:0-10490 GCA_043759175.1 Chitinophagaceae bacterium | reverse complement strand
CAATATCCAGTGCGTAGGTATTTTTATTAATTATTGTATCATTAATAATATCAAAATAATCTTGCACCCATTCTTCAATCATATCATCAGAAAAAACGTGGAATTTCCCCCATTCATCGCCGAATGATTTTACAACTTCCGCATCTATATTAGCACCTTCTGTAATAAAAACAGCGACCTCTCTATTTTTCCCCTGTAATCTTTGTATTGGGTCCTGATTGTATGAAATCATTCAATAAATAATTAAAAGTGAGCAAAATTAAGGGATACTCATAAATAGTATTTTTTTATTTACCTGTTGCTTTAGCGTGGAATAAGTTAATAACTATAGATATAATTCAATTATTTTTTTTATCATTGCGATTTAAAAAATACTCGATAAAATTGCTCTTTACACTTAGTTATTGCTTCTAATTATTTATCTTGCCCGTTTAGTTAATACGATAAGGTTTCATCTTATAGAAAGTTTATAAGAATGAACAGATAACACAACAATTACCATCCTGTATGCTTGATAATTATAACGAAAGACTGTTTAATGGTAAAAGTTTTAGAAGTAGATTACATTTTGCCCGTTATAAATGGTTTCAAAAAAAAATAAAACAATATAATTGCTCCACAGATACTGTACTTGAACTGGGGTGTTTTGATGGAAAAGCAATTGAATTTTTAGAACATCCCCCAACGTATTATGAAGGATATGATGCTAACTGGGAGGGAGGTCTGGACATTGGAAAAAAAAAATGGAAGCACAACCTCAACTATAAGTTTAACCTTTGCACAGGCATTGATGATTTTACACCAGCAGAAGATTATTTTGATATTTCAATCTGCCAGGAAACCATGGAACATTTGCTGCTTGCAGATTTAGATACCTATATAGAACGCCTTGCAAAAGCTACCAAAACATATTGCTTTATTAGTGCACCAAATGAAAAAGGAATCATTTTTCTTACCAAACATATCAGCAAAACGCTTACCCAGGATAAGGAAGATTTGGAGAAATATTCTTACTCCGAAGTATTCCATGCTACAATGGGAAATATGAAAAAAGTAAAAAGAAACGAAACAGCCCACAAGGGTTTTGACTATTCGGATTTACAAGAAAAACTGCAAAACTATTTTGAAATTATTGAGATAAATGGTATTCCCTATGGGGGATTGCCTGTTTCTTTAAATTTTACAGTTGGGTTTGTTTGTAAAAGAAAATGAATAGCTACTATTTAAACAGCAAATATTATAGACCTTGTCAAATATTAGAGTGAATTTTTTATAGATGGCAAGCTGATTATTCCCTTCCATCCAGCAAATTTCCCAAACCACCCAATATACTACCTTCTTCCTTCCTTCCGCCAAGACCACCATATTGCTGTAACCTGCCAGCCAGGCGGCTGATAGGCAACGATTGAATCCACACTTTACCCGGTCCACGCAGTGCCGCAAAGAATAACCCTTCACCGCCAAACATCCAGTTCTTGATACCCCGTACCATTTCAATATCAAAATCAATTCCTGCGGTATAAGCCACCACACAGCCCGTATCTATTTTTAAAATTTCGCCGGGTTTTAATTCCTTTTCCAGGATGTAACCACCAGCATGGACAAATGCCATTCCGTCTCCTTCTAACTTCTCCATAATAAAACCTTCTCCGCCAAAAATGCCAGTACCCAATCTTTTCTGAAACTCTATGCCGATACTTACGCCTTTTGCCGCACAGAGAAATGCATCTTTTTGAGCTATTATTTTACCATTTAGTTTGGACAGATCAAGTGCAACAATCTTTCCTGTATAAGGCGCTGCAAAGCTTACATGCTTTTTGCCCTGTCCCATATTGGTAAATGCCGTCATAAATAAATTTTCACCAACTATCAGCCGCTTGCCTGCACTTAGTAATTTACCAAGCAAGCCACCACTCTGGCTTTGCTGGCTACCATCGCCAAACAAGGTTTGCATTTGTATGCCGTCATCCATCATCATAAATCCGCCCGGCTCACCTATTACTGTTTCATTGGGATCCAGTTCGATTTCTACAAACTGCAGTTCTTCTCCGTAAATTTTGTAATCAATTTCATGATTGCTTTGCATGGTTAATAATTTTAGTTGCTGCTTATTTTTTTATTCCTGCCACGAATCCACGAATATTCACTAATCTTTTTAAATAGAACAGGTTTTATTTGTGGCAATTTAATGAAAGCAAAAATAAATATTATCGCATAGCACAAATAAAAAACCTTGTGAGTGGTATCACAAGGTTTTAAAATATAGATAAATACGCTTTATTTTTTTGCGAACTTTAGATTAGCGGTTATCCCTGTAGTGGTGAGGATATTAATTTGATACATTCCGGCTGCCAGGTTTGTAATGTGTAGGGAGGCCAGGTTGGATAAATTGCACACGGTGGCATTTTCCGTTACCCTGCGGCCCATTACATCAGTTATCGAGGCGCTGCTGATCTGCGTATTTATTGGCAGCCAGATATACAATTCATCATCAGCAATTGCAGGCATTATTTTTATTTCAGTTGCAATGGCTTTTCTGTCAAATGATGCAATCTTACTATAGTTAAAGTTACCTTTTTGATCAATAATTTTCAAGCGGTAGTAGTTAATGCCTTCAAAAAGATATTCATCTTTAACTGTGTAATTATCCTGGGCATAGATATTTCCTGGTTTGGCAGTTACATAACTAAAATTTATCCCGTCTGAACCTTTTTCCAGTTCATATCGCCGGATCTTGATGAACTTTAAAGATTGCCAGCTTACTTCACCTGCATTTTTACTTGCGGTTGCTTTCAGGTTCATTTCAATACCTGCATGGGCATTATTAAGTGTGGGCAATGTAAGCATGCCGGTAGTTAATTGGGCATGGGTACTTACAAATGCAGCCATCATTAAAATGGTAATATAAAATCGGGGTTTCATTGTTACTGTTTTCATAATTAGTACATATTTTTTATTTGACGGCATTATACTTATGCACCCATTATATGCCGAAATATAAACTACTGAAAAACAGTAATTTAAAAATATGGCTGTGGAAAACTTTTTCCATTAAGCAGACTGTAGTCTTGATTGAGGAAAATTAAAAAGGTGCTGGACTTTTAAACCAGCACCTTTTATTCCACTTAAAAAATAACTTATTTTAAAACCAGCTGCCTGACCAGGTTTCATCAGGAGTTTTTAATTTAGCCCTTCTCCGTTTTACATCCATCCTGTAACGGATCAATGTTATTACTATCAATGGAAGGAAAATAAATGTCAATGGCGGGATACCCATGAAACTGATCCACTTACCTCCGAACATCCTGCGCATTGGTCTTCTCAGTCTTTCAGATATCAGGTACATAGCAGGCACAATTACCAGTGTCATAAAGAAGGCAAATGCCAACCCGAAAATGATGGTCCAGCTCAGCGGTTTCCAAAATACTGCGTTATCACCGCCAAAGAAAATATGCGGATTCAATTCAGAAAATAATTCTATAAAATTAATATTAAAGCCCGTGGCCAGTGGTATCAGGGCAAGGATAGCTGCCATTGCTGTTAGTAATACTGGTATGATACGGGTCTTTCCGGCCTGAATTACTGCATCTCTTGTTTTTAAACCACGGCTTCTGAGTTCATCTGCAAACTCAATTACCAAAATACCATTTTTTACCACAATGCCTGCCAGGCCCACAATGCCAATACCTGTCATTACCACAGACACCTGCATTTTAGTGATGGCGAAACCCAGTAATACCCCAATTACACTAAAAATGATCTCGGTTAAAATGATAACGGGTTTGGCTACTGAATTAAACTGGAGTACCAGGATAAACAAGATCAGTAACAATGCAATTACCAATGCCTTTAAAAGAAACGCAGCTGTTTCTGCCTGCTGTTCCCCTTCACCTGTTTGCCTGATGGTTACACCATCCGGTTTCTTTTTAAAGTTGGTTATATGCTTTGTTATTTCCTCGTTTACAGCCGTAGGTGTATATCCTGTAAGTACGCTGGAGCGTAAAGTGATCACCCTTTTTTGATTCTTTCTTTTTACACTACCCAGCGTGCTCGTGAGATCTATTTTTACCACACTGCTGATAGGAACCCTTTTAATTTGGCCGTTGCTTGCCATATCCCTGAATACAATTTCCATATTCAATAAGTCTGTCAGGTTATTTCGCTGAATCTTATCGTTACGTATCTGGATTTTATATTCATCTTCCCCTTCTTTAATTTTAGATGCTTCCCTGCCAAACAAAGCGGTTCTTAATTGCTGGCCAATTTGACCGCTGCTAACACCGGCAATTAAGGCCCTTTCCCTGTCAACAGTTAAAGTAATTTCAGGATTCTTTAAATCAATATCCATCTTTAATTCTTCCACGCCCTGCGTATTGATGGAGTCCAGATAATTTTTCAGGTTGACAGCAGTTTTTGTTAAGTCGTCAAATTCCTCGCTGGCAATTTCTATATTGATGGGTGGTTCCGTTGGCGGCCCGCCTTGTTCCTGATCTACAGAGATTTCACTGCCAGGTATATTCTTCAGCACATTCCTGATGGAATCAAGATAAGGCCTTGTGGAGGCGCCATGTCTTTTTTCATACTCAACAAAAGATATTTGGATACGGCCCCTTTCACTACGGGTACTTCTGTCACCGCTTTGAGGATCACCGGCACCCACTGCCACATTGGTAATTACACTTTCCACCAAAGGATTTGTTTTGCCTTTTTGTATGCCCAGCACGTTATTTACTTTGCTTTCTAAAATATGTGTTACAGAATCAGTATAATCCACTGAGGTACCTACCGGTAATTTTAAATACACAAAAACAAAGTTCGGATCGCCCTGTGGGAAAAATACAACCGGTACTTTTCTTAATCCAAAAAAAACAATAGAAAATACAAATAACAGGATGGTGCCTAACAATAAATAAACCGGCCTCCAGCCTTTCAGTGCCCAGCGCAACAGGTTCTCATAATGACGCATGATCCATGGCAATGCCTTGTTCTGGAAATTACGGATAGCACTATCAAATACAAAACGGTTTAGTAAAATGAGCAATGCAAAAAACAATAGCAGGTTGCCAAAGAAATGATAAGTGCTTCCGGGGTTTACAATATCATCGCCGGTAACAATACCAACTACTGCAGCATTTTTTATCATGCCAATAACGTTGAACAGTACCCCAAACGCAACGATGGCCCAGAAAAGAGGTTTTTTAAAAATGGCTGATTTAGATTCTTTTTCTCCCTCTGGATGATTCATGAAATCAACCGCAAAAACAGGGTTCATGATAAATGCAACAATCAATGAAGCAGATAAAGTAAATATCAGCATGGTGGGCAGGTAAATCATAAACTTACCAATGATACCTGGCCAAAAAAGCAATGGCACAAATGGTGCAAGTGTAGTAAGGGTACCAGCCAGTACAGGATACCATACCTCTCCTGCAGCCATCATCGCACTTTTTTCAGCAGACAATTTACCCTTGCTTTCAGAAAAAATGCGGTGGGTATTTTCTATCACCACAATGGCATCATCCACAATAATTCCTAATCCAAATAACAGGGCAAAGAGCACAATAAAATTTAGAGTAACGTGTGTGCCCACAATGATATCTGCCGCAGGCAAAAACATAAAAGCCACAAACATACTCAGTGGAACACTCAATGCCACAAAGAATGCATTGGTAACACCCATAAAGAACATCAGGATAATCAGTACCAATACAAAACCGATTACAATGGAGTTTACCAAATCATTGAAAGATGTACGGGTTTGCTTACTTTGATCGCCGGTTATTACTACGCCAAGATCTTTAGGAAATAGCGATGCCTGCATTTCTTTTACAATCTTTTTAACACCGTCACTTGTTTCAATCAGATTTTCGCCGGCCCGTTTAATGATGTTTAGGGTGATTACATTTTTACCGTTCAACCTTGCATAACTCTCCCTGTCTTTAATGGTATCTTTTATTACTGCAATATCCTTTAAATAGATAGGAGCACCGCTGGTATTGCGTACCAGCACTTTCTCAATATCAAAAGCTGTTTTAAACTGGCCTTTTAGCTGCAGGTTTCTACGCATGTTGCCTATATCCAGCAACCCTCCACTAATGTCTAAATTTTCACGTGATACTGCGTTGGCAATATCATCAAAAGTTACATTAGATGCCTGCATGCGGTAGTTGTCTACATTTATCTGGAACTCCCTTTCAGGTGCACCCACCAGGTCTACCCGGGTAATTTGACTCAGCTCTTCTAATTTATCTTTCAGGTCATCTGCATATTTTTTCAGGCGCACTAAATCATAATCACCACTCACATTCACATACATAATGGGCTGTTCACTAAAACTTACTTCCATTACTGTGGGTTCCTGTGTTAAATCTGTTGGTAAGTCCTTCTTTGCTTTGTCCACGGCATCTTTTACTTTCTGCAGGGCCTGATCAGTTTTTACATCTGTTTCAAACTCCACGGTAATGGCCGAATAATCCTGCTGTGAACTGCTTGTTACTTTATTTATTTTGGTACCGGTAATACCTTTGATCTGTTTTTCAATTGGCTTGCTCACCAAATTTTCTATGTCTTTTGGAGAGTTACCCACGTAAATAGTTTGTACATATATGGTAGGTATTACAATATCCGGAAATTGTTCTTTAGGTAAAGTAACAAACTGGAATACTCCTATAATTGTTACAAATAACATCAGCAGGTAAATGGATGTTTTATTTTTTATTGACCAAGTAGTAGATTTAAACTCTTTAAACTTTTCCTTTAAATTTTCTAATGCACTCATATAAGTAGTTTTGTGCCCCCATCCCCCGTCCGTACCGGAACGGGCGGGCCTAAAGGGGTAAGTATGTTTTATTATTTATTAAAATTTTTTTACAGGCAGAGTTGCGATTTTTTTTGATACCAGCATTTTTTTTAAATCATCATTCTTGCGTCGCACTCGTGTACGGAATATCTTTATTGGGCTTTGTCCACATTATCACAACCTCATTCTCCTTCTCTTTCTCCTGCAGGAGATAGAGCGGTGCTGCAAATCTTTAATAAACATTTTATCTTCCACATTTTCATTTATTCCTTAATCAACAATAACGATCACTTTTTGCAACTCAGCAAACACTTCAAAGTCTCAAGCTCTTGCCTTGAAGCCCCTTCAGGGGTTTGGGGCATCTTCCACATTTGCATTTGTTCTTTAATCAACAATACTCCCACACTCGGCAACCCAACAGGCACTTCAAAATTTTAAACTCTTGCCTTATTCCTCTCCCTTGCAGGGAGAGGTTAGGAGAGGGTTTACTGTGTCGTAATCAACTGCCCATCATACAAACTCTGAAAGCCTTCCGTAATCAGCACATCACCCGTTTTTAAACCTGTTTTTATTTCCAGCATGTCTGAGTTTAAAAAACCAATATTTACCTGGCGCTTACGGGCCATCAGTTTTCCTTTTTCATTTACCGCCACCATTACAAATTTTCCTTTTTCATCATTTTGTAATGTGCTTACAGGTATAGTAATGGCGTTGGATGCATTATAATCTTTGATCTTCATTAATGCAATTTGGTTAGGTCTCAAAGAGGCATCAGCAGTCAATTTTGCTTCTGCAATAAAACCCCTGCTAAGGGCATCAATAGATGCACCAACAAAACTGATGGTGCTGGTAAATGTTTTATTAATATCTGGCACTTCAACATTAACCGAAGAACCTTTTGATACATTATTTAAATAATTTTCCGGGATGGTGCCGGTAACTTTTAAAGCAGCATTATTTACAATTTTTATCTGTGGTCCCTGTGCGGTTACTCCCTGGAATATTTCACCCATCCGTATGTTTACTTCGTCTGCCACGCCATTTACATCACTATATACATTCGTGGTGTTTAATTGCTCCATCACAGTTTTTACATTTTCTTCTGATGATTTCAGTTGAGACTCCAGGGTGGCAACATTATTCTTGGCTGTTATCAGCTGCACCTCGGTACCAATATTCTGGTCCCATAAATTTTTCTGACGCTGGTAAAGATTCCTGGCATATGAAAGCTGTGTTTTAATAGTTTCTAACCCCTGTTTTGCAGCTGCAAGATTTTGCCTTGGGATGGCATCATCCAGCCTTAACAAAAGCTGCCCTTTTTTCACCATCTGTCCTTTTTTCACCAATATTTGTTTCACCTGCGATGGGCCGCCTCTTGGGCTGATGTAGCTGATGTTTTCAGATTCAATTTTACCCTGTAATTCAATATAGTGGTTAAACTCCAGGGGAGCCAATGTTTGCACAGATACCAGCTTTGCTTTTTGTGCACTGGAGTTGGCCGGGTCCAGTTTGTTGAGGTCTGTTTCAATTTGCTTTATCTGCTCCTCTAATTTGGCCTGATCGCCTTTCAATTTTTCAAGCGTTGCTTTCTTATCATTGATAGCAGCATTATTATCTTTACTGCTGCTGCCACAGGACGACAAGATCACTATTGCTGCAAGGCCTGTTATTATAAATTGTTTCATTGTTATATGGTTTACTGATAATTTATTTTATAGCGTATTATAATTTTCCAATTGCTTTCAGGTAATCAACTTTCGCCACAATGCCATCATACAAAGCGCCGTAATAATTATTCTGTGCCACTTTTAATTCTGTTTGTGCATTGTATATTTCCTGGTTGCTACCCAAACCCTGCTGATACTTTTTCTCTGTGCTTACAAAAACTTCCTCTGCTAAACGGGCGTTTTGTTTTTGATTGTCCACAGTAAGGAGGGCTGTTTTTAATTTACTCCTTGCGGTAACTACATCATAGTCCACCGACTCGATTGCTTGCTGAAGATTATTTTTTGACTTTTCCAAAGCCAGTTTTGCATTTTCAATTCTTGCCCTTCTTGCAAAACCATCAAAAATGGGAACAGCAATTTTTATTCCTGCATAGGAGGATGAAAACCAGTCGCCATTGTTGAAGAAATTGAATTTTTGCCGCTGGGCACTTTTTGAATAAGATCCAAACGCTACGATGGCAGGTATCCTGCTAAGCTGGTAGCGCTTTACATTAAAGCTGTTTAGTTTAATGGCTGTATTCAGCAGTTGTATTTCTTTCCTGTCCTGGTAGTTGTATGCACTGTCCAAAATATCGTTCTTTAGTTTTGCCTCATCCAGTGTATCTGTAAGGGCCAGTACTTCTTTTTGCGGCATATTGATCAGGAACTTCAGTGCCGAATTACCAGCAGATAATTGCTGTGTTATCTTTTCCTTTTCTGTCCGCAGGTTATTCAGCTGCACTGTTACTTTATCTACATCTAACTTTTCTGCAAAACCATTTTTATAAATCTCACTTGTTTCATGCAGCAATTTTTCAAAGCGTTCAATATTGGCATCAATACTGCCTAACTGGCTTTTGCCAACCACCAGTTGCCAGTACACTTTATAAATATTGGTCTTAATTTGTTCAGCTGTTACATCGGCTGTTCTTCTTGCAAGATCTATAGCAGCACTTCGTGCCTTCAGTCCTACAAAAACCTGCCCGTCAAATAAAATTTGAGAAAGGTCAAGTCCTGCACTTGCCGTCCACGGTACACCAAACTGTGCATTGATATTACCAAAGCCGCCATCCGGCATTTTTATGGGATTACCAGTTCCGTCTTTTACTCCCTGATCAATTAATACCTGGTAAGTGGCAGGTCCAATAAAGTTGGGGAGGGTTTGTACCGCCACATCAAAATAATGAGTAGTGCTGACACTGCCGTTCAGTTGTGGCAGCGCCTGTGCAGTAATCTCCCTGTTGGTTTGTTCCTGTATTTTAATATCCAGTAAAGCATTTTTTACCTGTACTGCATTTTTTAATCCGTATTCAACAGTTTGTTGTATGGAAAAATTATTGGTTGCCTGGGCAGCTATTGCCTGGCTTATCAACAAGCTGGCAAATAATGCAGTAAACAATTTGCTTTTCATTGTACTATTTCTTTGTTTCATTATTGCTCTTTTTTATTCTTTCCTGTTGATATTTTAAAATGAGTTTATATCCTTTCTGGGAGGCAAGCCCAAAAAGGAAATGCTCTGTTAATTGTGTTTCCACCTCTACCAGGTTGTACTTGTTTTTAGGAAATACCTGCTGGTTAAATGCCAGCATTATATTTTCCAGTCTTGCTTTTACAATGATATCTGCATTTACATCTTCCCGGTATAATTCTTCCTTTACGCCCCTTTCAATATTCTCTTTTAGAACTTTATATAAAAAGTTATACTTGTGCTGGGTAAAATGGGCAAATGCTTTGGGATGAAATTTTTCCATATCATATATCACGGTAGGGTTCATGTTGCCCATCATTTCCTGCATCATTTCAATGGCCAGGAACACTTCATGAACAGCATCTTTTGCAGTGGTGCTGTCCTGCAGGCAGGAGTCCTGGTTAAATTTTATCTTATCTGTAATGATGGCTTCTACCAGTTCGTCTTTATCAGCAAAATAATGGTAAATGGTTTTTTTGCTCATCCCCAGTGCACTGGCAATATCATCCATACTTAC
>JAYVLZ010000414.1:0-2142 GCA_043759175.1 Chitinophagaceae bacterium | reverse complement strand
ACAGCGACCCGCTGGATATATTGGTGCTATGTTCTCAATCCATCCAGTCGCTATGCCTGGTGGAAGCCAATGTGATCGGCAATATGCAGATGATAGACCAGGGACAACAGGATGATAAGATCATTGCAGTGGCTGCAAAGGACCCGTCTGTAAATCATATTACCAAAATGGAAGAATTACCACACCATTTTTTATTAGAGTTGAAAAATTTCTTTGAACAATATAAAGTACTTGAAAAGAAAAAAGTAGAGATTGATAATTTCCAGGATAAACCAACAGCCTGCCGCATCATTGAAGAAGCAATCCTGTTTTATAAAGAGACATTTAAAAAATAAACGGTGATCACCAATCAAAAAAATAGTATGACAACATATCTGATTATATCAGCACTGCTGATAGGACTTGCAGCCGGCATACTGAGCGGACTGGTGGGAGTAGGTGGTGGTATCATTATGGTTCCTGCACTGGTTTTTTTTATGAATTATACCCAGCACCAGGCGCAGGGTTCTTCGCTGGCCGTACTTACTTTGCCGGTTGTCATCATTGCATCCATTACTTATTATTATCAATGCCAGAAAATGGGAACACCCATTGATCTGAAAGTGGTAGGTCTGCTTGCTGCCGGATTTTTGGTTGGTGGTTATTTTGGAAGTAAGATTGCACTTGCGATAAACCAGGAAACTTTAAAAAAGATTTTTGCAGTTATACTTTTTTATACTGCTTTTAAAATGCTGGATTGGGATTTGGTGATAGTGAAATGGGTGAAAAACATTTTTGCCTGAGCTAATCACATTTCTTCTTGCCCTCACAGCAACCACCCGACACCTTTCTCAAACCAATTTTAAAACCAACGCCGCCTGCAGTTGCCATCCAGCCCTCTGTTGTTTTTGCAAAATAATAAGTTGATTGAAAAGCTATTGGCATTTTCAGTACCCGAAATCCAACGCCCAGGCTAAATGAAGGAGAGATGCTGTTAAAATCCCAATTACCAATACTGATTTCTTTACCATTCAAAATATTGGTGTTGCTGGCAACATCATAAGTATATGGCTGTTCTGTCCCCCTGTCTTTGGCAAACATATATCCAAGTCCAATCCCCGCCATTAATCCTTTACCCTCTTTCTTGCCGGTATTAAAAGCAATCTTTACAGACGGAGTAAAAGAACGGAATTTCCCTTTGGAATACATACTATCACAAAAAGACTCATAGCCGGTATTCCAGTAATGCAAATCATATGAAAGAGTAAAATGGGGCTTCAGTTTTTTTTGTACCCCTGCAATAAATGAAAAAGGATTGTAAACACAACCACCTGCCATTACACCAACATACGGAGTAAGGGGTTTACTACCGGATACATTTTTATCCTGTGCCCAAAAAGGGAGGCTGATGGAAAAAGTAAAGACAATCAAGAGCAGTTTTCTCATAAATCAATATTTAAAGGTTATTTGCTGCAATGAAATCCGGGGTATTCTCACCATATTCTTTTCACAGCCTTTAAGGACAACACTCTCTTTCCGGTTGCTGCATTCACAATTCCCTTTTTAGAAATATCATCAATTCTAACTCTGCCTGATGCATGAATGATTTTTTCATCTCCCAATAAAATTCCGACATGAACAATGTTTTCATTATTATCAAAGAAAGCAAGGTCACCGGGTTGCACATCTCTGAATTTCTTTACGGCATTTCCTTCCTTTGCCTGTTGCCAGGTATCACGGGGAAGATCAATACCCATCAGTTTGTAAATTACCTGAACGAAACCACTGCAATCAACACCAAGAGGTGTCCTTCCGCCCCATAAATATGGTGCATTTAACCAGGGCATCACAAGCTGATGCAATAATTCTGGTCCTGGTTGTTGTTCATCTCTTTTGCAATAATTACCGTTGTATTCAAATTCTGATTTTCCCAATTTTCCTTTTCCATCTTTGAAAAAAGGCAAAGAAGAACCAACCGGGATGTTCATTTTTTTATTACCAACTATAATGTTGTTCAGGATATCATTTGTTGCATAAGCACTCATTGTATTTGCAGCAGCTTTATCAATTGTTTCAAATAAAGTATTCGTCATCCAGCCTTCATAGCCATCATGCTTGCTGCGGATCTTTACCCACAAATCTCCTTTTGCCTTCAACACCTCA
>JAYVLZ010000413.1:0-24410 GCA_043759175.1 Chitinophagaceae bacterium | reverse complement strand
ATTGGCGAAGCATTGCAACAGGGCATTTCTTTAAAACAACTGGAAAAAACACATGGCTATCGTTTTGCACGCCTATAATTTCTACCGGTTTGATGACCTCACATTTCTTTTTACAACGGAAGCCGGGGATGAGTATCAATGTTACTTTCTCTCATACGCAGATTATTTTGCTTCACAACCTGATATAGCACCCAACTTTTTTTCATTCAATCTAAAGCTTATCTCCAATAAGGGCAAACCTATTCGCAAGGGCGTTGATAAAAGAATTGCCGATACTGTTATTATAATAGTTGGCGACTTTCTTTCTTCTAAATCAAATGCCGTTGTGTATGTATGCGACAACTCCGATGGCAGAGAAGCAGCAAGATCCAGGAAGTTCCTTAGTTGGTTTGAGTACTACGATCACCCCTCCAGCAAGATCGTAAAAGTAACCAGCAACTTTACTGTTGGCGGTTTATTCATCTACAGTTCATTGCTTATTCATAAGAAAAACAAACGGTTTAATGATATTGTGTTTGCTTACCTTGAGTTAACAAAGGATGATGAAAAATAGCTGCCAACCCTTTTAGAAGCTTTGATTGTCTCGTTATGTTTTTAATACCAGCTTTAGTTTTTTATGGCATCATCGTTGCGTCACAATTCTTTCATCCATTGGAATGCTATTGGTCATGCAATTCCTATCTTGAATATCTTCTTTATTTTTAGACTCATGTCTAATAAAAAATACAAAAGAAAAAATTGCAGATTGACATAGTTGTAACATGTAGTGTGTCTTTTCTCTAAACTCACTTATCTTAACTACTTCACTGATGATTCTATGCTTATTTTTAATGTTCTCTAAATCAGCAGAATCTTCAACTAAAAAGAAAAATTCATGCTCAATGGAGTTACGCCATTTTTTGTACTCCAAAAAAGCTGAGTATTTAGAAGTGTCACTTAAATCACATGCGATGGTGTACAAAGAATACAAATAACGATTTTGGCTATGGCTTTTCTTTTGTTTTATCGGCTTCCAGCAATTATGAAAATAAATTTTACTACCCTCAATTCCCAAGGCTAAATATATAGCCCTTCCAATTTTATCAAGAATTGAGTACGCAGATTTAAACGCTTGAAGCAGATAATCTGAAGTATCGTCATTGATAAAATATTTATCATTTGAAAATGTCCTCAACTCATCATCTCTAACATACTCAGAGCTATGCTCATTCTCTGATAAAAAAAGAAAATATCTTGATAAGTTAAAGTCTATTTTTAATTTGTCCAATATAGTTTCAAACTCATTTATCCAGCTTATTTCCGTATGCTTATGACAGCTTCTAATCTCCAAGTCATCAGTTTTACTAAGTTCACAAGGGCAATATATTGAATGCTCACATAGCGCAATATGATTTTTAAGAACCCATTTCCTATATTTAGTATGGTCATCTACATTTAACTTGGCTTCATTATGTCTGCTTTCAAATTCCTCAAGATTAAATTTATTGTCTTCTATAACCTTATCTACCTCTTTGTTAATTTGTACTAAATGCTTTTTCCAGTTATCATTATCTTCCTGTATGGACATTCCAGTTTTTATGAATTTCTTAATTTCAAAAGTCATTGCAGGATAAATTGTACAGCATGTATTCCAGGCTATCTCATTAAGTGTATGTGCTTTTAAATAATTTAAAAAGCCGGGGCTATATTCAGCAATTACAGTCCTTTTATCGAGAATATAAAATGGTTCATTCCAACGACTTAAGAACAACAAGACTGAAATCAAATCTGATATGATCCTTGCTTCAACCATAATCTTAAGCTTTATGTTTTTCTCCATTAAAAAAGAAAATAGCTTAAAAAGATAGTATTTCGCTTGCAAAAGTGGTTCAATGTTCTCAAATGAGTATCGGTAATCATTGTTCTTCTCTAATTCATTATTGAAATGTATCAAAATACCTCTTGAGTATAATCTGTAATAATCAGATTTTAAATCGAATGTTAATAACAAATCCTCATTAATTCGTTTAAGCTCAGCAATCCCCTTTACTAAGTACTCCTCTTTATCATTTTTTAAACCCAATTCAATAAACTTTGTACCAATTATGTATTGCACAAACACTAAGTTCTTTTTATCCGTAATATACCCTTTGATACTTTCTAAATCATTTAGTTCAAACTCAATTTTATCAATTACTCCATCCTTCATAACTAAAGAATGAAGTTTTTTAAACTTAATCCAAAGTACCTGCCTAAATTCAAGAGAATTAAGAAACTCGGCATGTTTCGGTATCGGTTCAGAACTAATAATGTCTTCTATATTCATAATCTTCATTTTACAGTTGGATAAAAGTGCTCAATAGAATTCCTGTCGTACAAGTGTGCGACGCAACGATGCTACATAGCATTACTAAAGCTAAGTACAAAATCTAAAAAACATCCGGCACCGGAATGATACCGGATGTTAGCTTATTTCTGCGGCACAAAAACCTGCCTCAATTGTTCTATCAACACACCGCTGCCTCTCACACTGACCTCACCGATCTGGTTTGCGATCTTTTCACGTATCCATTTCTTTAAGAACTTCTCTTTGTATTACAAATATTGTATTACAAATACGGATTTATCACCAACCCTTCGTTCATTGCCCAGGCTTCCATATATTTTCTTGCTTCCTCTGAAATAGGCCTGTTCATTTTTGCCTTTGCCTGCACCACCCTTTGTGTTGGAATGCTTACTTCAATGGTTGCCATAATATGCATCAACCCACCGTCTGAATATTTACGCAGCGAAAAAATAGCCGACTTCCCTTTTTCACAATAGAAAGCATAAGAACTTACACAGTGTTTCATTGCTCTTCCTTCTGCTCTCAGTAATCTTGATTCATTTAGTTCTTCCAGCACCAGCACTTCCGATTTTTTTTCCGCTCTGTAGCCAGCAATTCCGCATGGCCGCCACACTACATTGTTTTTACTGGTAGAAAAACGCTGGTGCCATACATCACTTTGACGAAGCAGGGACTGCAATGTTCTTCCCTTCAAACTGTAATTTTCATTTTCCCTTTTTGCCTCCCGTACATAATCAATCAGCTCCGTTATTTTATTGATGTTAAACATTCCCCCATTCACCAGCAGTTGAACAAATGCTTCCCAAAAATCTTCATGACTGTAAGGTTTTGTACTTAACCATGAGTAAGTAATTCTCTCGGCAAGTCTATTATCGCCACCCAAACCTTTTACCTGTGCCCATCTTAGCGCTTCTGTAATAGTAAATTTAGCAGGTGCCTGTAAAAAATAATGTCCCATCTTATTTGTAAAAGGTATCGGGATCTTTCCCATTTCCTTCACTTTTCCACCCATCCCGATATGTATCAGCCAATAAATGAACTGTTTGTTTTGTGTTTCATAAAAGCACTGGTACAAAAACGCTGGCACTTTGTATTTACAAAACAGGTAAGCAACCAATTCCATCATCTGCATGTTTGCCTGCTTTGAAGATGGTTCCCAATTAAAAAAATCGTCTTTCCAATAAGCCCTGAACAACACCATGTTGTACACTGCCTGGATATGTTCCTCATTATTCAAAAGCTCAGTTTTATCGTTTAGGTACATGAGTACATCTTTCAGTTTCTTTCTTTCTATTCCTTTTGCAGCCGAAGAAAATGTGTTAAAACATTCATTGATCTTCCATATCCGCCTGTCTGAAAAAGAGAAACCCAGGTCTTCATTCTTATACAATTGAAGAATGATCTCATCAAATTTTTTAAACCGTTTTCTGGAAAAGAGTAAAGCCTGTTGAATCACAGTTTCTCTATCCTGTGTCAACTGCAATTGCTTTTTTCTTTCCATTTTGCTTTTCTTTGCCATGATCATTTTATTAAGCGTCAGCAGAAAATATTTTTCTGCATTGAATTAAATTTCTTTTCATTGAACTTTTACTCTTACTATTTTGTGTTTTCATCTTTTTTAATTTTTAACGTTTTTATTTTTAAGAACCCGGCAAGCCATTTAAACTTACCAGGTCTTTCTTTTTCTATTGCACCACTTTATTGGCACAGCTACTGCTTGCGAAGGCATCGGGTTTGGCCTTAAATACAAAGCCCATTCCCAGGATATAACCCATCGCTTCTTTTAACGCATCATTACTTTTGAATGATGCATTGGTGTTGATGTCCACATGCAATTCCATATCCACACTGTACCGGCTGAAAATATTACACAGCGGATAAGCCACGTCAATACTCTTGGCCACTTCCACCAGCATCCTTTCTTTGATGCTCATTTTCTGCAGCGTCACTTCGTTGCGGATGTACATAAAACCACCTTTACCTTTCCGGATAAAAACAATAACGGTAGCAAATTCAGTCTCCTTGCCTTTCACCTGGCTGTCAGTACCTATGCACACTTTCAGTTCGTGGCCCATGGCCCTTTCCTTTGCAATCACTTCCATAATTTCATCTTCAATCGGCCTGCGGATTTTTTCACCGCTTAATTTTCTCCATTGTTGTTGCTGTTCCATTTCATTTTATATTATTTTTTTGTAACCAACATTTGTATCCTGATTGGGCGACACTGGCGACGCTCCGTTCAAGTTTTGTTTTTCAATTTTACTTTTTCCACAATATTTGTTTTGCATCAATACAAGGATTCGTCCAGCCCAAGGCGGGAGGAAGCTATCATGCTACCGTTACATCATACTGATATGTGTGGACGAAACAGGATTCGAACCTGTACAGTTGCGGCTTCAACGCAATGCTCTGCCATTGGAGCTATTCGTCCTTTTGTTTGATATGAATATTGACTGATCACTATTTCCTCATCATCGAATTCATCCATTATCAAACAATTTATTTTAAAGAGTCCTGCGGAAGATTCGAACTTCCTTCTTTCGATTTGCAGTCGAATGCATACGCCATGTCTGCCAGCAGGACATTTGCGGAGAGTAAAGGAGTCGAACCTTTGCACCGAATAAACGATGTCATGGCTTAGCAAGCCAGCACATTACCGCTCTGTCAACTCTCCAATATTTTGTTTGCGGAGAGAAAGAGATTCGAACTCTTGATCCGCTTACCAGCAGACAGTCTGTTTTTCCGCAGGATGCTGTGCACAAGACAGCTTCCATGACCATCCGGACTCTCTCCTTTTGTGTGAGTGGTTGGGATCGAAACAACTCAGTCTTTTGAACAACAGGGTTACGGCCTGTCACGACTCTCCAACTTCGCCGCACTCACATTTTTGAGGATGAAGAAAGACTCGAACTTTCAACCCTTCCGTTAACAACGGAACGCTCTGCCATTGAGCTATTCATCCATTTTATTTTTTGTCTGAACGGGGATTTGGGTGGATGAAAAAGATTAAAAGGATTTTAATTTGGTAATCCTCCTGATCCATTCAATCTTTTAAAATTCCCGTTCAGACAATTTTCTGTAGGCCCGGTGAGACTCGAACTCACAACCCTCCGGTTAAAAGCCGGATACTCTGCCATTGAGCTACGAGCCTGTGTAGTTGCGGCTGTTGGAATCGAACCAACAACTCCTGCTTTGTAACAGCAGGTTTCTTCCATTGAATTAAACCGCATTGTTTTTGTTGGTTTAGAAAGACTCGAACTTTCATCTCTGCATTCGTAGTGCAGTATTCTTATCCATTAAACTATAAGCCATCATTGTACGGTTTTCAGAATTGAACTGAATACACTTTACTTATGTTTACCTCTCAGAAAGAAAGGAAGCAAAGCATGTTGCCATTACACCAAACCGCATTGGTTGTCTTCGGGGATCGAACCCTGCTCTTCACATTCACAGTGTGATACTTTACCAAATAAGCTAAAGACAACATTTGTATAGCAGGCAGGATTCGAACCTGTAGCCTCTCCGTTCCAGACGGAGTATCCAGCCAATTGGAATGCTGCTATGTGTTGCAGCTGTATATTTCAACCACTGCTGTTTTCATAAAGGTTTGCGGTTCGTATGGGATTCGAACCCATTTCAACAGATCGACAATCTGTGATGTTAGCCGTTACACCAACGAACCATTGTAACCTGTCCCGCCTCAGGCGGGATCATCAAGTAAAAAGCCTGATATCCTAAACCCTTAGAAGAACAGGCTGTTTGCTATAAAAGACGTTGCATTTTAGTCCCCCTTCAGGGGATAGGGGTTTAAGAAAAGGCTCCCCTGTTGCATATCACAGGGGTAGCCTGTTTTCCTCCTTTTTGCAATGCTTTAAAAATTCTTTGTGCGGTTGTTCAGTTTGCTTTCTATCAAAGCCAGTGCTGAACGAACGATCAATACAATTACTACCAGTTTCATTTTGTTTATTTTTAGTTTTGGTGCATAAAAAAAGCCCGGCTTTTGATAGCCGGGCTTGTCTTGCGTAAACAGTTTGCTGCATTACGTTCGGTACAATCCGGGCCAATATTTTTTATCATTAAATAATTTACATTCATACATTCCACTATGCACAGGTCGGCCTGTCACTGCATTACACACCGGTGCAATGGATATCAGCGATAGCATTCTATTGGTGGTATGTTGTAATATCATTTGTTGTTGTTATCCTGTTTTAATTTTTAATAAATAATCCAGCACATAAAAAACCCCGGTTGTTACCGGGGGGCCTTGTTATTGTAATCAGTTTGTTTTGGTAAACTTATGAATCAGCAATACATGCCCCGGAACTGGTGTCGCAGCCTTTCGGACTAAACCAATTCACTGCTTCAATATGTAATGATATGAGTAGCATGCTTTTGTTTGTTGATGAATAATTTTTGCGATGCAAAGATGAAATTATTTTTTTCATTCTGCCAAATATTTTTTTAAAATAATTTTATTAATGTAAAAATGAATCGGCTGACGTAACAGTTAAATCAATTTTTTCAGGAAGATAAAAAATATTTATTTCACAAATAAAATATCATTCATTTAACTACACATTCCTTTTTATATAACACAATAAATTAAAAAACATTGCAAAAAAATAGTATAAACTGATAGTTTTAAATAAATAATTATTGTAGAAAAAACAAAGTTTTACACAAATTGTACAAGACTATGTACGATTACATTTTCCTATTCTAAATTACAGATCAAATTAAAAAATGAAAAAGAAAAAAGCCTCCAAAAAACATGCCCCCATAAAAATAAGGGTATCGTATACCCGTAAACCTGCTGACATGAGTGATATGCAATGGCAGATAATTTTACGTCAGCAAATTGCGGAAGATGAAAATTTCAACGTCCAAAAAATAAGTGACGGTGTGGTTTTTGCTGATTATAAAGTGGAAAATATCAAAACAGCTACTACCTACAAAGTTGCTTTACGCAGTGCGGATAACTCATTGAATTTTTGCAGTTGCCCCGATTTTAAAACCAACCAGTTGGGTACCTGCAAACATATAGAAGGCGTATTGCTAAAGATAAAATCAAAACCTGCTTTAAAAAAACAACTAACTGTTCCATATACACCACCCTACACGTCTGTATATCTCGACTACAGGGGCGAAAGAAAAGTAAAGCTCCGCATTGGAACAGAAGAAACGGGGCTATATAATTTGTTAGCGAAAGGTTTTTTCAATAACAATTTAGTTTTGTTAGAACCTGCATTTTTGAAATTTGAAACTTTTCTTCAAAAAGCGCATCAACTGCATCCGGAATTCAGGTGCTACGAAGATGCACTTGAGTATATAATTCAAGAACGAAACAGCCAGCACCGTAAACAGGTTGTTACTGAAAAACAAACTGCCCTGTTCAAAGACATCAGCAAAGCCAAATTATTTCGTTACCAGGAAAAAGGCGTTTTGTTTGCAGTAAAAGCAGGCAGGTGTATTTTGGCAGATGACATGGGGCTTGGTAAAACATTGCAGGCTATTGTTAGTACCGAAGTGCTGAGAAAACAATTTAATATCAGCACTGCCATTATTATTTGCCCCACCTCATTAAAATACCAGTGGAAAACAGAGATTGAAAAGTTTACAGGTAATAAGAATGTAAATGTGATTGAAGGAAATATTCTCGCCAGGAAAAAATTATACGATTCTAATACTGCTGACTATATCATAGTAAGTTATCAAATGGCTTCAAACGATTTTATCTACCTCAATAATATGCAGGCCGATGTATTGATACTGGACGAAGCACAACGTATTAAAAACTGGAAAACAAAAACATCGGCAGCAATAAAAAAAATAAAAACCACTTATGCACTTGTGTTAACCGGCACACCAGTAGAAAACAAAATTGAAGACCTGTACTCCTTAATGCAAATTGTAAATCCATACCTGCTTGGTTCCCTACACAATTTTCTATCAAAGCACCAGATAACCGAACCCGGTACAGATAAAGTAATTGGCTATAAAGATTTGAATGATGTGGGTACCTTGTTACAGGATGTAATGCTCCGCCGTACCAAAACTGAAGTGCTGAAAGATTTGCCTGTGCGGATGGATAAAAATCTTTTTGTCCCACTTACTGCCCAACAGTTAGAACTGCATACAGAATATGCAGACCATGTGGCAAAATTGGTTAACAAATGGAAACGCATGCATTTTTTAAATGAGGAAGACAGGCAACGATTATTGATGTTCCTGAATATGATGCGGATGGTAAGCGATACAACTTATATCATTGACCAGGAAACCAACCACCAAACGAAGTTGGATGAACTGCAAAATATTTTAGATGAAATACTGGCAATGCCGGATGAGAAAGTGGTAATTTTTAGCCAATGGGAACGTATGACAAGATTGGTTGCCATTATCTTAAAACAAAGAAATGTTGGTTTTGAATACCTGCATGGCGGCATACCTGGAAAGAAACGTGGCGATCTGTACGCTAATTTTACCAATGATAAAAATTGTAAAGTATTTCTATCAACCGATGCCGGGGGCGTAGGGCTTAATTTACAATCAGCCGCTTACATGATCAATCTTGATATTCCCTGGAACCCGGCGGTATTGGAGCAAAGGATCGGCAGGATTTACAGGCTTGGGCAGAAGAAGAATGTAAGCATTATCAACCTTGTTTCGCAGGGCAGTATTGAACACCGTATGCTGGACGTGTTGAAATTTAAAAAAGGAATAGCAGCGGGTATTTTGGATGGCGGCGACAACGATATTTTTATGGGTGATGATAAGTTTAAACAGTTTATGAAATCTGTAGAATCTGTTACTTCCGGATTAACTGATATACAACCTGGGGTGGATATAAGAGAGGAAAGGGAAATTGAAAAGCAAATGGCTGTAGAGCCCGATGGCACTATCGTGGAAGTTGAATTAACGGAGGAAGAAAGTACATCTCAGGTGGATGCGAATGTGGTAAATGAAAATGGAACACCGGCCACAACAAATATTGCCGCTGGTAAAACTACTGAAGAAGAAATACTTGAAAGAGGGGCTGGTTTTTTAGAAGGGTTATTAAACATATTAAGCAACCCGGAAAGTACACAACGCTTAGTAAATAAGATTACAGAAACGGATGGAGCAACCGGGCAAACTTATTTAAAATTGCCCATTACTAACACAGGTATGGTGGAAAATGCATTGAAATTAATAAGCGGTTTGTTTAGTGGTATGGGTAAAAAGTAGAATAATTTATTCATTAAAAAATTATTGAAACTATGCAGCATGAACTTTCCAAAAATGAAAAGAAAATTGCCAGGATACTGATTGACAAAGGTACAGATATTGAATTCAGGACAGCACTGGAGCAGGTGGATAAAATAATAACTGAATGGAAAAATGGAGGTATGGATAACCGTACTGCTTATCATAAAATGTTTAAAAAAGTGGACGAGCAGGATAGCCGTATTTCTAATCGCTATGATGGTTTAACAGGCTCAAAATATCTGCTAACAGTTGCCAGTATTTATATAGACGGACAAATAGACGAAGAAGATATAAAAGACTTTTCGGACCAAACCAGGGCTATTTTAAATGAGCTGTTACGATTTAGCAAGAGCGGATAATACTATTGATTAAATGATTTTTGTTACTGGCCTGAGTTTCCTGATTAATTTTCATTAGCGACGGCCCGTTCAATAAAGAATATTTATTCAACAGCTCAATCAGAATAGATAAATTATCAACATTTAAAGTTAAAAAAATAATTTTTATCCTTGTAAATCAAAAGTGACACTTTTGATTTACAAGGATGATTATTTTATTTTTGGAAGGTGATTTTGCATGAAATCTTTAATATTACAAATCAAAATACCGTTGTTGGTTTTATATGATTCTATATCTGGTACTACAACGTAGTTCTTTTTTGTTTTAAGGTCATCAATGCTTTGATAGTAACCCTTGCTTAAGCTGGGGGCATTGTTCAGTTTCACTTCAATGGTTGCAATTGGATGTACACCTCTTGCCAGCACCATATCACATTCGGCACCGGCCTGCGTTCGGTAGTAGTATAATTGTAAACCGGCAGGTAATGCCTGCATCACCTGTTCTACCACATAGCCTTCCCAGGAATTGCCTGCCAGCGGATGCCCCTTTAATATATGCAGGTTGGTTATATTGCTAACATTGTGCAACAACCCGCTATCCCTTATATAAATTTTGGGTGCTTTTACCAGACGTTTTCTTGTATTGATATGAAATGGCTGCAGGCGGTGAACCAGGTAAGCACCCTGCAGATAATCAACATACCTTGTTACGGTGGGTGCTGTAATACCTATACTCCTGGCCACCATTTCTGCATTCCATACCTGCCCGTGCGTATGAGCCAGCATACTGAGCAGTCTTGCTGTAATGCTGGCAGTAAACTCCACACCAAATAAAATACTTAAATCCCTTTCCACATAACTGCGAACAAATCCATTCATCCATTCGCCGGCCATTGCTTCGCTGCGGCTTAATAAGGATGATGGAAAGCCTCCTCTCAACCAGTGCTTATTCTTATCAATATTTTCAGGCAGTTCCAGTATATTCAACGGTGTCAGTTCCCGGTATGCTATCCTTCCTGCTAAAGATTCACTTACGCCTTTTACTAATTGTGGAGAAGCGCTTCCCAATAAAATAAATTGTCCGTTACGCCTGTTGCTGTCGATTACAGAACGCAGTACAGAAAATAATTTTGGCATCACCTGCACTTCGTCAATGATAATACAGCGATCACTATTGCCGGTAAGAAAAGTAAAGGGATCGCTGAGGCGGCGGCGGTCTAATGGGTTTTCGAGATCGAGGTAAAGAGCTGGTTTTTTGAACCTGGCCGCAATAGTTTTGGCCAATGTAGTTTTGCCAACCTGCCTTGGCCCCAATATACAAACAGCCGGAAAAGCCTTTAGCAGCTTTGATATTTCGGTCTGTAATAAACGTGGTATCATGCTGCTAAGATATAAACTTATCCTTGAAAATCAAAAGTGACACTTTTGATTTTCAAGGATGAAAAAATAATATTTTTTAGTGATTGCACCTTAGTCTATAATTAATCTGCCAAATAAAAAATACAAAGGTATTAATGCAGGAAATTTAAAAAATGAAACGGAGATATAAAAACTATTTTGGCTGAATGCAGACTTTCATCATACAAAAATATTTTATAACTGCGGAATATAAAGATTCTCCCTGATGGCATAAACAATAATACCTGCGGTATTCTTTACATTCATTTTTTCAATAATTTTCAAACGCAGGCCTTCCACTGTTCTCACACTTAAAAATATTTTCTCACCAATTTCTTTGTTGGTAAGCCCGTCGCAGATATGGCGGATGATTTCTTTTTCACGTTCGTTAAATTCCGGTTTTTCTTTTTTCAAGTGAAGATTAAACTTGCTTTTAGCAACCATGCTGGCTAGTTTTTGTGAGGTAAGCCTGCAATAATGCGACTGGTTATTTGCCACTGTATGGACAGCTTCGAGTATTTCTGTTTTATCGGCGTTTTTCAACAAATAACCTTTAGCACCAGCCTCCAGCATATCTATTATCAGGTCTTCCTCATCAAACATGGTTAATGCAATTACGCCAATAGACGGGTAATGTTGTGCCAGGTATTTTGCAGCAGCAACACCATCAAGGTTTGGCATTTTTACATCTGTAATTACCACATCGGGCAGTTGCTGTTTTACCAGTTCTATTAGTTCCCGTCCATCAGAGGCTTCCCCTGCCACAACAATATCTTTCTGCTTTTGCAGCACTAACTTCAAACCATCTCTAAAAATTTCATGGTCATCAGCTATTACAACCTTAACAGAGTTTATAACCATCTTTCGTATTATATCGGGATATCAAAAATATAAGTTACTCCTTTGCCGGGCTGGGAATTACATACCAGTTCACCTCCCATAATTTGTGTCCGGCTCTGTAAGTTACGAAGACCGAGTCCCTTAAGTTCTTTTGATTTTGAAAAATAGTCAAACCCTTTTCCATTATCGGCAGTAGAAAGCAACAGGTGGCCCTCTTCGCTGTGTAAACGGATAACGAGTAAACTGGCGCCTGAATGTTTAATGGTGTTGTGCAGCACTTCCTGTACAATACGGTAAATATTGATTTCCTTATTTTGATCAAGCCGTATCTCCTGTTCGCAGGTGAAACGCATTTCTATGCCACTTAGTTTTTTGTATGTATCCAGCAGTTCCTGAATGGCAGTTTTAAGCCCCTTACGAAGCAGGGTATTCGGCATCAGGTTATTGGAAATCTCCCGAAGTTTATGAATAATAGTATCAATATACTGGCTTGACTTTACTACCAGCTGTTGATCTTCCGGACCGGCTGTTTCAATATTATTGATCTGTAGTTTTACAGCGGATAAGAGTGGCCCTAACTCATCATGCAGATCAGATGCGATACGCCGCCTTTCATTTTCAAGTGTATCTATCTCAGCCTGTATTTTATCTTTATGAATTCGTATGCTCTTGCGGTGATAGGTAATAGCTGTTATGATAAAATACAGCAGTATCACACCCACTATAGAGGCAACAATTAAAATAGCTTTGTAAAATTCTTCTTCCTGGGAATACATAATGCGGCTGTTGCAAACATCAAATTAACAATCAAATTTGTATAACTAACAATACCGTATAAACCTCTCCTGAAAACAATGCTGGCATTTTTACCAAATACAGAAAGATTAGCAGATTCAATAAGCAGGTAAAATGAAAAAAAGATAATGACACCTGTTAAAATCCAGAACTTAGGATTTTTGATTATTGGCCCCCTGTCCTGTATTACCAACTTATTAAAAGTAGTTACGGCAAAAAATAAAAGCGTTATTGCATAAATAACCGGGAAATAATAACCCGGTTTTTTAATTGTTCCTGTACCAAAAATGAGTGCTGCCCAGCAAATAAAAAAAATACTGATGATCAGCAAAAAAACACTTCGTTTAAAATTAAACAGACCCCAGGCATGAAAAAGCCATGTATAAAAAAAGAACTCTGCAAAATGATAGATATTCATCATCACTGAAAGTGCTTCATACATTTTATTTTTCGCCAGTATAAAATTCATTATTTCTACCAGCAAAGCAATGCCTGCCAGATAAAAAAAGGGATAATAAGACGGGTCAATTACTTTGTATCTTATTACCCCAATAATTACTGTGAAAGTAATGCTGAGACTTAGTATAAACTGTACTTCGTTGTTCATAACAAGGTACGAAGCTGGTTAAAATAGTGAAGATTACCTGCAGGGAGGATTGCACTGTCCCTGCTCAACACCACCTTTAGTAGTACTTGTTGCCGATGGCGCCGCCTCCGGAGCTTTGGCAGAACGGTTTGCTGTTTCAGCCGTTGCTTCTCCTGTAATATATAAATCATTGCCCTGTGCATCAACGCCTGTTATTATTAAACGCATTTCATTGCCGGCGCCTGTTTGTTTTATACCGTAAGACACCCTGATGCCGACGCACTGAGGGTCTTTTAAAATTTCAATGATGGCCTGTTTATTAAATGCCTCACTCTGCGGTAATGAAAGACCCGGGCGTAGTTTTAGCAAGGTATCCCTTTCAATGTTGAAAGCTTGCTGGTAAGCTTTGATCTGATCCAGTGGAATAAAGTGATTAATCTTTGACAGGGCTGATGTATCATCCGGTACCGGTATCACCACTGTTCCTTTTTGCCTGCAGGAAATCATAACGAGTGCAATTGCCAGAACGAAAAAAAACAGGCGGAAAGCTGTGCCTGCCAATTGCTTAAATTGTTGTTGCATGATGTGAAGGAGTTTAATGTGGCATAAAAATAAAAATACCCTGGAGTAAATCAATACGTATAACTACCTTTTTTTTATGTACCAGTTACGCAAGATAATGCGTAGCAATGCCATTGTTTTTTATTTATCTGTTATCCATCTTTACATACGGTTACCCTGAACCCCGGCTGTTTATTACTAACAACATTTAATCTATTACTAAAAGTAAATAATTATGAAACAGATTATGGGCATACAAAAAAAAACCGTTGTTAACCACAACATTTCCGGTATTGATGATGAGATGGATTATAACTGGGATTCATTTGAAACGATGGAAAAGGTTTATACCGAAAAAATTCAGGAACGTGAACAAACCCTTAATAAACTCACCATAATGGATGATGCCAAACTGATAATCCGTATTTACACTGAGATAAGGCTCATGCGTAAAAGGCTAAAACGGGGATGGTAGTAGTTATCCGGCCAGCCTCTGGTTAAAAAGTGCTGGCCGGCTTTTTATTGTATAGCGGGCATTTCACTATAGGTATTGCCTGCTAATTCTCTTCCAGCTTTCTTTTTATTGGTGCCGCCCCATTGTTTAAAGAAAAAAGCAATTTTTTCCTTTTCGCATTGGTCTTGTATATCTAATACCCAATCTTCATCCATTTTTCTTGGTGTCCGTCCGCTTTCGCCACCTACAATAACCCAATCAATTTTTTTCAAATTCATTTTTGGTAAAGGGCCAATCAAAGGTTCGCATGAAAGAAACTTTACTCTTGCAGTTGTTTTACGAAGGTCATCTATGCGATACTTCACTCTTGAATCTTCAACAGAAACTCCCATCCAGATATTATGGGTCCAGTTTAATTCTTTGTGATATTTTAAAAGAATATCAGAACGTTTTGTCAATACCTGAAAAGTATGCTGGGAGCAATTATTCATAGTATCGAATACTCTTTTTAGAAACTCTAATGGAACGTCTTTATGAAAAAGATCACTCATAGAATTTACAAAAACTATCTTGGGCGACTTCCATCCGTAAGGAGTAAGTAATGCATCTTCATGCGTACGCAACTTGAATCCGTCTTTATATTTTTCAACTCCCATTGCTTCCAGCCTTCGGGTCATTACTTCCGCATAGCAGTATTTGCAACCAGCGGAAATTTTATTACAGCCTGTGGTAGGGTTCCAGGTCATTTCTGTCCATTCTATTGAGGATTGTGCCATATAATTTTATCTATACTTAGGTTTAATAACGTCATTTGAAATTTTCAAGGCTGCTTTGTTATTCGTCGCCATCATGAAATGATATAAGATGGAATTCATTGAATTTTTCATTACGAATGATTCGGAAACAAATTTAAAAACTGTATTTAATCTTTCCCTATACAAAGCTCCAGCTTTATCGATTGCATTTCGTTCTTTTTCAATAATTGTTTCTTCGCCAAAAAGCGTTAACCTTTTAGATTCTTTATAAAAGTGATTTAAAATAACATCTTTCCTCAATCCCAAAAATCTCTCCAGCTTTTCAAGCCAAGCATCAGAAATCTTGCCATCATTTTTTAATAATCTGTTTATTCCCATTCCTGTTGGAACTAATATCCATAAGTCTATACCTAATCCCTTAAGAATTTCGATTGATGCCCAGTCAACAGCCATACCGTAAGGATCAATAAATGCCAATACCCGGCAGTCTGGGTTTTGCCTTAAATATTTTGCCATACTTAGCAATTTTTTATTACAGTCTCCTGCCACTACATGAGTTTGGCAATTAGAAAAGTTTTGCTTTATTGCTTTTTCTAATTCTGATTTATTGGCCTCATTCTTCTCAACAAAATAATAGGTATCAAAAGGCTTTGGCTCATTAATTTCTAATATCCGAATTGCCGCACCTTTAATTATTTCTAAATCTGTTTCCTCATTTTTATAAATATCGCCGGAACCTGCAAAGCCATCAAAATACAAAATTTTAAATTTTGGATACTTATTCATAATAATTAGATACGCTTTTGCATACGCAATTACCATTTCAATCTTCTGTTGTGTCCACGAGCCACCAAACTGATTCATATAAAAATTGTTTTAGTTAGGGAAACCGAAATGCAATTAAAAGTAACTAATGATTTTCAAAACAAGTTCCGCTACTTTCATTCCTTTTAAAAACAACCAATATCAATCCATTCTTTTAAACGAATAATATTACTCCTACAGTTTTTTCACCAAATACCGACAATAAGTCCCCATCATATACTGAATATGTAGTTTCAAATTTCCCTGGCGGCAATATTTATACTGCTGAATTTATGCTTCCTACAATCAATAAGGCAAACTCAAACAATCAGCTTTTCTCTGCAACTGGCTGATGTGTGCATCACTTAAATAATATTCATCCCCTTCCAGCCATTCATAGCTTTGTACCCAGGTGGTACATTTCTTTATAAACTCAATTTCCCATGCCTGGCTGATGATGATAATGTTTTCTTTTACATTGCCAAGCAAAAAATATTTCAACTCCACATCCAGGTAAGGAATGGTTACAATAAAATCAATGGTCTCTTCTTCTGTGGCATTGGGATAGGCCCCGTATTGAGCAGTGTTGTTCTTACTCTGCCGGTGTAACAAAATGGATGTATTGATCATCCGGTAAATAATATCTACCAGATAATTTTTGGTAATGGACTGCATGAGTTCTCTTTTTATTTTTAAAATAATTTCCCCTGCTCTCCCGGCCTTTTAAACAACGTTGTATTCAAACTCCACTCCTCTGCATTCATGCCATATAGCTTGCCATACTTTTTATATTGCTGTGCCACCATCGCTGCTATGTGTCCTTCTCCTCTCATGCGTACACCCCACCTGGTGTCATTCACTTTTCCATCGTGGCTTTGCTCTACCAGGTGCCATACTTTGTCGGCACGGTCGGGGAAGTTTTTATATAACCAATCGTGAAATAAAAATTTGATGGCCCCATTTAGCCTGATGAAAGTGTAGGCTGTAAAGGTGGCGCCATTGTCTGCCGCCGCTTTCATGATGCGTTGCATTTCATGTTCATTCAGTCCGGGTATCATGGGGCCCATCATGATGCCCATTCTTACACCGGCGCTGCTGAGTTCGTTAATCACTTTTAATTTTTGTTTGGCGGTGGTGGTTCTTGGTTCCATTACCCTTCTTAAATCTTCATTAAAAGAAGTGATGGATACCATGGCGGATACAATTTTTTTCTTTGCCATTTCCTGCAGCACATCTTTGTCTTTTAGTATCCAGGAGTTTTTGGTGAGTATGCCAACGGGCTGATTGAATTCGTTGCAAACTTCCAGCAAACTTCTTGTTAATCTATACTTTTGTTCGGCTGGCTGGTAGCAATCGGTGTTGCCGCTGAGCATAATGGGCGTAGCATCCCATTTAGGGTGCATTAAAAATTTACGCAGCAGTTGTGGTGCATTTTTTTTGATGATGATTTTTCTTTCAAAATCCAGTCCGGCGCTGTAGCCCCAGTATTCATGCACATTACGGGCATAGCAGTAAATGCAGCCATGCTCACAGCCGGCATAAGGGTTCATACTGTATGCCATGCCCACATCTTTACTTTCTACTTTGTTTACAATGGTTTTGCTTTCCTGTTCCTGGTATTGTGTAGGAATATTTTCATCGCTCCAGTCATCTATTGATTCTATGTGCTCTCTTGTTTTTTCGTCTTTTAAAAAACGATTTTTTGTATTGAACTGGGCACCTCTGCCATGGAGATAGTTACTGTTTTTATCGGAAGCAGGTTGCTCTATATTTTCATTGCCTGGAGAGGTTGCCTGAGGGTTTTCATGATCTTTAGGTTTTACCTTATAATGATCCTGCTTTAATTGATTGTTGTTCATATTTATTTTTGTTGACACAGATTATGCGGATTAATACAAATTATTTTTTGCCACGAATTACACGAATTGACACGAATGGTATCTTAGTAGTACCTTATGCTGAATAGAATTATTTCTGTATAAGAATGCACTTCGTTCTTCAGTATAAACTGTGTCAATGAAGCTCAACCTGCCTTTGCCGGCCGGCAGGTAGCAGTACCTTACCCTGGCTCGTAATCATTATTGTATTCTCTTTTTCTCTCCTGAGCTTATCGAAGGATAACCTCTTAGCCAAATAAATCCCCCTGCACTGTTGATACCGGCAGATTCTTAAATTCAAAACGCTGTACAATTTGATATTTCATTTCACTTACGGGACGACGAAGCAGTAACATAGCATCTGCAATGAAGCGGCCGGTAAAATGCATGTTACTGAATTGGAGCCAGCCATTTTCATATTGCCAGGGCTGTAGCTTTCGGGCTATAGTAAGATGTGGCTCCATTATAAAATGTGGCTTATTGTCATCATTCAGTTTCATTAAACGCTGGGCTTCTGTACGGATGTTTTTTAGCAGGCTTTGAACAGGCACTTTACTGGTAATGTTGATATAAATAGTATGTGAAGGAAAACTGCCATAATCTTTCAATTCTATTTTTATTGGTGGAAATCCCATAGCAATTACCTGCAACCTGTTTACTAACCGTTCCTCCAGCAGTTGGTATTGTACAAAATTTGCCAGCGTAATATGCGGCTTGCTGTAAATAGCGGAAGCGTTTTTATAAGTGTCGTAAAAATATTGTTTCACCTGCATGATCTTTTCCCGTAATGCTTCATGTGGATTGAGCACCAGCAGGTATTCATAAATTTTATAGCCGGGTATAGTATTACTAAGATTCCGTTCCTTTATCTTAAAAGGCGGTGGTGCGGCTGCCTGTGGTAATTTTTTCATAAATGTGTATTTTAAAATTTGGAATTACCAATTATTTTAGCATAAATTTACTAATTAATTTAGTTACAAATAAAATATTTTTTATGGAAGTGGAAAACTTTTTTACAGGCAGCAGCTATGGCGGCAGTAAGCGTTATAACCAGCATGATGTTCCAATGGCCAATGCATCCGGCTTTGGTGCGGCGGCAGATGATTACATGGAACGGGGCATTGATTTAAATGAACAGCTTATCCGCAATAAACCGGCTACTTTTTTTATGAAAGTGAGTGGCAGCAGCATGATCAACGCCGGGATTTTTGACGGTGATATTGTGATTGTGGACAGGAGCATTAAGCCGGTAAACGGAAAAATTGTGATTGCCGTAATTGATGGCGAAATGCTTATACGGCGGTATGAAAAAACGATGACCCACCTGCGGCTGGTACCTGAAACGCCCAGGCTTTCTGCGATTGATGTGAGTGAGTTTATGGATTTTAAAATTTGGGATGTGGTTATTTGTGTGATAAGGAATGTGTGAAGGCTAAATCCCGTCAGCGGCTTTAAGCCCTGACGGCGGTTGGGTGAATCCAGGAAGCTACTATTTATTGTTGTCTAATTAACCGCCGACGGGGCTGATAGCCGCCGTTGGGGTTATTTAAAAGTAAAATTAAACGATACTATTATGTACATACAACCATTGGAAGAAGGACAATATTTTCATATTTACAACAGGGGTGTAAATGGTGAAGACCTTTTTAAAGAACAGCGGAACTATTATTATTTCCTGCAGCAATACATTGCATACTGTGCTGATGTATTTGAAACTTATGCCTATGCCCTGCTAAAAAATCATTTTCATTTATTGGTGTATGTAAAAGAAAACGTAGCAGTGCCAAAATACAACGGGCAAGGCACTATCCGGTTAAATGCTTCTAAGCAACTGTCGCATTTCTTTAATTCGTACGCCCAGTCTGTTAATAAAGCTTACAAACGTACAGGCCCGTTATTTGAATCGCCTTTTGAAAGAAAACTGATTGATGATAACAGTTACCTGACTTCAATGATTTATTACTGCCATTATAATGCCCAACTGCACGGTTTTGTGAATGATTTTAAGGATTGGGAATTTTCTTCTTATCATACCATTTTAAAAAATGACAACACTTTTTTAGCATCGCAAAAAGTGCTGGATTGGTTTGGCGGAGTTGCTGCATTTGAAAATTCACATAAAGAAAGATATGGCAGGGAGGGTACTGAAAAATTTGTGATTGAATGAAAGATTTTCACAACCCCGTCAGCGGTTGTAAACCCTGACGGCGGTTGATTAAACAAACAGAAATTACCAGATAATGCACCCCACACACAACCGCCGACGGGGCTTAGAGCCACCGTCGGGTTTATATACAAACAGTTTTTAATTTTTATAAGCATTAACATGAAAGCCATTGTTGATTGTAACAGTTTTTACTGCAGCTGCGAAAGGTTGTTTAAACCGCATTTGGATGACAAACCTGTGGTGGTGCTGAGCAACAATGACGGCTGCATTATTTCAAGAAGTGATGAAGCGAAAGCATTTGGTGCGCAGATGGCCGGGCCTTATTTTTTAGCAAAGCCATTGATTGAAAAATATAATGTGGCTACTTTTTCATCTAACTATAATTTGTATGGCGATCTTAGCTGGAGGGTGATGGAAACGTTGCGGATGCTGGTGGGAAAAGAAAATGTAGAAGTGTATTCTGTAGATGAAGCATTTTTAAATTTAGATGAGTTTGCCAAAGGCGATTTGCAGGAAGCAGGGTTGAGAATAAGGCAAACAGTAGAAGAGTGGACCGGTATAAAAGTTTCTGTTGGGGTGGCTCCCACCAAAGTATTATCAAAGGTTGCCAATCATTTAGCTAAAAAAAATAAGATCGCCACACAATGTGTGGTGGTGCTGGATACAAAAGAAAAAATTACCAGGGCATTGCAGGATACACCCATTGGCGAAGTGTGGGGTGTGGGCAGGCAGTATGCACAAAAGCTGATTGAAATGAATGCCATATTTACTGCTTATGATCTTACTAAAAAAACTGAAGAATGGACACATAAAAATTTAGGTGGTGTGGTGGGCATCCGCCTGGTAAAAGAATTAAAAGGGGAACCCGCCAATGAAATGGAAAAACAACTGACAGTAAAAAAAATGATTGCCACCACCAGGATGTTTGGCAGCCCGGTAAAAAATATTGGTGACATCAAAGAAGCGGTAGCCACCTACACATCCAGAGCAGCAGAAAAATTGCGGAGACAACAAAGTGCGGCCAGTATCATCAGTGTGTTTGTAGTGCCAAAAGAAAACAGTCATAATGAATACTTCAGGCATGGGCCAACAGTAAGCAGTTATATCACATTGCCCGTGGCCACTTCTTCCACCAATGAACTAATTAAACCTGCAGTAAAATTGGTTGATCAATTATATGAGCAGGGAAGAATTTATAAAAAAGCAGGTGTGATGCTGAGTGGCCTGGTACCCGATATTTCTATCCAGGGAAATTTGTTTCTTCCTGCTAATAAAAATTGTGAACGAAAGTTGATGGACATGATTGACAATATCAACTTTAGCCAAAGAGATGATGTACTAAAATTTGCTGCCAGCGGAACAAAAAAAGACTGGAAGATGCGGCAGGAATTAAGAAGCGGAAGGTACACTACCCGATGGGAAGAATTGTTTGAAGTAAAATAAATTTCCTTTGCGGTATACTTATCTTTTCTTACTGATTTAAGTTACAAATCGTACATTCATTTTCTCTTAAACTTCATTCATGAGAAAATTAATTTTACTGCTGACAATTTTAATCACAACTGTATTTACAATTGCACAACAAAAAACAATCGCTGTCCGCTGTGGCAAATTGTTGGAAGTGAGAAGCGGCAAAATCTTACCTAACCAAATCATTTTTATCAAAGGAAATAAAATTGAATTGGTAACCGATGCTGCTGCATTCAAACAAAAAGCTGATTCAGCAATTGATCTGAGTGCTTATTATGTATTGCCGGGGCTTATCGATTGCCATACACATGTGTTGCTGCAGGGAGATATTACCAGCGAAGATTACGATGTTCAGATACTGAAAGAATCTATTCCTTACCGTACATTGAGGGCTTCTAAAAGTTGTAACCAATCTTTACTGAATGGCTTTACTACCATCCGTGATTTAGGAACAGAGGGTGCAGGTTATGCCGATGTGGATATAAAAAAAGCCATCAATAAAGGAGTGATACCAGGACCACGAATGTTTGTTTCAACGCTTGCTATTAACACCACAGGGCATTACCCTGTTTTAGAAAAAGATTATGCATGGGAATTAACAATGCCAAAAGGATTACAGGAAATTACCGGCGCTGAAGAGGGCAGAAGAGCAGTGAGAGAACAGATTGCTCATGGTGCCGACTGGATAAAAATTTATGCTGACAGAGGTTATACCAAATTACCAACTGGTGAATATAGAAGTATCCCGAATTTTACTAAAGAGGAGGTAGAAGCCATTGCAGATGAAACCATCAAGAGCAGGCGCAAACTGGCTGCACATGCGGTAACACCTGATGGTATTTTGTATTCCATCAATGCCGGTGCTAAAAGTATTGAACATGGTTTTGGTATGAATGATGAATGCATGCAAGTGATGGTAAAGAAAAATGTATTCTGGTGCCCCACTATTTATGTAAATGATTATGTGGCAGAAGGAAGGGCAAAAGCCGGCAGCCCGATAAATAAATTATTTACAGAAACAGAACCTGCTGTATTTAAAAAAGCAATGCAATATGGCGTAAAGATTGCTTACGGAACAGATATTGGTGGTTATGACTGGAACGAGCCTCAGGCAAAAGATTTTGAATTTTTTATTCAGTATGGCATGCAACCACTACAGGCTATACAAACAGCTACTATCAATGGTGCTGAACTGCTGGATCAAACAGGATTGATTGGTGAAATTATGCCCGGCGCCTTTGCAGATATCATTGCAGTAAAAGAAGATCCGTTAACCAACATTAAATCTTTGGAGCAGGTAAAATGGGTAATGAAAGATGGTGTGGTTTACAAGAACATCAAATAAGTTTATCATAAAAATAAATTTCCCTGCTTTCCATCATCACCAACAAATTTTGGCTTGATCAAATTCAATCCGCATGCCGCATTGAGCTTATCAACTAAATAAACCGTCAGCTCTGGAGAGGTGGCTTCATCATGCATGTGCATGAAAAAATACAATTCTTCCAACCCGTTGTCTAACCAGTATTTTATTCGGTTTACCCAGGCATCACTTCTTGTATAATCAGAGGGATGCAAACTGTTACCTACATAACGGATGAATACTTTTGGAATGGCAAGGTGCATATGGGCACAATCCCTTCTTCCGGCTGTATCAGTGATCACCGCTCCCATGTTCAGCTCTTTTAAAGTGCTGATCATTTCTTCCCGTATGTCATCTTTTTTAAACCAGTCCGGATGACGTACTTCTAAAAAGAATTGCAGATCCGTTGGCAGTGTTTTTAAATAACCGAACAACTCATCTTTTCTTTTAGGGGAAAAGGCATCGCTTAACTGTACGAATATGGGGCCGAGCCATTCTTCAAACGCAACAATTCCACGGAAAAATTCATTCGTAATAAATTGCTTTCCATTCAGGCTTCCCCTGTGTGTAATCCCCTGGTACATCTTGGGGCAAAACTTAAAATCTTTACCAGCTGCTTTCTCTGTCCATTTTTTTATACCTCCTTCTCCATACACTTTATAATGTGTTGCATTTAATTCAATGCTGTTGTAATGCTGAACATAATGTTTTAAAAAATCTTTTTCTTTTGTTTTTGGAGGATAAATTTTGCCTACCCATTCTTCCCTGCCCCATTTAGCACAGCCCAAATATATTTTCGGATTAGCAAATGGTTTTTCCTTCAGGATTGTTTTATTACCTGCCGGTTCTGGCGGCAAAGAAAAATCCACGCTGTCCAATTCATTTTCCGGCACTCTTCCAAAATCCATAATTTTATTTTATTGATTATGATACAAAGTTAAACCTCGTGCCTGTTTTTAAGTTTTTCATAAATAACAATATTTATCATCACCAGCAGCATGCCATAAAAAATATCTTCAAAAGGAATGGTATAAATTCTTATGCCAAGATTTTCTGCATCATTGTATAACACCACCGGTATGGCAGTAAGAAAACCATTCACTATTAAAAAAGGAACCAGTGTGATGCACCAGGAAATTAAAAATGAAGCTCCATCAAATAATTTGAAATAATTACGAAAGGTATAAATGACTCCAATAAAAAAAGCACCAAGCAAAAAAGTCCAGCAGGTATAATGACGGTCGTAAAAAACAATTCCGGTAATTGCCAGGCATACTCCCATTAATTTTAAAATAGTATTTGCTTTTTTATTATCCTTCCATGTTGGAAAATAACAACGGATACATTCATAAATAAATACACAGCTATACGGCACTATAAAAAAGAACAACACTTCCTCTATTGGAAGGTTCACCATTTTAATAC
>JAYVLZ010000412.1:0-4244 GCA_043759175.1 Chitinophagaceae bacterium | reverse complement strand
CTTTTAAATTATAAAAAATATCAGTACCTGCACATGTACAACATTCATCAAATACTGCAACATTACTTTGGCTACAGCCAGTTCAGGTTCAATCAGCAGGATATTATTGAAAATGTTTTAGCAAAAAAAGATTCAGTTGTACTGATGCCAACAGGTGGTGGAAAATCTTTATGTTATCAAGTGCCGGCATTGGCATTTGATGGCGTTACCATTGTGGTGTCTCCATTAATTGCATTGATGAAGGACCAGGTAGATGCATTAAGATTGAATGGTGTGGCTGCTGCTTTTTTAAATTCTTCTTTGAGCAATTATGAGCAGGCAACTGTTATCAATCAGCTAAAAAATAACCAGCTAAAATTATTATATGTGGCCCCGGAAAGATTGCTTGGTACAAATGGATTGCTGCAGTTTTTACAACAGGTAAATGTATCACTGTTTGCCATTGATGAAGCACATTGCATCAGTCATTGGGGTCATGATTTCAGGCCGGAGTATGTGGAGTTAGGAAAATTAAAAACAGCTTTTCCAGGCATTCCGGTAATTGCGTTGACAGCAACTGCTGATAAACTTACGAAGAAAGACATCATTGAAAAATTAGCGCTGACTGATTATATTGTCTTTGAAAATTCTTTCAACCGGCCCAATATCAGTTACTTCATCAAACCGAAAAAAAAGTATTTTGATGAGCTGCTGAATTATGTGGAAGATCATAAAGATGATTGCGGTATTATATATTGCCTTAGCCGTGCCGGAACAGAATCGCTGGCTGAAAGATTGCAGCAGCAGGGGATTGCAGCAGCAGCTTATCATGCAGGATTAGAAAAAAATGAGAAAGACGAACGGCAGGAAAAATTTTTACGGGATGAAATAAAAATTATTGTTGCCACCATTGCTTTTGGAATGGGAATTAATAAAAGTAACGTTCGCTACGTAATACATGCAGACCTTCCAAAAAATATTGAGGGTTACTACCAGGAAACTGGAAGAGCGGGCAGAGATGGCCTGGAGAGTGAAGCAATTTTATTTTATAGCGCCGGTGATGTATTCAAGCTGAAAAGTTTTGCCAGCGTGGAAGGCAATGCAGCACAAAGCAAGATCATGCTGAAGAAGCTTGACCAGATGGCGGCGCTGTGTGAAACCAATGTGTGCAGACGAAAATATTTACTCAACTATTTTGACGAAGCGGCCCCGGATTACTGTGGCAGTTGTGATGTGTGCCTTAGTGAAAGAGAAAAAGCAGATACCACTGTAGAAGCACAGAAATTGCTAAGTGCAGTTACAAGACTGAACCAGCGCTTTGGTGCCAACTATGTGATTGATTTTTTAAGGGGCAGCAGTACAACCAAAGCAGAACATCACTCCATAAAAACTTATGGCATTGGTAAAGACATCAGCAGGGACCGTTGGAAACAAATTCTAAAAGAACTACTGCAACTGCAATACCTGCAGCAAAGTGAAGGTGAATACCCTGTGTTGCAACTGAATGAAAAAAGCAAGTCAATACTGAAGGGTGAAATGAAAGTAATACTGACAAAGTCTATTGCTGAAAAGAAACCTGTTGCTGAAATATTTGCTGCAGGAGAAAACCTTCACCAGGATTTATTTAAGACATTAAAAGCCATCCGTTACGATCTGGCGAATGATGAAAATGTTGCTGCTTTTCAAATTTTTTCTGATGCGACCTTAGTTGAACTGGCCACTTATCTCCCGCTTACCAAAGAAGACCTGGCAAAGATCTCCGGCTTTGGCGATATTAAACTGGCAAAGTATGGTGATTCATTTTTAGATGCCATTATTGATTATTGTGTGGTGAATAATTTAACTTCTAAAATAAATTCCAAAGCACCCAAACGTCAAAGACAATCTGCTGCACAAGAAAAAACGACTGACACAAAAAAAGCCAGCCTGCAATTATTTAAATTGGGGAGATCGATTTCTGAAATTGCAGGTGAAAGAAATTTATCTGCCGGCACCATTGAAACACATTTGGCACATTTTGTTTTTACCGGCGAACTGAATGTAAATGAAATAGTTTCTAAAGAAAAAATACAACCCATCATGGAGGCAATTGAAAAAAATAATAACCTGCAGGAGCTTGCACCTGTTAAACTACAGTTGGGTGATGGATATTCATATGGAGAGATTAGGGCGGTAATGAATTATATGAGAAGGATGAAGGAAGCATAGTATTGCCACGTGGCAATACAAAATAAAAAAAGGGCCAGGATAAAAATCCAGCCCTGGTTTAAAATCCAATATCCTATGAAAAACCAATTACAAGACCATGGAAAGAAGAAAAGGGTTGCACAGTATTTACCATTAATTTTTATTTAACATCTTTTCTTATCCAAATTGAGGTCTGCCAAAAAAGTTGCCCTTAAAATACTTTAAGTTTTCCAGTAATTATTAAAGGCCGTAACAGTATTTGCATTGCAAAAAACTATTGTTTACATTTATATTTAAAACTTATTACATGCTGATTGTACTAATGTTGCTGCTGATGATCCTCCTTTCTCTGTTGATTTATTTTTTCATCATTAAACCTTTACTTATGTCACAGAACGCAATGAACCGTTACCATTTCCGGGTAGATTGGGGTGGAACAAGAATTGGATTTATGGAAGTATCAGGGCTGGATATCGAAATTGAAGCTGTTTCCTTTAGAGATGGCGGAAGCCCGGATGACAGTTTTAGAAAAATGCCGGGGCTGCGTAAATACTCAGATATCACTTTAAAAAGAGAGATCATTAAAGGAGATAATGAATTCTTCAGCTGGATCAATACCAAACAAATTGGGAGCATTGAAAGAAGGGATGTAACCATTTCACTGCTGAATGAACAACACAACCCAGTGGTGGTTTGGAGGGTAAACAATGCATTTCCTGTACATTATTATGGACCGGTGCTTGCAGCCCACGACAGCAGCCTTGCCATGGAAACACTGGTGCTCACACATGAGGGTATTACTGTGGAAACCACCTGATCAGAGAAATAATCAACAACTAAAACCTGATTGTGAAGATCATTAGGGGTTTTACCAATCAGCCATTTTATTTATCTAAAAATTAATCGCTAACGCCAAAGAAGGGTAAGACTTTACCAACTGGGATTTATAAGAGATCATTATATTTTCGTTTCTTAATAAAATTTCAGCTCTCCCTTTATTTTTTGCACCACCAATAAAGCAGGGTATACTGCCAATAGTTAATATCGTTCCAACAAGAGACAACGCTTCACCTGAATTACTATCACTAAATAAATCGTTGGTTGCCTGATTAAAACCGATCGTTGAAATTATAAGTCCTGCACCTAACATTGACCACCCGGCTATTTTTAGTGTCCGGCTTTTTTTAAGATACTGAAGCCCTAATTCTTTGTCTGTTAGTCTGGCTGAAGGTGATTGGGGTATTACCTGTGCACTTAGCGTCAGGCTGGCTATTGCCATAATTGCCGCAACAAATAACTTTCTCATGATTAAAGGTTTTAGGAGTTAAAAAATATACCTGTCAATAGTTATGAAATCTATACAAGTTTTCCTATTATACAAAACGGAAATAAGAATAAAACCTGTATTGAACTCCTAAACAAAATAGTGCTTTCTTTTTATAAATGCAAGCTGAATATTCGTAAGCCAGCCATTTGTATTCAGCATAACAGTGACGACTACATTATTTTTATCTGCTCATTATTGTTGGTCAATCATCTGTATATACAAATCCTCTACTTTCTTTCTTGCCCAGGGTGTTTTACGTAAAAATGTTAAGCTTGATTTAATGGTGGGATTATTATTGAAGCAATTAATGGTAATGATATTTCCAAGGTTTTCCCAGCCATAATGATTCACCAGTCCGGTAAGGATGGCTTCTAATGTTTTGCCGTGAAGAGGATCTTTGGGGGTCATGGATGATAATTGATTATTTACGATTTTATTGTATGGAAACTAAACCGTTCCGTAGTGAGATGCTGTACAAGTGCGATGCAACAATGATACTATAAAAATATAAAGCTGGTAACAAAAAATTATTTATACCGGTAAACCGGCCTGGTTAAACAAGTAGGTCCACCGCCGCCCTTTACACTGATCTCTTCGCCTTTGTAAACAATTACTTTGCAGCCGACATCTTCCAATGCTTTTTTTGTTTTGAGATTTCCATCCACCATCAAACAAACACGGGGTGCAAGTGCCAGCACATTGCAGCCCATCAAATCAAATTCTTCATCCGGAACTTCCACTAACTGATAAC
>JAYVLZ010000411.1:0-3093 GCA_043759175.1 Chitinophagaceae bacterium | reverse complement strand
AACTCCGGCTGCAGGCAATATCACCATTACGGCACCTGCAGGATATAAAATTTCTTTATCAAGCGGCTCTGGTTTTGCAACATCACTTTCCATTCCTTACACTGGCGGCACATTGGCGGCTACAACTATTTCTGTTGTTTTCTCTCCAACAGCATTAGCCAGCTACGATAAAAAAATAACCAATAACGGTGGCGGTGCACCTGTTGCCAATGTAATTGTAAGCGGCGCTATAGAGCCTGTTGGCGGCCAAGGCAAGCAGGGTTTCTCCAACAAAGGCAAAGATTTTTGGGTAGGCTATGGTGCAACAGAAAAAATGACCGGCGATAACAGCCAGGATCTTCGGTTTACATTTAATAATCCAAACAGCGTAGCGGCAAACGTTACTATATCCATTCCGAACCAGGCAGGCTTTACACCAATCGCTTATATAGTTCCTGCTAATTCAGTAATCACTACCAACGCAAATGAAATTCCCGAAGGTGCTGTGGCTGGTGTGGATGCAAGACTGAGAACCGAAGGGGTTTCAAATGGAGGTATTCATATTGTAAGCGATCAGCCGATTGTTGCATATGCACACAATGTAACATCACAGGTGTATGCAGCAACAGTATTGTTTCCCACACCAACATTGGGAAGGGAATATATCTCTCTGAACTTTACACAACGTTTTAACAGCAGTTCTTCTGCTAACCGTTCTTACTGTTTTGCTATTGCAACAGAAGACAACACACAATTAGAAGTGGTATTGCCTGCAGGCGTTTCAACTGAAACACATGCAGCAGGAACAACGTTTACACAAACACTAAACAGAGGCGAAGTATTAAACCTCTTTGGTTCCACCACCGGTTCAGAAACAGCCATTGATTTAAGCGGCGTAATTGTAAGATCAATAAGCGGCACCACAGGCTGTAAACCATTTGCGTTTTTCTGCGGTGCCGGCAAAATCACTATTGACTGCAGCACCAATACTAACGTATCCAATTCTGGCGACAACCTGTTCCAGCAAATGTTTCCTAAAGTAGCATGGGGTTATAAATATATTATAGTACCCACGCAACCAGTTACCAGCAATATCGGCCACGTACGTGTGCTGGTGGATGATGCTGCAACAGTGGTAAAACGCAATGGCACAGTATTAACCGGCATCATCAACAATACTTATTTTGAATACCTGAACAGTGCAGCAAGTGTGGATGTAGTTGAAGCAGATAAACCTGTAATGGTTGCCCAGTATATGACATCGCATGGACAGTGCGGTAATGCAGCTGCCAGTGTGGGTGATCCAGAAATGATATATTTAAGCTCTGTTCAGCAAACTATTGATACCGTTTCATTGGTGTCTTCGCCATTAGGCAATTCAAGCAACAGGGCACACTTTATAAATGTAACATTGAAAACGGCAGATGCTGCAAGCTTCTTGTTGGATGGCGTGGGCGTTACATTTAGCCCGGTTACAAATGATCCTGCAGGCTTGTATTCTTATGCTCAAATACCGGTGGCACAAACTTCACATACCTTAACTAGTCCTGGTGGTTTTAATGCTATTGCTTATGGGGTAGCCGGCGACGAAAGCTATGGATATAATGCAGGTACCAACCTCGTTGATTTATTTTCCGGCTTCAATATACAGAACCAGTTTGCATCAGGTGCCTCCGCAGCAGCCTGCCGTGGATCTGAATTTTTTATGAAAGTAACATTGGCCTTCAGGCCGCTTAGTATTGTTTGGGATTTTGCATCCAATACTAATCTTTCACCTAATGTAACGGTTACACAAAGCTCAGCAGATTTAACACAGCCAAATGTTTTGATAGACAGTTTTGTTATCAACGGCGTTAAATTATATACTTATCAAATCCCAACTGCTTATATCTATAATGCAGTAGGTTCTTTTAATGTTCATATTTCGGCAACAAGCCCAACGCCTGATGGATGTAATGGTTTGAAAGAATTTATTTTCCCTGTTACAGTTAACCAGGGGCCAACTGCAGACTTTACCTTCCCGTCCACCAGCGGCTGTGTTGCAACTGTTCAGTTTACAGATGCATCATCCGGTAATGGCGGCACTCTTGATACATGGCAATGGGATTTTGGCGATACACCGCCAGGCACATCGACATCACAAAGCCCGGCTTATACTTATACATCCGGCGGCACATTCAATGTACACCTGAGAACAATTACATCTGAAGGTTGCTATGATGATACCACAAAAATTGTATCATTCTCTGGTGTGCCTGAAGCAGGCTTTAGTGCTAATGACACAGCCTGCATCAATACTGCACAAACATTTAGAGATACATCAAAAGTAGCATCCGGTACTATTACCCAATGGGTATGGAACTTTGGCGACAGCCCAACAAATGTAACTGCCACTACAAATGCAGACCAAACGCATACTTATGCTGCCGCAGGAACATACATTGCTACATTGGTTGTAACCACTTCAACAGGTTGCGTATCTTCTGTATTTAATCACACTATTGTGATAGAGGCATTGCCAACTGTAATATTCAGTGCATTGACCGGTGTTTGTAATACTGCACCTGCCTTTGCATTAACAGGCGGTTCACCGGCAACACAGGCTGGTGTTGGTACAGGTGTTTACTCAGGCACAGGTGTTAGTGCAGGCAATTTCAATCCTGCTACCGCAGGAGTTGGCGCACAAACTATTACTTACACTTATACTACTCAGTCAGGTTGTGTTGTTCCGGTTTCACAAACAATTGCAGTATCACAATCAGCAACATTATCCATTGCACCCGTTGCTGAATTATGTTCAGACGATGAGCCAGTAACACTTGTACCAAATGTTGCTGGAGGTGTATTTACAGGCACCGGCGTATCTGGCAATACATTCAGTCCTTCCATGGCTGGTGCAGGAACATTTACCATTGGGTACAGCATACCATCCAATGACTGTGCGGCTGCGGCTTCTGTTTCAATTAAAGTAAACCAGGGGCCATGCAAACCATGTGTTGAACCACCAAAAGTATTTACACCAAATGGTGATGGCTTCTATGATAAATGGGTGGTGATTAATGGTACCTGTGCCAAAGTGGTAAAAGTAAATGTTTACAACCGCTGGGGCGGACT
>JAYVLZ010000410.1:0-2374 GCA_043759175.1 Chitinophagaceae bacterium | reverse complement strand
TTGGTTACAGGAACCAATGTCAATAAAATTTCCGTTCCCTTATTACTCAACTCACCAATATTCATGGTTCTGCTTGCATAACCTGTAGATGGAGCCAGGGCAACATTAGTGATCTGGTTTTTACTTCTTTGATCAAAAAAAGCAAGATCTAATGTTATCCTGTTTTTAAAGAACCCCAGGTTAATTCCTCCTTCATAAGAAGTGGTAAACTCGGGTGTGAGTGGATCAACCGGAGCTATACGGCTGCTCGTAGCCCATCCTCCTGTTGCACCTAAAGGAAAAGTGAAGTTTGCCACATTATTACCATAAGTTGGAACTACATAAGTATTTTGCAGCAGGTATGGGTCGGCGTCTCTACCCACTTTAGCAATACTTCCTCTTATTTTACCATAATTTAAAAAGCTATTACTTATCTTAAATGCATCAGTGAATACAAAGCCTGCACTTACAGAAGGATAAAAGTATGTGTTGGTAGATTTAGGTAAAGTAGAAGATTGATCAGCTCTTCCGGTCAATTCAAGAAATAAATAGTTATCATAAGCTAATGAAACCTGGCCATAATAGCCTAACAATCTCCTGAGGGTATTTGATTCAAAAGTACCGTTTGTAAGTGTTGTTCCATTGCTAATGTTATAAAATCCGGGGAAAGCTAATCCATCACCCTGTAAAAAAACAGACTGGAATTTTCTTTGGTTGAAATTTTGCCCCACAATGGCAGTTATATCAAGTTTTCGGGTTAAGAAACTATTTTTCTTTGCGGTAATGATCAGGTCACCATTCAACTCTGTCCTGGTAATCGTATTTTCAATAACCTGCCCTCCCGGGTTACGGCTGGATGTTACTGCATATATCTGTTTCCTTCTGTCGGTGTAAGCATCTAAACCTAAACGGTAGCTAACATTAAGCCAGGGAGTAAGGTCATATCCCAGGTTGATATTTCCCAGCCACCTAAACACATTACTTTTTGTTGTGTTCTCATAAGCGCCGAAATATGGATTATCTGTATTTGGGATCAGGAAGTTATTACTCCCATTGACATTCTTATAAGTGCCATTTGTTTTATATGAAGTAAGATCAATACTCCTGGCAAGGCCGGCCAAAACACCAAGCGCACTTCCTCCGTTACCCTGTACAATTCCATCTTGTAATGTATTGGTAAAAGTGATAGAACCACCCAGTTTTATTTTTTCTCTCAAAACGGTATTAGCGCCAAATTTTACATTGGTACGGTTTAATTTATTACTCGGTAAAATTCCTTTGTTATAGGTATTACTTAATGAGAAAATATAGTTTTGTTTTATATCGCCTCCATTGATGACCAAACTATTGTCTTTTATTTCACCTTGCTCAAAAAAGTCTTTGATGTTGTTTGGATATGCCTGGTATTTTTGAGTAACACCACCTACAATCAAACCATTAGCAATCGTTGGTGTTGCATCAAACCTTGGGCCCCATGAACTGGTGCTTAGAGGATTATAAACGCCACCCAAACCCTGTCCATACTCATTCTGTACAGCAGGTAAACCTGTTGCTGTTTGAACAGCATAAGAAGTTGTAAGAATAACATCTGTCCTGCCTTTAGTACTACCTTTTTTGGTGGTAATGATAATGGCGCCGGCCGAAGCTCTTGAACCATACAATACCGCTGCTGCCGGTCCTTTCAGTACATTCACTGATTCTACTGTATTGGGATCTATATCTAATGCCCTGTTGGCTGGTTGATTATCAAACAGTGTATTCGATGTTCTGTCTACATCATTGCTGATCGGGATACCATCAACAATAAACAGTGGTTGATTATTTCCATTAAAAGAAGTAATGCCCCTGATATTAATATTAGTAGAAGCACCTGCTGCACCGCTGGCACCGGTAATATTTACACCTGCAATTTTACCCTGTAAAGCATTCACTATATTTACTTCTCCCCTGTCGGCGATCTGGTCTGCTTTTAAAGTTTGTGTTGCATAACCCAATGAACGCTTATCCCTGGTTATACCCAATGCTGTAACAACCACTTCTTTCAATTCAACATCTGTTTGCCGTAAAGAAATATTGATAACAGACTGTCCGCCAATATTAGCTATTTGTGAAACAAAGCCAATAGCAGTAACAGTTATCTGAAGTGCATCACTGCTAACTGTAATATTATAGTGGCCTGTGGCATCTGTTTTTGCTCCAACTTTACCGGAAGTAACAGAAGCGCCGGGTATCGGAGAACCATTTACGGCCTCTGAAACAACACCTGTTATCGTTTTTTGTGAAATACCCTGGAATATCAGCAATAGCATAGCTGAAAGGGTCAAGATAGTTTTTCTCATGTGAAGTTTGGTTTATAACGGCAAATATATATCAGATTATCTGAGATTGTTAAAAT
>JAYVLZ010000409.1:0-7558 GCA_043759175.1 Chitinophagaceae bacterium | reverse complement strand
ATTTTAATCATGTCTTCGACTTCGCTCAGACAAATCAAAATATCCTTCGACTTCGCTCAGGACTAAGAATGGATGCTTGCAGGGCAAACCAAATTTGGTGGCAAAGATACGGTTTCCTGTTTTTTTATTTTTAGCCGGGTAAAAATTTCACTGGTTCTTTACAGGTGCAGGATCAGAAGTTAAATGAAACGGAATTAGATTTCCGGCTGATGCTCATATTGCCCCCAATGAGTCCGCCAAAACCCAGCCTTAGCGCTGTTCTGGTTGGTTGCCTGTTATCAAATCCAACAACCACATCCAGCCTGAATATTTTCAGGATATTTTCAATACCCGTAAATATTTCTACATGATTGTTTTTATCGTTGATGAAGAAAGTATTGGTACCGGCCACTAAATGCCAGTTCAATTTTTTGAACCACGGAATTTTATTGGTGATCAATCCATTGAAATGATGTTCCAGGTGAATCTCTCCATAGAAGCTGGTAATGGTGCTAAATGCATAATAACTTACTAACTGGAAACTGTTGACATATTCACTGGCGGCTGCGGTAAGGTTACCATTAAAATGCTGGTAATCCTGTATAAAAACTTTTTCATTATTAAAGAACCCACCCATGCTGATCTTATACTTCAGCAAACCTCCGATCCTCAAATTCAGATCATCATACACAGAGAACTTCCATTTGTCAAAATTTACATCGCTGCCAAATACCTTTTCAATACCCTTTGTGTAATTGACTGCGAAGGTGGGATATTTAGAGCCCAACGGCACTTTTCTGTCCGGAAACTGTATATATTTTTGACCCGGCTTAAAACTAATATCTGCACTTACTAAAAATGCTTTGTGAGGTGTAAACTGTTCAATAATCCTGTCAAATGGATAATTGGGTGTGATATTTACACTGTCTTTTTTAAAGAATGTATAACGGGTAGTATTATCCAGCGGCGATCTGTCTTCGTATAAAGCGTTTAGCCCTAACCGCAGGCCGTTTTCATAACGTTTGGTAAAACCTGCCTGGGCATAAATATTTTCATAAGTCTTCATAAAATTATCCCCATAAAATAAAGTACTGATTGTATTAATTAGTGGAGTGATCGGGCTTTCCCTGTTAAATTGTGTTACCCTTCTGCCAGCTGCAAATGTCCAGGTTTGTCTTTTTAATTTTCCTTGTGGCTCAAAATCTCTTGTTCGCAAAACCACTTCCAGCCCACCATTCAGGTGCCTGTTACTAAAACCATAACGGAGGCTGGGTTGTATCAATAAATTTGTTTTTGCTTTTTCTATGTATTCATTATAGCTGCCGCTCAGGTTAACCACCAAACCTTCAGCAAGATTGTATTCCATATCTTTTATCAGCGGATTCAGGGACCATTGGTAAGAACCATCTTTTGTATAATGCGTTCTGTTGATGCCACCCCAAAGCAAATCCAACGGCTTTATTTTTCCCTGCTTCTCATTTAATATATCTGCAGTAAGCTGGCTTTTGGCAGAATCTTTATGCACTTCCAGCATACTGTCTTTTACAATATAATCTCTTGCTTCTTCTCTTTCCAGTGGTACCGGGCGGATGCTGTCCCAATACGCTTTCGGTTTTTTATTTACACCAGAATCATATTTCACCACCACATTATCAAAATATCCTTTTGATATAACTGGTTTTAAATTATAATCAGAATACACGGATACAAAACTCCCTGCTGCATCTATTCCAAGCTGATTAAAATTGAAAGATATTAACTGGTTTTTTACACGCCAGGTATCTTTGGTAACCGGTACATGAAACTGAACTATGTGCAGCGTATCCACTATTTCCAGTTGAGATTCTTTAGACAACACCAGGTCGAGGCTATGGATGCGCCAGTCGTTTTCTGTGATATTGATAATGCCGGAAAACAATGGCTCATAGATACGGCGTGGGGTTACTTTAATGCTGTTTACTTCTTTTCCATTTTCCCAAAAACTGCCGAGGTATTTATATTGATAAAAGTTGATTGCCCCATCTGCAATGGGTGAAATAAATCCACGGGGATTTAATTTTTGGGTAAATAATATCACATTATTTTCATACAAACTGATGAAGGTGGGAAAAGTAAAACCAAAGCCATCACTGCCGCTAACCCGGCTGCTGGTAACTTCCAGTTTAAATTTATTTGGCTGCTGCGATGCTGCTTTAGCAGTGGATTCTGATAAATAAATAATGCCTGCACCGGTGGTATCCAGTCCCATATCCTGCCTGTCTGCTTCAGGAACCTTTCTTCCCATGATCCTCTTGGGCAACCGGCGAAGCTTAATCATATCTTTGGTGTACAGGTTGCAGGTAAATGCATATACTTCTTTGTTATACCCCGGCCGCTTATTTATTGCATGCCGCATAATAGTATAAGCAGGATCTTCTCCGCCGGTTTTTACTGTAACTTCTTTCAGTTCTAATTTTTGTCCGCTTAAAAAAAATGCCAGCTCTTCATCGTTATCCGTCACCGTTATTTTTTTTTCCTGCGTGGCATAACCGATGTGCTGACAAACTACTGTGTAAGTTCCGGGCCTTACATTAATGGCATATTTGGCCCTGGTATTGGCACTGGCGCCAACGGTAGTACCCTTGATGGTAACTGATGAGTAAGGCAGCAGATCGCCTTTATCATTGAAAACAATTCCATGAATTTTTTGAGCAGAACTATACAAGGAAAGGATAATAAAAAGAAGCAATAAAACTTTTCTCATAATGCTGTTGAATGGAAGCGAAAGTAACTGCAATTTTGTTATGAGGTTGTGAAATAATATAAAGAAATTATTTTTTATGAACCGTTTAAAAACAGCCCGGCATTTTACAAATCATTATCGCCTGTATCAGCAATACTCATTAGTTTTTCTGAAGCCCCCATTACAAATCTTCATTTTTAGGAACGGGTACGGAAATGATTTCAAAAGCTCCTTGAGTTATTTGTTTGAAGCAAGGAATACTTCAGCCTGGCTCAGTACCCTCAGCTGGTATCAAAAATTTTTAATTTACAACAAACCATTTTGTAAATATTTTTCTACAATATTTCCCACTTATAAACCTCAAACCGGGAAAAAATGCAACATATTAAAATGATTACAGAATAAAATCAGTGAGTAAAAGAAATTTAATTGAAATAAAAAGATCCGATCATAAGCGGATTCCCGAACGCATTGTTCATGCAAGAGGTTCTGCAGCACATGGATTTTTCCAGGTATTTAAATCAATGGATGCTTTTACCAATTCAGTAAAAACTCCCGTGTTTGTTAGATTTTCAACTGTGGCAGGTTCCAGATGCTTGCAAGAGATGTTCGTGGTTTTGCTATAAAATTTTATATAGATTAAGCTGTATTTAACTTGGTGGGAAATAATATGCCTGTGTTCTTTATACAGGATGCTATTAAATTTCCTGATTATGCCCAGCACCATTTTTGTATAAAAGAAAAAATGCCAGTATCACAACCACAATTAACAATAACATCCATAACAATTAAATCAAGTATCATGAACACAAACAAAAAAACTGCGACTGCAAAGCCATCGCAAAAACCAAATGCCGGTTCTCATGAAAATGAACCTATGCTGGAAGAATTTTTTCACGATGAATTGAAAGATATTTATTGGGCTGAAAAACATTTAACCAAGGCAATACCTAAAATGGTGAAGGCTGCTTGTTCTGAAGAGTTAAAAAATGCTTTTACAGATCACCTGGAAGCAACTAAAAACCATGTTGGCAGGCTGGAGCAGGTATTTGAAATGCTGGGCAAAAAACCACAGGCAAAAAAGTGTGAAGCTATGGAAGGCATTACAAAAGAAGCCGAAGGTATAATTGAAGAAACAGCAGAAGGTACCTCCACAAGAGATGTGGGCTTAATAATGGCAGCACAAAAAGTGGAGCATTATGAAATTGCCACTTATGGTGGGCTTGCACAACTGGCTACTACACTGCAATTGGAAGATATTGCCGCCTTGCTGAGAAGTACATTAAAAGAGGAAAAAGAGGCAGACAGCCTTTTAACCAGTATTGCTGAAAATGACATTAATTATGCAGCGGCTGAAGAAAGCGCAGAGGCTTAATTAGAATTGATCAGGGTTATATAAAAGGCTTGCACCTATGTGTAAGCCTTTTATTCTTTATAGCTGTTTTACAGGCATAACAATTGTGGTTAATTAATAGAATTTAATGCTGATCATTTAAACATACAATTATGAAACAAAATAATCAATCAACTCAATCGCAAAATAATAATATCCAGCAGCAACATCCCGGCAAACAGATGGATTGTCCTGATGAACCCATTGTGAATGAACAGGAACAAACTATAAAGGTGAATTCACAGGAAAAAGAATACGAAAATAAAGAGAAGGGTTATGAGGAAGGAAACAGGAATGATTCAGATACGGATGAAAAAGAACCACCGGTAAAGGATTATAAGAATGGTGAAAAAGTTTCAAGGGAATATAACTAAAAGGTTTATTCGCCCGGGTAAATTAAATGGCTGCAAAAGCTGGCGTGTAGTTTTGGTTGCCTTCCATAAAATTCATGTTACAATAATTACCCGTTAAAAAAAAATTGCAAATTATGAATACAAAAGAAAAAAAAATATTTATAGCAGATGACGACCCTGATATTCTTGAAATATTATCCATGATTCTGCGTACAAAAAATTATGATGTACAGGCAACATCTGATGCAAATGATATTTTTAATTTTGATGACAAAAATTTACCTGATTTGATATTGATGGATATCTGGATGTCGGGTTTAGATGGAAGAGAAATATGCAGGTGTTTAAAAAATGATGAGCTAACTAAAAATATTCCGTTTATTTTTATTTCAGCCAATTCAAATATCGAAGAAATTACGAAAGAATATCATGCGGATGGTTACATTGCCAAACCGTTTGAAATGCAATACCTGCTGGATAAGGTCAATACTGCTTTTTTGGAGGCAGCTCTATAGATTAAATTCTCATCAATATGATAGTATTTTAAATTTGCAGTTAATCAGCACAGCGATTAAAATTTATTATTTCAATGTTATCGCTGTGTAAAAAGTCCACTATGCTGGCATCATTTCACCCAAACAATTTTCTTACCATCAATGGCTGCCAATTTACTCTTCACTCTTACCAAAGGTTTTTTACCGGAGAGTGAATGAATGGTTGCTTTTACCAGTTCTCCATTGGCCCATACAATAGCCACTTCGTAATTTCCTCTTGCTTTCAGTCCGGTGATTTTTCCATTTTTCCAGGCAGATGGTAAGGCTGGCAACAAATTAATATCTCCGTTCTGGCTTTGCAACAGCATCTCTGCAATACCTGCTGTGCCTGCAAAGTTTCCATCAATCTGGAAGGGAGGATGTGCATCAAACAAGTTTGGATAAGCTCCCCCGCCCCCACTATATTTTGTATCGTTTTCTTTAGTAAGGCGCAGCAGGTTCCTCAATAAAATATAGGCATGATCGCCATCCAGCAATCTTGCCCACATGTTTATTTTCCATGCCAGGCTCCAGCCTGTGCCGTCGTCTCCACGAAGTTCCAGTGTACGTTTGGCTGCATTTGCCAGCTCTGGTGTGGTGAACGGTGAAATTAAATTGGCCGGGTGCAATGCATATAAGTGTGAAGTATGCCGGTGATGAGGATCTACATCGGCAAAATCTTTGTACCATTCCTGCAAATTTCCTTTACTGCCAATTTGAAACGGATAGAACTTACTTAGCCTGTCTTTTAATGTATCGCTGAATGCATTGTCTGAGTTCAATACTTTTTCTGCAGCAATAAGGTTGTTAAACAAATCTTTTACAATGCCCATGTCCATCGTACTTGCAATGGATATGGCTGCTTGTTTCTGTCCATCATAAAAATCATTTTCAGGAGAAGTGGAAGGCGCTGTAACCCAATGCCCGCTGCTATCCTGTACTAACCAGTTTAAAGTAAATTCTGCAGCACCTTTCATTAAAGGGTATGCCGTATTTTTTAAAAAATTCACATCCCCTGTATATAAATAATGCTCCCATAAATGACGGCTAAGCCAGTTGGCACCCATTGCCCAGTTAGCCCATTTGGGGTCACCGTTACCGGTATCACCAACAGGATTACTCATTGCCCATATGTCGGAGTTATGATTTACAACCCATCCCTGGCTGATGTTGTAAAATTCTTTAGCTGTTCGTTTACCCGTAACAGAAAGTGCTTTCAGCAAATCAAACAAAGGTTGATGCAGCTCTGTTAAGTTGGTGCTTTCCACCGGCCAGTAGTTCATTTGCACATTGATGTTGGTAGTATAGTTACTGCTCCATGGCGGACGTAATTCTTTGTTCCATATTCCCTGTAAGTTAGCGGGAACATTGGGTGTACGTGAAGATGAAATCAATAAATAACGGCCATACTGAAAATACAAAGCTTCAAGTCCTGCATCTGAACTGCCATTTCTATAAACTGCCAGGCGTTCATCTGTTGGCGATGCAGTTTTATTTTCTTCTTTATTTAAGGTTAATGATACCCGGTTGAAATATTGATGAAAATCTGCAAGATGTGCCTGCAATAATGTTTGATAATTTTTATTCGCCGCTTTAATGAGATAAGAAGTTGCTAACTGATGTTCATCTTTTCCTTCTTTATCCGGGCATTTATCATAGCCATTGAAACTGGTGGCTGCAGCCACATACAAAATTATTTCAGAAGCATGAATGATATGGATGCCACTGGTATCAGTAACTATTTTTCCATCCTTGCTTACTGCTTTTATCCTGAGTTCAAAACGCATTCCTTTGCAACCTGCAGTATCATCATACATCACCAGTTCCCTTTGTGGATTATAGTAACTGGGTTCAACATGTGATGGTGCTTTACCTTTTAAAACAATCACATCTTTATCAGCTTTTACCTGATGTTTCAATTGGCTGTTTATAACAAGATTGATATTGAGTTGATTTTTTTTGTCTGCTGAAATTCTTATGATCATTACTTTATCTGGTGCAGAAGAAAATACTTCCCGTTTATAATTCACCCCATTCACAGTATATTTTGTGGTGGCAATGGCATCCTGAATATTTAAGTCACGATAATAATTGGAAGATGTACTGCTGGCAAATGACTGCTGAATTATCAAATCACCCAGGGGCATGTAGCTTTCAGAATACAGGCCCTGCATTTTATGCGCCAGAGAATCTGCTGTTGAATAATCCCTTTTGAACAATGCTTCCCTTAAGGGTTTTAAATATTGTGAAGAAGCTGGGTTAATGGTTTTCTGCAAAGGGCCGCCACTCCATAAAGTAGCTTCGTTCAATTGAATTAATTCCTTTTCAATGCCGCCAAACACTATTGCTCCCAAAGTTCCATTACCAACAGGTAACGCTTCTGTCCATACTGCTGCAGGTTTACTGTACCAAAGAGACAAATCCTTTTTTGATTGTGCCAAACCTGTTTTATAAAAAGAGAAAACTGCAATAAGCAGGATGATGTTCTTTATTGAAGCATGCCTGATTGTTGAATAATCATTTGAATGTACAAGTGTGCCCCGATGCTGCACACAAAGCCTGACTCGTGGTTGGTGAC
>JAYVLZ010000408.1:0-7208 GCA_043759175.1 Chitinophagaceae bacterium | reverse complement strand
CCACATCTTTTAAGCGTTCAGCTAAGTAAGGTTCAGTTGCTATCAGTGATCTTAGCTGATCTTCAGTACTACCTTCCAGTTGTTTAAAAAATTCATGATCACCAACAAAGCCCACGGAAGTATTTCCATTTGAAAAAGGTATTACCCATATCCATATTGCTTTTTTATGTACAATGATGGTGATGCGGTTGGGTTCATCATCCATGGAACGTTTTTTATCTGCCACATGTGTAAACAATGCTTTCCTGGGAGCAAGGCTGGATGGAGTATCCAGCTTGAATAAACGAGGGATCACCCTGCCATAGCCACTTCCATCTACAATAAACCGGGCTTCAATTTTTGATTGATTACCATCCACATCTTCCACAGTAGTCACTGAATCTGATCCATTAAATTCAATAGCTGTTACCGTAGTTTCATAACGGACAGGCACACCCATTTTTTCTACTGTATCAGCAAGTATCTTATCAAACTCCGCTCTTGGCACCTGCCAGGTCCAGTTCCATCCGGGTGTAAACTGATCTGCAAATAAGTAGTCGCAGATTTTTCCATTTTTTACAAACTTGGCCCCAAATTTTTCCTGGAACCCTGCTGCTTTTACAGCTTCCAAAAAACCTGCTTCGGTTAATGCTTCCATACATCTGGGCAACAAACTTTCACCAATTACAAACCGGGGGAATTTTAATTTCTCCACTATCATTACTTTAAAGCCAGCTTTGTTGATGATAGAAGCTGCAACCGTACCGGCAGGACCGGCGCCAATTACCAGCACATCTGTTTTTTCTGTTTTCATTAATTGCTGTTTATTATTTTCTTACACTTTAATAATGTCTGGCTCAACCCAATTTGATTTATCTCTTCTGCAATAATAAATCCTGCTTTTTCAATACAGGCAAAAAAAGTTTCTGCACTGTACATCTGGCTGTTTCCGTTGGCAAGCGCCGTAAAATAAATGGAGGTTTGCTGCAGGCAGAATGCAGCAATTTCATATTTTTGTTTATCCCAAAATGGTTCCAGTATTATAACCTGTCCATCCTCATCTAATGCTTCATAACATCTTTTTAAAATAGAAATTATTTCTGCCTCAGAAAAACAATCCAGGAACTGGCTCATCCAGATCACATCGAATCCTTTTGGAAATTGTACACTTTCATCTAAAATATTTACAGGTAAAAAAGAAACTCTTTTACTTAATCCCAAGGCTTCCACTTTTTCTTTTGCTACATTTAACTGTCCCGGAAGATCCATAATAGTGATATGAACATCTGGAGAAAAATTTGCAGATGCAACGGCCCATTTTCCAGTATTACCGCCAATGTCTAAAATTTTTTTAATCCCATTATTATATACCATTGGCAATACACGGGGGAAAGCATCATCAGAAAAATAATGATCAAATGCAAACCAGCTTTTCTGAACATGTTCCGGTAATTTTGATAGGCCTTCATAAATAGTTTGCCATTCTCCAAATTCTTTTAACCCTGCAGGCTTACCGGTTTTAATACTTTCATCCAGGTAAAAAAGTCCTTTATAATTTACATCATGTACAAAATCCATATTGATTTTTGTTAGCGGATCGTGTAAAATAAAATAGCCCGTTTTACCCAGCGTATATTTTTTATCATTTACCAATACCAGGTCCAGGCTTAACCCGGATTCTAACAAAACCCTTACACCATATATTGGTAATTTTACCTTTTCTGCAATTTCTGAAATGGTTAATCCTGTTGCATCACTTTCTTCAATCAGCTTTAATATTCCGGTATTTCTAAGTACCCTTGCTGCCTGGAAAATTACGGGACCAAATGCTATCCATTGTGCTGCTTCTTTTGCTTCGAAAGCAGACATTTTATCTTTGGAAAAAAAATTCATAATGATAAAATAGATTATTTTTTTTAATTAATCAGGGCTTACTAAATACTACTGCGGCATTGCAGCCCCCAAAACCTGAAGCAGTTTTGATGGAATTTTTTAAAGATGCGGTATGTAATGAAGTGCAAACATTCACCGGATTTGTTACGCCTGGTTGTTGAAATCCCATAGTTGGCAAGATAAGATTTTCTTTCATTGAATGAAGTGTAACGATTGATTCAATAATTCCGGCGGCACCTAATGTATGGCCGTAATAACCTTTTAAACTATTTACAGGAACAGATTGTAAATGTGCTAATGTAATAGCTTTAGCTTCCATTTCATCATTATAAATAGTGGCAGTGCCATGTGCAGAAATAAAATTAATATCTGCAGCTGAAAGATCAGCATCCTTAATGGCTTTAGTGATTGCCTGGCTGAGTTCTTCTCCGGTACGGGATGGACCGGAAATATGATTGGCATCGTTACTGACTGCTCCGCCGGAAACTTTTATCCGGTTGGAATATTTTTGATTGGAGGAAAGAATAATTGTGCCTGCACCTTCACCTAAATTTATTCCGTTCCTGGCTGCATCAAAAGGTTTACAGGGTTGTGTGCTGATGGCCTGGAAAGACTGAAAGCCTGATAAAACAAATTTTGAAATTACATCCGCACCGGCAACTACTGCATTTTCATATTTGCCTGATTGCAACATACGCATACCTGTGATGATTGCAAGCAATCCTGAAATGCATGCATTTGAAATAACAATGGGCTCATTTGTAAAATGAAAATATTCAGCTACCAGCTTTGCTGAAGTGCTTAGTGCTATTCTTTTATTTAAATTTTCATTGTATGTTTCGGTTTCCAGGAGGCTTATATTGCCTTTTGTGGAAGAAATAATCAATATTGTTTTTTTATCTCCGCAATCAATATCGGCTCCTTCCAGCGCATTCCTGATGGAAGCGATCAGCAGGCTTTCAAATTTGGTGTACTTGTTTATTAAGCCATCATTTATCAAATCCTTTTTATCAAACAGTGAGGCATAAAAAGGTTGTTCAGATATTGCCACATCATCCTGTTTTTTTACCCCTGAAACTGATTTTTTTAGTTGTGTGAAATTTTCAGCAGAAGAAAGGCCGAGTGGAGAAAAAATATTATCAGCAATAGCAAAGACGTCTCTCATTATTTTTTACTTTAAACCAGGTCGTGTATTTTTTTCCATTCTTCAAAAAAAGGCGGATTATTTAGTTGAAGTATGGAACGCTCCTTATCCAAAAAAACCTGTATGGTAGAGCCGGTTGCAACCAATTCATCAGTTACTGCATTAAACAGCCGGTAGGTAAATTTCATTTTGGCAGCTTCACAGGGTATGTATTTCGTTTCCACAATAACCCTGTCGCCATACCTGAGGGAACGCTTATAATTGCATTGCACATTTACTATTGGAATTACATACCCCTGTTTATATACTTCCAGGTATCCCAACCCCTGCATATTTCCAAAAGCTTCTCTCCCATCTTCAAAGTATCTTATATAATGGCCATGCCATACAATGCCCAATGGATCAGCCTCATTAAAACGAACCAGTACTTCGGTCCGGGTGGTTAACTCTTTTTTCATAAGACAAAATCTTGATGTTTATGGCTGATTTCCGATGTCTGATGTCGGATGTCCGATGTCTGATGTCGGATATCGGATGTATGATAACAAATTATGGAGTTTAAAAAAATCCGACATCCGACATCCAAAATCCGAAATGTTTAATTTATCCTCCATATTTTGTCTGCCATTCTTTATACTTTTTCTTTTCTATTGTTTTTATCACATCATTGATTGGATTGGCCCAATAATTTCTAAAACCGATACTCATACCCGTTTTACCTTCAATGCGTTCTGTCATTAAAACTTTTTTAGCACTCATATCTATCAAAGTTACCCAAACGGAAGCGCCCTTTTTTCCTTTGCTCATCCCTTCCACTATAAATAAAAGCCCTGCTCCTTTTTTACCGGCAAAGTCAAATCCCTTTACCAATTTTACAATATCATCTTCTTTCAGCCTGCTGTAATCAGCAGAATTAGTAGAAAGAATTTCTTCTGTATTTATTTTTGCATTCCGCTTTGTCACAAGCCCCAGATCATGATCTATATTCGATTTGTGAAAGGCACCTGCCAGGTCAAATTTTTTGGGTTCATTTACCACCAAATCATTGATGTCGGCATAATGGCGGTTTTTTATCGCTGCCACGTCTGCCGTAGCATCATCTAACAAACGGGCCTGCGTATAATCAATCCCCAGATAAAATAAAGGTGTTTCAGATGAGTTGAGTACTTCCTTTAAAGTTTGAGCACCTGCAGATTGAGTGATCCCGAAAAAAATAATTGCAATAAGCCAGTGATTTTTTATTAGCTGTTTCATGATCATGATTTTTTTATTTGATTAATAAATATTTTCATTTCGCATTTTGCCACCTCTTTTTCATTGCATGTAATTTCCCCCGATATCAATGTCACATCAAAAATCTGGTTTTGCACAGTAATTTCTGTAATTAGTTTATCACCTGTTTGTGGTAAAAAATATATCTCCAGGTTTTTAATAGCACCGATATACCCCAGTGAAACCGGCTTGTTCTCCATTTGTGAAATATACCCTGCTCTTGCTGCGGCTGTTTGCGCAATATTTTCTACCAGGCCAGGTTCTTTTAAACAACCATTCTCAACAAAAATATTATCCTCCTTAACCACGAATGCTGATCTTGTAATGGTTTCATCAGAAAACAATAATTTATCTACCATCACAAAAGGAGTCCGTTGCGGAATACAGGATAATATATTTTGTGCTGGATCTACCATCGTAATTTATTGCCAGAAATTAAAATAATTAAACCATTGCTCCGGATATTTTTTAACCTTCTCTTCCATTTCTGATGCAAATTCGCTGAGCATTTTTTCCATCACAACTGACTTTTCTAAATTACTGTAATTTTTTATTTTGCTTGCAAAAAAATGATAATGGAGCCTGCTTTCTTTTATTGCAAATACATAGGAAACAGGAACTTTAAATTTGGAAGCCAGCAGGAAAGGCCCCATTGGGAACCTTGCTGTTTCTCCTAAAAAATTATTCGTCATTGTTTTGTTAGCTTCCAAAAAACGATCGGCATGCATACATACCAATTCATTATTATTAAAGGCTTCACTTATTTCATATATATGCGACAAATCATTTTTAATAAAGATAATGTTTATGCTTTTTTTTCCTGTAATATTATCAAGATATTCTTTTATTTTTTCCTGTTCCCCATCGAACATAATAATGTGAATACGGGTATCTAACCGCTTTAAAAGGTGACCTGCAATATCCCAATTGCCGATATGGGCACTCAGTAACATGCCACCTTTTTGTAAAGAAGCTATTTCCCTTAGGTTTTCTTCTCCGTCGAAATGGTAAGTGAAATTATTTTTTATACCAGACATTACCACTACTTTGTCGATAATGCTCTGGCCTAATAAATAATAATTAGTATAAATTTTGAAGACGGATTTTATACGGCTGTACCCAAGCTTATAATGATACAACAAATAAATTTGCCGGGACGATTGCCAGGAAAATAAAAAGAAATACAGCGCCACAAAGCGGAGGAGAAAGTAAGCCGGTAACAAACCAAAGTTTCTTAATATCCATACAAAAACCTGGTAGCCAGCTTTATTTCCTTTCGATTTTCCCTGCCATAGAGACATTATACCAGTTCCTTTGAATTTACCCTGGATATTACATAGTCGCAAAAGTCCTGGAATGTGGCGATATTAGTAAAATCTTCTGGTTTTACTTTGAAAGCAAAATTACTTTCAATTACCACTACCAGGTCAATGTAATCCAGGCTGTCCAATCCAAGCGTTTCTTTTAGATTGGCTTCAGGTAAAATTTTTTCTGGCTCCACTTCAAATTCCTCTATCAGAAAGGAGTGAATTTTTTCTATGATTTGTTTATTTTCCATAAGCGGCACTGTTAATGCATTTTTCTAATAATGAGAGATGAGTTAGTTCCTCCAAATCCAAAGGAGTTGGACAAAAATACAACTATATTTTTTTCGATGGCACTTTTCGCAATGTTCAATTTTGCCGAAGCTTCATCAGGGTTTTCAAAATTAATATTGGGTGCAACAAAAGAGTTTTGCATCATCAATACGGAATATACTATTTCGCTGGCGCCAGCCATCCAGCATTCATGCCCGGTCATCGATTTTGTAGAGCTTACTAATGGATTACTATCTCCAAAAACTGCATAAATCGCCTCGGCTTCATTGTAATCCCCGGCAGTGGTAGAGGTAGCATGTGCATTAATATAATCTACTTCTCCCGGCTGAATACCTGCATCTTTTAAGGCTTTTTCTAAAGACCTTACTGGTCCATCTACTGTTGGGTTTGCTATATGTGAACCGTTGGATGAAAAGCCGTAACCGATCACTTCTCCTAAAATAGTTGCTCCCCGTTTTTGTGCCGATTCAAGGCTTTCCAAAATTACGGTAGCAGCGCCGCCACTCGGGATCAAGCCATCCCTGTCTCTGTCAAATGGCCGGGATGCTTTGCCCGGGTCTGATTCCCGAACGGAAAAAGCGGACAACGCATCAAAATTTCCCATAGAAAAATGGCTGATCTCCTGGGCTCCTCCGCAAATAATACAATCCTGCAAACCAGTTTTAATAAAATGATACCCCAGCCCGATTGAATGTGATCCACTGGCACAGGCAGCACTGATGGTGAAATTGATTCCCCTTAATTTAAAAATGGTAGCCAGGTTCATGGTAACAGTAGAATTCATTGTTTGAAACACTGACCCTGAGCCTACCAGCATGGTATCTTTCTTTTCCCTGATAATGTCATTTGCTTCAATCACCGCTTTTGCAGAACTGTCGTTGCCAAATAAGATTCCAATTTCATTTTCACTGATATAATCTGCATCAATTCCTGCCTGCTTTAACGCCTCCAGTGTGGCTACATAAGCGTACTCTCCCTGTTCAGGCAGCATAATACGGGCACGCCTGTCTAATACTCCTTTCAAATCCGGACGTTCAACAAAACCTGTTAAACCAGATCTGTATCCATATTCCTTACGCACCGGATCAAGAATAATACCCGATTTGCCTTTATATAATGAATCCCTTACCTCATCCTGGTTCTTGCCAATGCAGGAATAAATTCCCATACCTGTTATAACAACTCTGCTCATATTTTTATAGCATGCTTCTTTTTATAATCAACATCATTAGCATTGCGTTGTTATAAACATTAGTTCTTTGAAAGTATTGTCAATATTGAGTTTGCGATGAATGTAAGCCTGAGACGATTTGATTTTTTTA
>JAYVLZ010000407.1:0-7383 GCA_043759175.1 Chitinophagaceae bacterium | reverse complement strand
TCTACTCAAAAAAATCCCGGCTACACTTCGCCGGTAGTTGTATGTTCGCTGGGTGATGCATCCGTTACAGAAGGAGAAGTGAGTGAAGCTTTCCAGTTTGCCGCACTGCAACAATTACCAATCATTTATTTAATACAGGATAATAACTGGGGCATCAGTGTATCTGCTGAAGAAGCCAGAACCTGTAATGCATACGAATATATTAAAGGATTTAAAGGCATTAACAGTATCAGTATTGATGGCAGCGATTTTGAAGAAAGCTTTGAAACAATGCAAAGAATAACAAACGATGTAAGGCAAAACGGGAAACCCTGGTTAGTGCATGCAAAAGTTCCATTGCTTGGTCATCATACCAGTGGGGTAAGAAAAGAATTTTACCGGTCTGCTGAAGACCTTGCCGATCATGCCCGGAAAGATCCATACATTAAATTGAGAAAAAAACTACTGGATATTGGAATTGCTGAAGAACATTTAAATGCTATTGAAAAAAGTGCAGCCGAAATTGTTGCAAAACAATTTGCAGATGCCATTGCCGCACCAGAGCCCGATCCATCCACAGTGCAGGATTTTGTTTTTGCACCCACACCTGTTACAGAAGAAAGAGGAGAACGGTCTCCGGCAGGTAAAGAAAAAGTATTAATGGTGGATGCCGCTTTATTTGCCATCAGGGAAATTATGGAGCAGTATCCCGAAGCAGTTTTATATGGCCAGGATGTTGGGCGCAGGTTGGGTGGTGTTTTCAGGGAAGCAGCTACTTTAGCCACACAGTTCGGAGATCATCGGGTATTCAATACTGCCATACAGGAAGCTTATATCATTGGCTCTACGGTGGGCATGAGTGCAGCAGGCGTAAAACCAATTGTGGAAATACAATTTGCTGATTATATCTACCCTGGCTTCAATCAACTCGTAACCGAAATATCAAAGAGTTGCTACCTCTCTTGTGGAAAGTTTCCTGTGCAAACCGTAATCAGGATACCTATAGGTGCCTATAATGGTGGTGGCCCCTATCATAGTGGCTGTATTGAAAGCACACTGCTTACAATAAAAGGAATTAAAATTGTCTATCCCAGCAACGCTGCAGATATGAAAGGATTGATGAAAGCTGCTTTTCTTGATCCAAATCCAGTAATAATGCTGGAACACAAAGGTCTTTACTGGAGCAAAGTTTCGGGAACAGAAGAGGCAAAAACCATTGAACCTTCTGAAGATTACATTATTCCATTAGGAAAAGGAATGATCGTATTGAATGCTGAAAAAACAAAAGTGGATAGCGGAGAAAGTTGTTGTGTTATAACCTACGGAATGGGTATTTACTGGGCTAAAGCTGCTGCTAAAAATCTATATGGCCAAGTTGAAATCATTGATCTGAGAACATTATTTCCCTTAGATGAGGAATTGATTTTTACAACCGTAAAGAAACATGGCAAATGTTTAATAGTAACCGAAGAACAACAAAACAATTCTTTTGCAGAAGCATTAGCTGGACGGGTTTCCAAAAATTGTTTTAATTATTTAGATTGCCCTGTGGAAGTATTGGGCGCATTGAATTTACCAGCAGTGCCCATGAATACAGGATTAGAACAAGCCATGCTGCCCAGTGCAGAAAAAGTTTATAGCCGCCTGAAAGAACTCTTCAATAATTAGCAGAAAAAATTTTACTGAAATCTCCTATATTTGCACCCCGAAATGTCGGGGTAGCTCAGCTGGTTAGAGCATCGGATTCATAACCCGAAGGTCGGCAGTTCAAGTCTGCTCCCCGATACTAAAGCTCCTGAACAAGGAGCTTTTTAATTATAAAGGAAAAACTATTTTGTGTAACAATTCAAAGTTGAAAAATAAGAGAGCTGGTTAGCGTATTGGATTCATATCCGTTGGCTAACGGACGGCAGTTCAAGTCTGCTTCCCGATATTAAGCCCTCGGTTTTGAGGGCTTTTTTAATTTAAAATGAACTTTACTGTATACATACTCTACTCAGAAAAATACAATAAGATTTATATTGGATATACGGCTAATCTTATTCAGCGGTTCTATTCTCATAACCAATTAGGCAAAGATGGGTACACTTTAAAATTTCGCCCCTGGACAGTAATTTATACAGAGGTATTCCAACAAAAAGCAGATGCAATGAAAAGAGAAAAACAATTAAAATCTGCCAATGGTAGAAGCTGGATACACCTGAAAATAAAAACTGAACTACATGAGCATGGATTTATATCCGTTGGCTAACGGACGGCAGTTCAAGTCTGCTCCCCGATACTAAGCCCTCGGTTTTGAGGGCTTTTTTAATTTAAAATGAACTTTACTGTATACATACTCTACTCAGAAAAATACAATAAGATTTATATTGGATATACGTCTAATCTTATTCAGCGGTTCTATTCTCATAACCAATTAGGCAAAGATGGGTACACTTTAAAATTTCGCCCCTGGACAATGATTTATACAGAGGTATTCCAACAAAAAGCAGATGCAATGAAAAAAGAAAAACAATTAAAATCTGCCAATGGTAGAAGCTGGATCCACCTGAAAATAAAAACTGAACTACATGAGCATGGATTGATATCCGTTGGCTAACGTACGGCAGTTCAAGTCTGCTCCCCGGTACAAAGCTGCCACAAGACCTGAAGCCAATCCAACCAAAGTGGCAATCACCATTATAAATTGCACCCTGCTTAATTTTGTCCGCAGGTAATTAATAACGATTTGGTATAGTTTTTTGATATCTGCCAATCAATAATCTTACGTTACAAAATGCAAGGGAGACAAAGGAATGTATGAATGGGGGAACTATACAAACACCTCAATGATGATAATGCGGCAAAAGACTTTCATTCACGTTACTGCATTATCTGATTGCAATTATAAATATCATAAAAAATATTTGCCTTGCATCAGTTGATCTGGGTTATTGGATTTAAGCCAGGTATGAACGCCATGAAAAATAATGACGGACCATTTTTAATCAATTGAATTTTCTTGTCTTCACCGGGATCATAATAGTAGTTGCAGATTTGAGCATTGAAAGGTACCTTCCATCATAACTTAAGTAGTGGCGTATGCTCCTGCTTTAATAAACGGGCATAGTATATTTATATTTTTTAAACCTGCCCTTATTTCATTTTTCCAGATCATAGATTCATTTTACAACAGGCATATTATTTAACTCAGCAATGATTGCTTCATTTAATTCATTTTCCTCCAAACAGAACCATCAGTTATTATTTCAAATACTGCAAGTCTGATATTAAATTTGAAACTATTGTTTTCCATTTTGTAACTTCTGTAAAATATTTTTCAATTCTAATATCTCTTTTTGCTGTTCTTTAACAGCATTGATTAATACAGGTACCAATTCTGCATAGTTCAATCCCAGGCTTTCTTTTGCTTCATCGCCAACTACCACTTCAGGTACAATTTTCCTAACTTCCTGCGCTATTAATCCTACTTTTTTATTGGTACCAGGTGTAGTTTTCCAGTTGAAGCTTACCGGCCGCATAGCAAGGATTTCTTTTAGCCCGTACTGTAAATTTGCAATGTTTGTTTTCATCCTGCTGTCAGACGTTTGTATGGTACCGTTAGTAGCATACACAGCATTCCACTTATAGGCAGATGTACCCAGAGTACCGATGCCTGAAGTTCTTGGAACAATGTTACCCTGCACTACTAATTTTTCTGCATTCACTGTTTTTACACCACTGTTATTCCTGGATGTACCGCCGATACCGACATTTCCATTTCCATCAATTCTCACCGCTTCAAATCCGTTGGCAGTACTGTTGCCGGCCGGTCCGTTGTTAGTAAAAAATATAATATCCTCATCGGGAGAACCATTGCCAATAAAAAAATCAGCAGTTGCGTTGGTATAGATATAACCTACATTGGGCCTGTTTAAAATATTAGAGGCATTATTGGCATATCCTGGGCTGTTAATACCCATATCAATATAATTACTGGAATTGGTTCCATTGTCTGCAGTAGCTACAATATCGGAACTGGCAAAGTTGCCACTATTCCTGTTTTGAACTCCAATTTGAACATAGCTATCAACATCACCATAGGCGCCAATCAGGTTGCTGGTGGCCGAAGTACCAGCATCCACAAGTAGTTTCTCAGGAATAGAGCCATCGAAATTGGTACTGCCTATACCTACATTCCCCACTGCTGTAATAGTCATTTTGGTGGTATTGTTAGTTATTATCGGCAGGTCGAAACCATTGGTGGTGCCAAGTTTTGTGCTGGCTGTACCGGCATTACCTGCTAAACCCCAGGCATTGGTAGAGGAGGTACTTAATGAAGAAGATTTTAATCTTTTAACTACCCCATTAGATACAGTTAAAACACTATCTGTACTGGTACCGGTTTGAAGCCCGGTAAGCTGTAAAGGATTGTTGCTGGCACTTACCTGTAATCTATAAGAAGGGTTGGCAACGCCCATACCAATATTACCGAGTGAATCAATTATCATGCGTTGCAAATTATTACTGCGAAAAGCGATACTGGCATTATCTGTAGTACCCAAAAACTTTGTCGCCGTACTTGTTCCTGAGTTGCCTGTAAGTAACCAGTTGCCAGATGATGCACCAAGCGTTGTCCATACCGGGGCGGCGGCCGTACCTGTGTTTACCCTGAATGTATTATCGGTAGTATTATAAATCAGTAACCCATTTGCCGGCAACGAAATGGCGTTTTGCTGAGTAGTGGTCATCCTTGGTACCAGCAACCCTTTACTGATGCTGGTAATATCCAGCATGGCGCTGGCATCTGGAGTTGACCCATCTGTATTGATGGCAATATTTTGTGCCTTCGCCACATTTAGTAAAACTGGCAGTGCAAATAATAGGGGCCTGATAAAATTTTTCATATTGTTGGTGGATTTTAGATTATTGCATTTATGGAAATATTTAGAAAACTAATACTGTACGTTTATAATTAATTTTCTTATTGGCTGATAATTATTTTTTGTGTTTCGATATTATTTGAAGGGCCTGCAATTTGCAACTGGTAAACTCCTGATGGTAAAAAACTATTGGTCTTTACTTCTTGTGATGTACTGCTGTTGCTTATTTGCAGCTTAGTGGTATATACCAACTGGCCTGCACTATTAATTAAATAAAACTCGTAAATACCTTTTGGTTGATTTGCAAAATGAAGATGGAGGGTATTGCCTTTTACAGGGTTCGGCTCTATTGTAAAATTGGTGCCTCCTTTTACGATCAACACACTCACAACAGCGCTGTACTCTATTGTACCGTCACGGTCAATACTTTTTATTCGGTAGAAATTTTTACCGGCAAAAGCATCTGCATCTATCCAGAAATAACTACCGGAAGTATTTTTTAAGGTGGTATTTACCATACTGAAGTCAGATCCGTTTGTTGATTTCTCCACTTCAAACTTTATTGTATTTAAGTGGTCTTCTACTTTCCATTCTACCTGAATTTTATCATTTAAGCAGTAAGCTTTTACAGAAGAAAAAATAACCGGCAGTACGGTTGCCTGGCTAAATACAATTCTAAAACGGTTACTGGCAGCAGAAGCAGCATTACCATCAACAGCAAAATTTACTGAAGTAACAGCAGAAAGATTTATCATGCTGCTGGTAGTTAGGTAACTATCCTGTAAAAAAGCGATCATCCCTGGATGGTCCATATTTTCCGGTGTTAATTGCAACCGGTAATTTCGGTGTGTAGTTTTCCATAATTTTAAAAACAGGGTATCCTCAGAAGTTATGTATGGCCTTCTTTCTATACCAAGCGTAGCACCATAGCGTAGTATTCCGATATTCTCATTGATATTGGTAAATTTCAATGCATCTTCATTGGTAACAATATCATGAAATATGCTGTTGTATTCAGCCAGTGCACCATCTGCTAACTCAATAGAATTGTCTGCATTTAAAAGATAAATATCTGCCCTCATGCTTTCAGCAGTACCTTCAGACAGAGGCCTGAAAACATTGGAATTATTAGTGGTAGATTTAGCAGTTTCGGCAATTGATAAAGATGCTGCACCACTACTGCCGGTCTCTACAAAAAATGCCTGTGATGATTGTATCTGCTTTGTTTGAGCGCTGCCAGACACAGACTTGGCAAATACTCCGTCGTTATCAAGATCGTCCAGTATTACATATCCTCCCAACGTATTCAAATTGGGATCCCATACATAAAACCTTTTCACCAGGTTGGTTCTGGATACGGAATTAAAATCAATTGGTGAAGCATATGGGTTGCCAATTAAAGTGTATTTACCAACTGTTGCGGAAGCTGCAAAAGTTTGTGTGCCCACCTGCAAATTGCCAATACCTGTTAGCGTGGTAACGTTTGTATTAGGAATAATAAAATTACAGGTACACCTGTCTCCACGGATAAATACAAAATATCCTGTGTTATCTGCACTGCCATTATTGGTAGCTGAAATGCTTGCATAAGTATTTGTAACCGGCGATAATGACTGACTTGAAACATCCCATCCTTTTAAAGAAGAAGCGTTGCCATTATCCAGTCCATTGGCTGCACCAGGGCCACTGATCAGTAATCCCCTTCCGGCAGTATATACGCCGCTATTCTGCCAGGTATTGTAGATACTGGATGAGCTAGTAACTGGCGCTGTCATCAGTCTCCAGGCCCTTCTGGAAGGAACATATCTTTCTACCATCACCTTTCCCAACACATTGGCACCAGCCGGTACTGTTGCTAATCTTGCTGTATTGCCAGCATCTGATAATAAGGTAAGGTTGCTGTCTGCATATAAAATACCTGCAGTTGTTGTCAGCACATTTTTTACACCTACTTCAGATTTTATTGCTACTCCATAAGCAGACTTATTGAGCGTAAGATCATAAAACCTGGTATTACTGGTTCCGGATATATAAGCTATGCTGGTATCCGTATTTCCTGTAAAAGAAACCTTGCTGGTGCTTGCTGTAAAGATGCCGTTGTTTTTAAATGATGCATTATTTACAACAAAATAAATATTGCCATTCATTACCAGGTTAACTCCGGAATACATTTTAAATTCCTGGGCATACGATGAGGATACACTTATTACTATGCAGATACATACAATTATTTTTTTTATGAGGTTAATTTTGCTTAAAAAAATTTGCATAAAAAAAGTATTAGCTGAATGGATTTCATAAAGGATAATTTAATTGCTGAGTTCGGATTATCCAATGATTAAAAACGAAATAATAATGCCGGGATTGCTAAAAAAAATATCTATTCTTATGTGGTTTTCTAACTACAAAAGAGAGAAAATAAAAATCTGAAAGATTGATACTAACAACAATTTATTTTTAAGCATGGCAGTTACCAATATTGCAAATAGCAATATTTTAATTAGAGAGGGAGAGCAAGTTTAGTCTGAATAAAAATGCAGAA
>JAYVLZ010000406.1:0-7663 GCA_043759175.1 Chitinophagaceae bacterium | reverse complement strand
AAGAGAGAATAAATTATTTTATCACTGCCCTAAAGGACAGTGCAATTAAAGTTTTTAATTTAAAAATATCCTTAACTAAATGACATTGCCCTAAAGGGGAGTTGAAAGCAGCATAATTATTAAAATGTTTCACTATGAGTATTCAAATAAAGAAATTTTATTACGGAGATATTCCTGAAGAAAATGCAGGCGGCAATGAATTAAAAGACTCCAAAGTTTCCCCGGAATTTATCCCGATGCAATCGGGAGGGGGCGGAGGGGGTTGGCCTCTCTGGGAAATCTTCATCCGCAGCAAGCAAGGCCTGGATCATAAACACGCAGGCAGCCTTCATGCAGCGGATGCAACAATGGCAATTGAAAATGCAAGAGATGTTTATACAAGAAGAATGGAAGGTGTAAGTATTTGGGTAGTGGAAAGTAAATACATCACAGCATCTAATCCGGAGGAAGCTGGTGAATTATACGAACCTGCAATGGACAAAATTTACAGGCATCCGAGCTTTTATAAATTGCCGGATGAAATAAATCATATGTAAGATGCAGTGGTTAGGAATTAGGTATTTAAAACTTCAATAATATTATGAACTATAAAGGTTATAAAGAACTGGAATGCTATAAGGAAGCAAGGCTGCTCAGGATTTTTATTTCTGAATTGACAAAAAAATTTCCTTCGCATGAAAGGTTTTTGATCACGGCTCAAATCCTTGATGCATCAAGATCTGTAACGGCTAATATGGCCGAAGGGTATGGAAGATATACCTACTCCGACACCAGAAATTTTTTTATTATTGCAAGGGGTTCTCTCACTGAAACAATGGAACATTTGGCAACAGCGTTTGATGAAAAATATATTAAAGAAGATGAATTGAAAACCGGTGAGGTGAAATGTGAACTGGTTTTTAAACTTACCAACGGCTATATCGGGTATCTTGATAAATCAAAGGCTGCTGCCAAAACTAATTCCAAATTACCAAATCCTAATCCCTGATAAATGAACAGCTCATTAATAAACTATCTTCTACACCTGGCAGATACCACTTTAATCCTTTCACAACGCAACAGTGAATGGTGTGGGCACGGTCCTGTTCTTGAACAGGATATTGCCATCACAAATATTTCATTGGACTTATTGGGTCAGTCGAGAAATTTTTACCAGCATGCAGCGCTGTTAATTGGAAATGATTGCGATGAGAATAAACTGGCTTATTTAAGAAAAGAAAGGGAATTCAAAAATTTATTATTGGCAGAACAACCTAATGGAGACTGGGGACAAACAATGCTGCGTCAATATTTATTCAGCCAGTTTCAGTTCCTTTTATTTCAGCAACTGCAGTATCATAAAGATGAACAGCTTGCTGCCATTGCGGCTAAATCATTAAAAGAAACTACTTATCATTTACGCTGGAGCAGGGAGTGGGTAATTCGTTTGGGAGATGGTACAGAAGAAAGCCATCAACGAATGCTGAATGCTATTGATGAATTATGGAGATACACCGGTGAAATGTTTATGCCTGCGGATTACGAGCAGGAAGCAGCCATTGATTTTTCTTTATTAAAAGAAGAATGGATGGAGAAAGTAACAGCAGTTTTTTCAGCAGCTGCATTACCTCTTCCTGCAAATACATTTATGCAAACGGGCGGCAAACAGGGAATACATACAGAACATTTAGGTTACATTTTAGCAGAACTGCAATATGTTCAAAGAGCTTATCCCAATTCAGAATGGTAGCAATCACTTCCATAGAAGAAAAAAAAATCTGGCAAATTTTAGAGACAGTTACTGACCCTGAAATACCAGTATTATCTGTTCTTGATTTAGGTATCGTAAGAAGTATAAAGCTTTTGCCTAACCCTCCGCTAACCAGCGGAGATGGGGGCATTGAAGTCACCATCACTCCAACTTACAACGGCTGCCCTGCAATGGATATGATTGCGATGAATATCAGAATAGCTTTGCTGGAATATGGATATAAAAATATTAAAATCACTTCAGTGCTTTCTCCTGCATGGACAACCGAATGGATGAGTGAACAAGGGAAAAGAAAATTAAAGGAATATGGCATTGCCGCACCCAATAACAATTTCTCCATACCAACCGACGGAGTGGAATGTCCACAATGTAATTCTCACAATACAAAATTGATCAGTGAATTTGGAAGCACAGCCTGCAAAGCATTATATCAGTGCAATGATTGCAAAGAACCATTCGATTATTTTAAGTGCCATTAAATTGCTGTAACTTTCGTTCAATTACTAACCACCATTGCTTATGGATATTTCAATTTATTTAGAGGAAGCTGCACAAGTTTCTGTTTCATTTATCATCGGGGCTATCATTGGTATAGAGAGAGAGTTCAGAAGTAAACCTGCTGGTTTCAGAACCATGATATTAATTTGTGTAGGTGCTTGTCTCTACACCATTCTTTCCAGGGAAAGTGAAAGTGGCAGTACCGACAGGATCGCCAGTAATATCGTTACGGGTATTGGTTTTATTGGTGCAGGTGTAATCTTTAAAGAAGGTATTTCTGTAAACGGGCTCACCACAGCAGCTTTGATATGGATTACTGCTGCATTGGGTATGGCCGTGGGTTATCATAATTATCCCATTGCAATAGTAGTAACCTCCATGGTGGTGGTGGCGCTGTTTGTGCTGGAGCCGGTACAGCGGTTTATTAACAACCTGCACAAAGTAAAAGACTACCGCATCAAAACTAACGGCGATGGAAATGTATTTAAAAATGACCTGGATGATTTTTTAAAATCAACCGGTGCCAATTTCAGGTGTATGAAAGTGGTGAAGGAAGATAATGATGCTGTTTACACTTACCGCATTGGCTCACCCAACAGAAATTATGATGCAGTGAATAATTATTTGCTGATGAATACAGAGGTACAGAGTTTTGATTTTTAATTTTATAAGGTTAATTTTTTCTAATTACACCAACTGTTTGAATTCACAACTCTCCACTAATTTGTATAATTCATTCTGACTGGTGTAATCAAAAAACCATTGAATTGATATGTCTTCCATTCTGTTTGAAATAAAAAATAATATTGCTTTTATCACATTAAACAGGCCTGATAAATTTAATTCATTTAACAGGGAAATGTCTTTATTGCTGCAGGCAACATTAGATGAATGTGCATCATTGCATGAAGTACGCTGTGTGTATATCACAGGTATGGGAAAGGCATTCAGTGCCGGACAGGATATCAGTGAATTGGCCCCCTCCCAATCTCCCCCAAAAGGGGAGGAGAAAATCGGTATCAAACAAATTCTTTCAGAACATTATAACCCAATAGTGAAAAGGATAAGGAACCTCCCTAAACCTGTTGTGGCTGCAGTTAACGGGGTGGCGGCAGGTGCTGGTGCCAATATTGCGTTGTGTTGTGATATTGTAGTGGCGTCAGCGTCAGTTTATTTTATCCAGGCATTTAGTAAAATTGGTTTGATACCGGACAGTGGCGGAACATTTACTTTACCAAGATTAATTGGCTTTCAAAAAGCCAGTGCATTGATGATGACGGGAGATAAAGTAACGGCGGCAGATGCAGAGAGAATGGGGATGATCTATAAAGTATATGCTAACGAAATTTTTGAAGAGGAAAGTAAAAAACTGGCAACAGTACTTTCACAAATGCCAACCAAAGCGCTGGCATATACTAAGCATGCACTAAATAATGCTGCTATTAATTCATGGGAGGAGCAGCTGTTGCTGGAAGATGAATACCAACAAAAAGCTGCAGCTACTGACGACTATCAAGAAGGCATTGCTGCATTTATAGAAAAGCGTATAGGTATTTTTAAAGGCAAATAAAACATTCAATAACCAACTTCCAATTTTCAATGCTCAACAAAAAAGATATACTTGCTGAAAAGGTGGTAGATAAAATGATGAGGGATGATTTGTTCTCTCAATGGCTGGGAATAGAAGTAGTAGAAATCAAAGAAGGTTACAGTAAAATTAAAATGACGATACGCAATGAGATGATGAACGGCCTGGGTATTGTGCATGGAGGCATTGCATTTTCGTTGGCGGATAGCGCTTTTGCGTTTGCATGTAATAACAGAAATGTATTATCTGTCGCATTAGATACAGCAATTAATTTTTTAAAACCGGTACATGTGGGAGATATTTTAACTGCGGAAGCAAAAGAACTGCACAATGGTAAATCAACAGGGTTGTATCATATCAGCATCACCAATCAAAATGATCATGTAGCGGCGGTTTTTAAAGGAACCTGTTTCAGAACAAATAAATCTTTGATTAACAGCAGCGATAAATAATAACTTCTGAACTCCCCCGCTAACCAGCAGGGATGGGGTTACCTTGCATCAAAATCAATCACTACTTTTTCAGTAACCGGATGAGACTGGCAGGTAAGAATATATCTCTGTTTTACTTCTTCTTCTTCCAGGCCCCAATGTACATCCATATTTACTTCACCTTCTATTAGTTTTGCCTTGCAGGTGCAGCATACACCAGCTTTGCATGCAAAAGGGAGATCAGCACCTGATTTAATAGCGGCATCTAAAATACTGGTATTATCAAACCCGGTTTCAAACTCAAAGCTTCTGCCATCCAATTTTATCGTCACAAAACTCCTGGCAGTTTTATCGGCATGCTCAATCTGTTGCTGAAGATTGACTGTTGTTTTCTTTACAGCTGCAAATAATTCAAAATGAATTTTCTTTTCATCAATACGTTGCTGCAACAGGTAATCTTTAATACAAAAGATCATCTCTTCCGGTCCGCAAATAAAAAATTCATCTGTTAATTGATAGTTGATCAGTTTTGAAAGATTATTCAGCTTTTCTGTATTGATCCTGCCAAAGCTGATGTCTGCATCTGTCCGCTCCCTGCTTAAAATATTGATGAACTGAAAGCGTTGCAGGTATTTGTTCTTGATCCCTTCCAGTTCCTCAAAGAAAATAATAGAACTGCGGCTCCGGTTAGCATACACAAGCGTGAATGTGCTTTCGGGTTCTGTAACCAGTGTTGTTTTAATAATAGAGATAATAGGTGTAATACCACTGCCGGCTGCAAAAGCCACATAGGTTTTTTTATTTTCTTTTTTTAATTCAGTATAGAATTTCCCCGTTGGAGAAAGCACATCAATTGTCATTCCTTCTTTCAACACTTCATTAGCAAAGCAACTGAATTTACCATCATTTACTTTTTTTACTGCTACCCTCAGTTCGTTTTCATGCGGAGCAGAGCAGATGGAGTAAGACCGCCTGACTTCTTCACCGCCAATAATGGTTTTTAGTGTTACGTTCTGGCCCTGGCTAAATTCAAAAAACTGTTTTAAATCCTGGGGTACATCAAAGGAAATAGTAACACAATCTTCGGTTTCTTTTTTTATCTCTTTTATTGTAAGCGGATGAAAATGTACTGCCATAAGTTTAACTGACTATGCCGTTTAATAAATGATCGACCATGTCATCTTCCAAAACCTGTGAAGGAATATTTTTTTTATTGCGTTGCCAAAATTCCAGCCCTCTTACAGCCGAAAGTATGGTTAATACTGCCACATAAGGATTAATTGGTTTGAGCTCTTTTTTTTCAATGCCCATTTCAACAAGGCTTACCAGGCTTTTTTCATAATTGCGGCGGATAGCAAGGAAATCGCTTAAGTAAGGTTCTTCTAAATGCTTCCATTCATGATTGGCAACATAAACTTCATCCATATTATCCAGCATCATCTCAATATGAAAGCGAATAATGGCCCTGATTTTATCCGTGACGTTGCCTGGCCCGTTTTTAATAACACTTGTTTGTTCAATAAATTCATTGCCCACTTTAAAACAGATAGCCTGCAGCAATTCACTTTTAGAACCAATGTGGTTATAAAGACTGGGCGCCTCTACACCCACCATATCAGCCAGCTCCCTCATGGAAGAGGCGGTATAACTTTTTAATTTAAAAAGGGATGCAGCATGTTGTATGATCACCTCTTTTTTAGAGGTATTTTTTTCTGTCAGGATTTTTGCCATGGGCAATGATTGCTTTTTGCAAAACTAACACTTATTAGTTTTTTAAACCGTTGACAGATATTTTATTTTATGCTTTCCTTAAATGTATTGTGATGACAAACGGCAATCATCTAAAAATATTAATGTGTATTTTTGCTGTCAAATTAACTTGCTATGCAGTTACAAAAGGTGGATAAGGTGGCAACCATCTCAGCGGAAGATTTTAAAAAAAATTACTACGATCAGAAAAAACCGCTGATCATTAAAGATCTTGCAAAGCAATGGCCAGCGTATAATAAGTGGAACTGGGATTATTTTACTGAAGTGGCAGGAAATAAAGAAGTGGGTGTTTACAATAATATCAAAAGCGATGCTTATACTCCTATCAATACAGCGGATGCCTACATGAAATTCGGCGACTACCTGCAGCAGGTAAAAAAAGGCCCGCTTGAATTAAGGATATTCCTGTTTAATATATTTCAGCATGCCCCACAACTTACCCAAGATTTTACCTGGCCTGAACAATTGATGAAAGGGTTTGTAAAAAATTATCCGATGCTTTTTGTTGGCGGGGAGGGTTCAGTTACCCATATGCACTTTGACATTGACATGAGTCATATTTTGCATACCCAGTTTATGGGGAAGAAAAGAGTGCTGCTTTTCCCTTTTGAAGAACAGTATAAGCTTTACAGAAAGCCATGGGAAGTGTTGAGTATGGCCAATTTTGCAGGCTATTCTCAAAAATTTGATTATGAAAATTTTCCGGCAGTGAGGCTGGCAAAGGGATATGAAGTTATTTTAGAACATGGAGACACCTTATTTATGCCCGCCGGCTATTGGCACCATATGGAGTATATTAACAGCGGTTTTGCAATGAGTTTGAGGGCAATGCAGGATACCATCGGAGGTAAATTATCTGGTGCCTGGAAATTATTCGGCATGCGTAGTATTGATACCATGATGAAAAAAACAGCTCCCAAATGGTGGTACGACCGAAAAAAAGAAAAGGTATATCAATTGGCACAATCAGAAATATCAGGGGCAGAAAGCTTATGATAAAAAAAATTATATTAATCGAATAAATATTTTATATTTACATCCTGATAAGACCTCCTTTTAGCTTCCTATATTGATGAAAACCCCCAACTAACGTCCAATTTTCTTTTGATCAATCTGCTGGTAATTTAATCATTAATCTATTTTTATATAAATATATTTTCAACTTTTTTTCTTGTGGTTTCAGAGGTAAGCAAGGCCGGAGATTTTTATCTCTGGCCAATTTTTTTAATTACCTTTTCATCCGTACAATAACTCCTTTCAGCGATAATATTTGAAAGATAATTGCACCTTTTACAGGCAGAGGCATAACCGTCTGTTGCATTTTCAATGTTAAAAATTTTTGTCTTTGTTGTAATAACTGTCATCCTTAGTTGAATCTTTATCAACAATTATATCTTTTACATTTTCTTTAAGAACTATTAAATCATTTCTGTCTAATTTGGCAGCAATTGAATATTTATAAAAAATCACATATAATTATTTTAACCTCTGTTATCTGAATTCATTTTTACCTGCGCTTAATTTGCCCTTTTATTAAACTACCTGCATGGGATTTTTTTATTATAAAAAATGTTCACCATGAATACGTCATTAAGAATAACAGGATTGTTGTTGGTATTAATATCA
>JAYVLZ010000405.1:0-6408 GCA_043759175.1 Chitinophagaceae bacterium | reverse complement strand
TGCTGCCAGTCAATACCGGCTTATCATCCACTATGTGGACAAAGATAGTTCCTTTAACCCCGATGCCCTGCATCTTCAAACCAGTTTTGCCACCCAGCCTTTATGTATAGATTATGTAAATAAATTGGTTCCCAAACTTAATATGCAGGGGTATGCAGCAGCATCTGTAGATGAAATGTTAATCGATTCAGCAAGTGTTCAAATACGTTTGTATGTGGGTCAGCAGCAAAACTGGATAAAGCTTAAAACGGATAGTATTGAAAAAAGAGCAATTGAGGAAAGTGGTTTTATTGAAAAAAAATTCAACAACAAACAGGTTGATTTTGCAGCGGTACAACAAATCAAAGAACGGATATTAAATTATTATGAGAAAAACGGATTTCCTTTTGCAAGTGTATATTTAGACAGCCTGAAACTGCAGGACCAAACTATTGAGGGAACATTAAAGGTTAACAGGGGGCCACTCTATCATATCGACAGTATCCGTGTAATTGGCAAAGTAAAAATTGCAAATCATTTTCTTCAGCGATACCTGGGCATAGCGAATGGAAGCATTTATAACAGGGAGCGGTTGGAGCAGGCTGATAAAAAAATACTGGAATTGCCTTATGTGCAGAGCCAACAACCATCAGAGCTGCTCATGTTGGGAACAGGTTCAGTGTTGAATCTTTACCTGCAACCCAAAAGAAGCAGCCAGGTTAATTTCCTGGTTGGTTTTTTACCTGCCAACAATCAGACAAATAAACTGCAATTAACCGGGGATGTAAATCTTAATTTGAAAAATTCACTTGGTAAAGGGGAGACTATTTTATTAAACTGGCAACAACTGCAGTTACAATCTCCCAGGCTGAATATTGGCTACCAGCATCCATACATTTTTAAATCAGCTTTTGGTATCGATTTCTCATTTGGATTATTTAAAAAGGATTCTACTTTCCTGCAGCTAAACGCACAGCTTGGTATCCAGTACGTGTTATCTGCCAACCAATCAGGCAAACTCTTTTTACAAAACCAAAGTACCACCCTGTTAGGGTCTGGGGTTGATACCAATCAAATTAAGATCACAAAACAACTGCCACCCAATATTGATGTAAGCTCTGTAAATATTGGGTTGGATTATGAATGGAATAATACAAACTATCGATTAAATCCAAGATCTGGTAATGAACTGCAATTGATAACAAGTGCCGGAATAAAAACCATTCGTAAGAATAATGATATACTCAGTGTTTCAGATGCTTCATTTAATTATGAGTCATTGTACGATTCCATTAAATTAAAGACATATCAGCTAAGAGCTAAATTAACTGCTGCACATTATTTTCCAGCCGGTAAAAGAAGTACATTAAAAACCATTTTTAATGCAGGTGTTTTCAGCAGCCAGAGTGTGTTCCGGAATGAATTGTTTCAGATTGGCGGTTTTAAACTGCTGAGGGGTTTTGATGAGGAGAGTATCTATGCAACCCGGTACGGCGTACTCACAGCCGAGTACCGGTATTTGGTGGGATTGAATTCTTACCTGTTCACTTTTTTAGATGCAGGTTGGGTTAAAAACAAGTTTCAGGATATCAATACCAATAATACTTTCATCAGCGTGGGTATGGGGCTTTTGTTTGAAACCAAATTTGGATTACTGAATATGAGCTTTGCAGTGGGTAAACGGGATGATGTAAATTTTGATTTGCGACGGGCATCTAAAATACATTTTGGGTACATCAATTATTTCTAGCATAAATAAGCTTTATTTTTGCGAAATAAACCATACTGATTGAAGCAGGTATTTTTCCTTTTATTATTTACAGGTTGTTCATTATTGTTATCTGCGCAGGTATTTCAGGATTCAATAACTGAAGTTAAAAATGATTCAGTTATTACTACCACAACAGATAGCAATGGGGTTTTGCAAACAGCCGTTTCCAAAGATTCTGTTGCAGCAATAAAAAAAGATACGGTACTAAGTGCTGCTGAAAATTATTATAATAAACTACAAAGTGCCATTAAAAGGAGTTCTTTTTTAAATGCTTCCGGTACGGCAGTTACAACAATTAACAAGGAGAGAACTCAATTGAACAGCGATAATATCTTTTATTTTTTGCTGGCACTGGTGATTTTTCTTTCTTTTTTACGTTTCTTTTTCAGCCGCTATTTTTTCAATCTATTCAGGGTATTTTTTAATACATCCCTCCGCCAGGGCCAGCTTACAGATCAGTTACTGCAGGCTAAGCAGGCATCAATGTTTTTTAATATACTATTTTTTTTTACTGCTGGTATTTACATTTATTTTCTCCTTTTGTATTTTAACTGGATTAACCAAAAGGATAATTTAGTTATAATGTTAATTTGTTCAGTGAGTATAGCAATCATCTATTTTCTGAAGTACATCAATATGAAATTTACGGGTTGGTTAACAGGTTATAGTGCAGCTGCAAATACTTATTTATTCATCATATTTCTGATCAATAAGATTTTGGGTATTCTTTTACTCCCCATTGTAATTGTAATTGCTTTTTCTCCGGATTTTCTGAAAAAAACCGCTATACTAATTTCCCTTTTAATGGTGGGTACCATGTTTCTTTTAAGGTTTTTAAGGTCATTTAGCTTATTGCACAGCCAGATAAAAGTGAGCAGGTTTCATTTTTTTCTTTATATAGCAGGCATTGAGGCTTTGCCGGTTTTACTGATTTACAAGGGGGTAATGATTTTATTAAATAAAAATCTCTAACTTTGCAAAATAATTATCGGCATGGTTAAGCCAGATGAAAAAATAATCGAATCAAAAGCCACAATGGTCAAGAAAGTACTCATCACACAACCAAAGCCAGAAGGTGATAAATCACCTTATTTTGATCTGGCGAAAAAACATAACATTGAGCTTCATTTTCATCCCTTTATTGTTGTAGAAGCAATTCCTTCCAAAGAATTCCGGAAACAGAAAATTGAAATCCCCAACTACACGGCGATTATTTTTACCAGCCGCAATGCCATCGATCATTTCTTCCGTATTTGTGAAGAGATGAAATTGAATGTTTCCCAGGATACTAAATATTTTTGTATCACAGAAGCAGTAGCACTATATCTGCAGAAATTTATTCTCTACCGAAAACGGAAAGTTTTTTATGGTGCCGATGGTACCAATAAAAGCCTGTTTGATGTAATCAATAAGCATAAGGATAATGAGAAGTTTTTGTACCCCTGCTCTCAGTCTTTCGATAGCGAAATAACCAACTGGCTAAAAGTTCACAATTGCGAATATGCCACTCCGGTACTTTACAAGATCATCAGCAATGATGTGACTGAAGTAATGTCTAAGAATTTTGATGTGATCTGTTTCTTTACACCGGGCGGCGTTAAAAGCCTGATAGAAAATTTCCCAAAATTTAAACAGAACGGAACAAGGATTGGAGCATTTGGTGCAAACACTTTTAAAGCAGTTGAAGAAGCCGGTCTTACTTTGGATATTAAAGCCCCACAACCCCTTGCACCAAGTATGGTAAGTGCATTAGAGCATTATTTAAATTCTTTAAAGAAAAAATAAAACACCGGTATTGTTTAAAATATTAAAGAGAGCAGTAAATTAATACTGCTCTCTTTGTTTTAGGAATAAATTGCTTCGAAAGTAAATAAAAAAGCTGTCCCATTAGAAGACAGCTTTTTTTACTACAATTATTTTTTAGAGTTTATTGAATTTTTTTACCACCACATCATCACTCAATTGTATTTTGATGATATATGTTCCTGCTTTCAGGTTGGAGCTGTTGATGACTGGATTGTTCAGCCCTTGTGTAATATCAATACTGGTTTTAGAATAAACCAATTTGCCGCTTATATCAGTAATACTGATGCTTGCTTTATCCGCTTTATCGGAAGTGATATCAATCTTTATTATGTCCTTAACAGGATTTGGGTAAACAGCAATATCAGCAGTTCCTTCATTTCTTACATTCCTGATAGGGCTGTATTTTACGGTGTTATCAATATCAACCTGCTTTAAACGATAATAGTTAATTCCCTTTGCAGGAGCATTGTCAGTAAATGAATAATTAATAGTGGTGTTGCTGTTTCCGGTTGCAGCAATCTGCCCTATTGCTGAAAAGTTACTGCCATTATTACTGCGTTCAATAATAAAGATTTTGCTGTTTATTTCCTGGCTGGTGCTCCAGGAGATTTTGTTGATCTTCTTAATTCTCTGAACTGAGAAATTTAGTAAAGTAACCGGTGTGGTAGTTTCAGGTCTGTATTGCAACGCAAGTGGTGAACCAAACATTGGTCCGCCATTTCCATTTCTTCTATACAATATCCCCTGGGTACCATTGCTGTTTTCAATCCCCACCGTGCATGCATTTAGTAAATTAGTTGGAAGCGGTGAAGCTGTTGCTGCATCATTGTATTGAACAAAAATATTACCATCAGATTTCAATATTATCTGGAAAGTAATAAAGTCATTGGCGGAGCCAAACAAATGAGCATGATTAAAAGTAATTACAAACTGGGTGGCGTTGCCTCCATAATAAGTGTGAGCATCCGAATAAGTTGCATTGGTCATATCAAGGTTGGCCAATGCACCTGCTATGTAATTTTCTATACCGCCGGCAACCGGTATAGCTGCTGCTGTTCTTGTAACAGCTTTGCTCAGCATTGCAGGGTTTGTAAAACTTATCCAACCATTACTGCTGATCCAAAATTGGGTATAATCAATGCCAAAAAATTTGAAAGTAAATGGTAGTGAAACGGGGGTGGCTAAAACACTGTCATCGCCATTTGAAGCCCAATTAATTTCATTAGTAGTTTCTGTGATCCAGTTATAAGTTGGTTGAAAAGCAGAAGGGCTGGCGCAAACAGTAGAATTGGCAAATGCATAGTTACCACTTGGCACAGAGGCAACTGCATAACTGTAATTGCTGGTAGTAAATTTATTTACAACAGTATCATTGTTCCTTGCGCCGTCAATAGCCAGGCTGGTAAACACAAAAGATGAATCGGCGCCGGATACTGATCCTGTAACTGGACTAAAATAAAGATTTTGTGATTCACCCGATAAAAGACTGATGGGTTTTGTGTCAGTATAAACAGTATTGCCTGATTGTTTGATTAAAAAAGTAACATTGAATGGCGTGGTTTGATTACTGCTTCCAAAGTTAGTAACTGTTGCCTGCGGTACAATACCACAATTATCTATTGAAGTTGTAGATATGGGGTCGCTAATTTGTGATATACCCACATCATTTGCAATAGAAAGCCTTGGTTCAATCATAAATCTGAACGGATTATTAGGTGCAAAATCTGACCAGGTGGTGCTTCCGCTGGGAATAGCCAGGAAAAAAGTATTTAGCCGTACAGGAGTTTCGCCTTGATAAGAGAATTGAATATTGGCAATGTCCAATTGCCTGACTCCTACATAAAATGTATCTGTTACGACAATGTTAGGGTTTACTGGTAAAGTAAACACTCCTTGACTGCTCAATTTAGTTTCAGACTCCCAAAGCAAATTGCCCGGAACACCTGCACCTGATTTATCCCATATCCCTATTTTAAATGGCTGGCCACCTGCACCGAAATTAACGCCTACCTGGTTAATGGTGGCTGGTGTATTGCTGGTAAATTTAACAACCATATCAATAGTATTTCCATTTAATCCTGCTGCACCAGTTGATGTGGTTCCGTAAGCATAACTATATGCATTATTAGATACTTCCTGCGAAACAGTAAAATTATTGTCTCCATTAAAATCATCAGCAGGTACTGAAATCGTAACATTATTGAAACCCGAAACAGTTGGAGTAAAACCTGAAAAGGTTACTTTGGTGGAGGCGCCAGGCGCTAAAGATGCAATAGTTTGAACATTTGTAAAAGTATTGGCACCTGTAATGTTTAAAGTAACATCCAGGTTAGTCAATGTATTAAGTCCATTGTTAATGATGTTGGCTGAAATTGTATGTGGTACTGTATAAGGTATCGGTAATTTGCCTAAAGTATATACAGCAGAAATGGCTGCATCGTTAGGGTTCATATGTCTTAATTGAATCTGAGCCCTGAAATTTGATGCAGGAGATAAAGTTGTGGAACCTGAAACAGGCAGCGTAGTGGTATTAATTCTTCTGCTGGTTTGGAGAGTTAAATCTGTACTATTTCCTCTCGCTGAATAAAATGAATAAGAACCATGACTTAGGTTGTCAAACCGTTCAATAAGGAGTTGAAGGTTGTTGCCGGCTGTCCTGGTAAAACTTGTAGTAAGATCTACTCCTGTCCAGCCTGTTCCAGGGGCATTAAACGTTCCATTATATACTAATGTATAGCCTGCTGTACTGTAAATGCCAGGTGTAAAAGTAGTAGTACCAGGTGGCACATCTTTCAGGTATAATCTGAAATTAGTAACAGAGGTAAGCGTACCTACTGCAAAAACATTAAAAT
>JAYVLZ010000404.1:0-5407 GCA_043759175.1 Chitinophagaceae bacterium | reverse complement strand
AGACAAGTGAATAACTAAAAACGCTGTAAACCCCTGAAACTTTATTGTGACAGGGGTTTTAGGCTTATGGCCTTTTTTAGCTTGCGGATTTTAGATTTAAATTAAAGCTCCAGTAACTGTTCATAAAGCAGTAATAAGCCACTTCTTTGTATTACATTTGTTTTACCGGAATTAAACTATGGATCAAATAAGAGTAGCCATTGCAGACGACCACCAAATTTTCAGGAAAGGAGTAATTCTTTCTATGAGGCCCTATACAAATATTAAATTTATTTTTGAGGCGGAAAATGGTGAAGAACTTTTAAACAAGATAAAAGAAGATGAACCAGATGTGGTTCTTTGCGACCTGAAAATGCCGGTGAAAGATGGCATTGATACCACTAAACAAATTGTAAAAGAATATCCCAAAATAAGAGTGATCATACTCACCATGTATGAAGATGAAAGATTTGTAGGGCACCTGATGGACTGCGGTGCAGCTGGCTATTTGCTTAAAAGCACAGAGCCTTCAGAAATAAGAAAAGCAGTAATGGATGTGGTAAGATCAGGATTTTATTTAAACCCGTTTGTAAATAAAGTACTGATAAAAAAGAATTACGGCAGACAAAAATCCAACCCCTCATTAACCAATGAAATAGTTGTGAATGACAGAGAAAAAGAAGTACTCACATTGGTGTGCATGGAATTTACCGCTGCAGAAATTGCACAAAAAATGGATATTAGTGCAAGAACAGTAGAAGCTATAAAAGACCGGTTAATGGAGCGTTTTGGTGTAAAGAATTCTGTGGGACTCGTATTCTATGCAATGAAAAATCAATTAATAGATTAGTTACAAATTTTCGGAAAGTTTGAAAATAATCTTACTAAAATAATCCAAATAACATCGAATCAATTTTGGTAATGATCTGCCCAAGGTGTTCTTCATTTTCAGCAAACTTATTACTGTCTGCATTTATTATCAACAATGGGCCTTCCTTGTAGCTCTCAATAAAATTATTATAATAGTCGTTGAGTTTCTTTAAATAATCCAGCCTGATATTTTCTTCATACTCTCTTCCTCTTTTTTGAATTTGTGCTACCAAAGTTGGAACAGAAGCTTTTAAATAGATCAGCAAATCCGGTGGTTGAACCATTGTCTTAAGGGTTTCAAAAAATAAATAGTAATTATCAAAGTCTCTTTTAGGCATCAGGCCCATGTCGTGCAGGTTGGGAGCAAATATGTTGGCATCTTCATAAATCGTTCTGTCCTGAATCACCGTTTCTGTACCCCGTTGTATTTCTAACAACTGGTTTAAACGGCTGTTCAAAAAATATATCTGCAGATTAAAACTCCACCGGGGCATATCTTCATAAAAATCATTCAGGTAAGGATTATGATCTACATCTTCAAATTGAGGTATCCATTTATAATGCTTGGCCAGCATTTCTGTTAAAGTAGTTTTTCCTGCACCGATATTTCCAGCTACAGCTATATGTTTTGGTTTTTTAGTTTTTGCCATACCTATCTCCGCTGGTTAGCGGAGGAATTTTAAAGATTAAAAAAATGGAAGTGTGTTTTTTATTTTAAAAAATTGAAAATATACAATCTTTGATACTTCACAAATAATAATAAGCTGCTGTCTTGTCTTTCGTAAACAAGGTTAGTAATTTAAGCCAATTGCCTGCCTCACGAGTTGCATGGTAGCTCCTGCGCTTCTCCTTGCTTTTGCAGCTCCTTTTTCCATCACATCGTTCAGGTATTTTTCATCATTCAAAATAGCATCCGCTTTATTCCTGATAGGGGAAATGAAATTCACCATATCTTCTGCTATCTGTTTTTTCATATCGCCATATCTGATACTACAACTGTTATAATCCGATTCCCATTTATCAATCACTTGCTGGCTGCTTACTAATTTCATCAGGTTGAAAATATTTTCAATGTAGTCAGGCTTTACTGAATTGGCTTCCACTGGACCGGTGTCCGTTTTAGCTTTCATTACTTTTTTGCGGATCATATCATCATCATCTGCCAGGTACAATGTTGCCATCTGGTTTTCACTCTTGCTCATTTTGCCTGAACCATCTAAACCCGGAACTTTTACCAATTCTGCATTGTAATTAAATGCCTGTGGTTCCGGGAACACTTCTCCATAACGGTAGTTGAACCGCTTTACAAGATTCCTTGCCATTTCCAGGTGCTGCTCCTGGTCTTTACCTACCGGAACATATTTGGCCCTGTGCAAAATAATATCTGCAGTTTGCAACACCGGGTAAGTTAACAAACCGGCATTTACATTATCGGGGTGTTGTCTTATTTTTTCTTTGAATGTTACTGTTTTTTCCAGTTCTCCCGTGTAAGCAAGCATGTTCAGGTACAAATACAACTCTGATGTTTCATATACATGACTCTGGCAATACAATGCTACTTTATCCGGGTCTAATCCACAGGCGATGTTTTCTGCCAAAACCCGGTGCACATTCGTTTTCAGGTCTTTCGTATCCGGGTGTGTGGTAAGAGAATGCAGATCTGCCACCATAAAAAAACATTCAAAATCATCCTGCATTTTTACATAATTCCTGATGGCGCCAACATAATTACCCAGGTGTAAAAAGCCTGTGGGGCGAATGCCACTCATTACAATTTCTTTTTTACTGCTCATAAGCCGGCGAAGATAGGAAAAGTTTGAAGTTTGAAGTTTGTCTCGCCTAAGGCGAGATGAAGTTTGAGTGCCCTGGCTCGTAGCTCATAGCTCATAGCTCAAAGCTCTCAGCTCATGGCTCTTAGCTCACAGTTAATATTTCACTCATCTTAAAGAAAAATTTTCTCAATGAAAGCCATTTATCCATTTAATGTTTTCATCTGTTACTAAAACTTTATTTTTGTTTGATGGAAGTAAACAATGCACTGGTAGAAAAACTGGCTAACCTGTCCAGGCTCCGGTTTAACGATACACAAAAAGAATCCATCAAGGCCGACCTGCAAAAAATGATACAGTTTGTAGAGAAGCTGAATGAACTGGATACAACCGGTGTGAAACCATTGCTGCATATGAGTGACAATATAAATATATTGAGAGAAGATGAAGTAAAAGGAAGTATTGAAAGAACAGAAGGATTAAAAAATGCACCCGTACAAGATGGTGTTTTCTTTAAGGTGCCCAAGGTGATTAAGAAAAATTAAATTAAAAATCAAAACAAATAATTTTATTTGCAACAAAGACTAACCTGGCAAAACTATACACAAACATGCAAGCAATTATTCATCTGGAAAACATCTGTAAAAGTTATTATCTTGGTAAGCAGGAACTGCAGGTATTAAAAAGCATTAACCTTTATATTTTTAAAAATGAATATGTTGCTTTGATGGGGCCCAGCGGTTCTGGAAAATCAACCTTAATGAATATTTTAGGTTGCCTGGATTCTCCCACAAGGGGCAGTTATTATTTGAACGGAAAAGATGTAAGCCGCATGCAGGATAATGATCTTGCAGAAGTAAGAAATATCGAAATTGGTTTTGTATTTCAGCAGTTCAATTTGTTACCCAGGCTTACAGCCTTAGAAAATGTAGCCTTGCCATTAATATACAGCGGCATCAATAAAAAAGAAAGAGCGGAGAGAGCAATGGATGTATTGAGCAAAGTGAAACTGGAAGACAGGAGTCATCATAAGCCAAATGAGCTAAGCGGCGGGCAGTGCCAAAGAGTAGCGATTGCAAGGGCACTCATCAATAATCCATCTATCATTTTAGCAGATGAACCTACCGGCAATCTTGATTCAAAAACATCTTACGAGATCATGGACATTTTAGGTAAAATACATGATGATGGCAATACAGTAATACTGGTAACGCATGAAGAGGATATTTCTCATTTTGCCCACAGGATCATACGGCTGAAAGACGGCATGGTGGAAACAGATAAAATAAATGCTAATCCCGCCACCATTGCACAACCTGTATAAATAAAATTTGCAGCCCGGTAAACTTAATCGCAAGTATGGTGTTGGTACAATAATATTTTTCAAGTAAAATAAATCATGGCATTTAAGATATATACCAAAACCGGCGACCTCGGCAAGACCAGCCTTATTGGCGGCACCAAAGTTCCCAAAAGCCATTTACGCATTGAAAGCTATGGTACCATTGATGAATTGAATTCTTATATTGGCCTGGTAAGTGATTTGATCAGCGATAGCAACAGTAAAATTATTTTAAAAGAAATACAGGACCGTTTATTCACCGTGGGTTCTTCTTTAGCCTGTGATCCAGACAAAGAACCGCTGATGAAAATACCTGACCTAAAAGAGAAAGATGTTGAACTACTGGAAAAAGAAATTGATAAAATGAATGAAGTATTACCTGCAATGAAATCCTTTATTTTACCGGGTGGTCATCCCGCTGTTTCCACCACACATGTAGCCCGGTGCGTTTGCAGGCGTGCAGAAAGATTGTGTGTAAATATGCAGGAGCATGAATTATTTGTAGAACCACTGGTAATTAAATACATCAACCGGCTGAGTGATTACCTGTTTGTATTATCAAGGCACATTGGGCATCTGCTGAATGTGGAAGAGATTCCGTGGAGGCCGAGGGTGAAGAATTAATTTGCAAATGTGCAGATGTGCAAATGTGCAGATTGAGTAGTTGAGTTATTTTCACATTGAGCTATTTGCATATTTGCACATTGAGCCATTTGCACATTTCTAAATTATCTTTCCATCTTTCATATGTACTACCCGGTCGCTCATTTGTGCCAGTTCTTCATTATGGGTTACTATTAAAAATGTTTGATTAAATTGGTTTCTCAGATCAATAAATAACTGGTGCAGTTCTTTTGCCCGGGCACTGTCTAAATTTCCAGTAGGCTCATCTGCCATTATAATGGAAGGATTATTGATCAAGGCTCTTGCCACAGCCACCCGCTGCTGTTCCCCACCTGAAAGTTGCTGCGGTTTGTTTTGAAGCCTGTCTCCGAGGCCCAAACTGCTTAAAATGCTGATAGCCCTTTCATTTATCTCCTTTTTTTTTCCACCGGCAATCCACCCCGGGATACAAACATTTTCCACAGCAGTAAACTCAGGAAGCAGGTGATGAAACTGAAAAACAAAGCCAATATGTTTATTTCTGAATGCCGCTAATTTATTGCCTTTAAGTGAGTCAATTTGTTTTCCTTCCAGGGTCACGGTGCCACTATCCGGGGTGTCCAATGTACCAAGAATGTGCAGCAGCGTGCTTTTTCCTGCACCAGATGATCCAACAATGCAGACGATCTCACCTTTACTAATGTCAAAATCTACAGAACGCAACACTTGTAAACTGCCATAATTTTTTGTAATGTTCCGGGCTGTCAGCATCAGCAAAATAATTTATATGTGGTAACGTTAAAGTTAAAAAGATGGCAATATATTGATAATTGATTTACCAAAA
>JAYVLZ010000403.1:0-8398 GCA_043759175.1 Chitinophagaceae bacterium | reverse complement strand
CATATCCAAAAGCTAAGGTAGATTTATGAATTGTTTTAAGGCTTGCGGATTTTAGATATCCGCTATTTGGATTTAGTCAACCCCGACGGCGGCTTTTAGCCCCGTCGGGGTTGCTAAGGGGTCTTAAAAATAAACGTGAATTTTTTATTTAACCGCTGACGGGGTTGTGAGAAAACCCAAATGAATTGATAAATGTATAGTCATTCCCAAATGACGAATAGTCAATTAGAAATTAATAATGCATTAACAAAGCCGCCTCATTAATTGATGAAGCGGCTTTGTTATTTAAAGCAAACAGCTACAATATTTTGATCATAATATTTTTAAAATAGGCTTTATGACCATGATCCTGCAAAGCGATCAGTCCTGTTTTTGCTAAGCCATAATCAGGATATCCTTTCCATTTCCCTTCCGCTTTTTTCTTTGTCCATTCAGCATCCCATGCCTGAAACTCCACAATCTTTGCATCATTTAACCAATGCTCCACATGACCCTTATTGAAAACAATTTTGCTGGTATTCCATTCGCCCACGGGTTTTAATTTTTTCTTTTCATTTGGCAAATTCATGGCATAATCGGCTCCGGTCTTTTGCCATTCTTCCAGCTTTTCAGGAAAGCCCATATCATCTATCATTTGATACTCGGGCCCTGTTTGGTAAGGCGCTGAGTATTTAGCATCTTCTATCACATGATACATCACACCACTGTTGCCTTCCTTTGTGATCTTCCATTCCCATTTCAGTTCAAAATTTTCATAAGCAGTGTCTGTTACAATATCGCCACCATGTGCATCTGCAGCTGCACCCAGGCATACCATTGCTCCGTCTTCAATAGCCCAGTTTTGTATGGGGCCTGTTTTATTAAAACCATGCCAGCCATTTAAAGTTTTGCCATCAAAAAGGCTGATCCATTTTTCCTGTCTGCTGTTCATTTTTTTATTAGTAAAGCTGAGTGAAATACATGCGATAATTGCTACAATGACGCATGTTGTTTTTAAAAGATATTTTTTCAAAATGATTATTTTATTTTTTTACTAATTGCATAGCTTCGGGGTTCCATAAAATAGCGGTATCCTGGTTATAACTGTCGTTGCATAGTAATGCAGGCGCTGCAGCCCGGTATCCAAACACTGCATCTTCTGTTACCGTTCCGCCATTGCGGATGGCGTTAAAGAAATTTACAAAATGATCGTAAGGCCCACCGAGATAATCTTTTTCTGCAGCGAATGTATATTCTTCCGGGGCTAAAATTCTTTTACGGTCACTTACAGGAGTACCTGCTTTTTTCATTTGCTCAATAAAAAATGGATCATCCGATTCGGTGGTCTTATTTCTTTTGAGTGTTACACTTTCCCAGGTAATATCCATGGAACCCTCACTGCCTACCAGTTTTAAATAGGTGGTGCCGCTGGTACCATCCACAAAATTGCAACGCAGGGAAAGATTGAAAGGCGGGTGAGCTGAGGCTTCAGGATAATCAAATGTGCCTAATAACACATCGGGCACTTCACGTCCATCTTTCCAGTAGCGCAGGCCGCCGGCTGCATACACTTTATTGGGACCAAATGAATTGGTAATAAAATGCAAACTGGAAAAAAGATGAACAAACAAATCGCCAGACATGCCCGTACCATAATCACGGTAATTTCTCCACCTGAAAAAACGGGTGGCATCAAATGGCCGTTTGGTGGTATTGCTGATATAAGTTTCCCAATCCACTGTTTCGGGATTTCCGTCGGCAGGAATTGGATATTGCCAGGCACCTGTGGGAGAATGCCTTGCCCAAAAACCTTCGGCATAATTTAATTGCCCGATGGCCCCGTCTTTTAATAATTGTTTTGCTTTTTCATTGCCGAGAGAAGAAACGCCCTGGCTGCCTACCTGGAACACTTTGCCGGTTTCCTTTTGCGCCCTGATCACTGCTGGTCCTTCGGTAATAGCATGCACCATTGGCTTTTCGCAATACACATTTTTGCCTGCCTTCATAGCATCAATAGATATTTGCTGATGCCAGTGATCTGGTGTAGCCACAATTACTGCATCCACATCTTTGCGGTTTAATATTTCTTTGTAATGACGGGTGGTAAAAATATCGGCACCCCACTTTGTTTTAGCATCTTTTAAACGGCCATCATACAGATCGCATGCAGCTACTATTTTTATATTGGGTACTTTCAGCGCTGTTATCACATCCTGTGTACCCATACCGCCTGCGCCAATCAATGCAATATTGATCTTATCATTGGGGCTGGCGGGTGTTCGTTTCAGCTTTTCAATGTAAGTGGATTTGTTTTCGTTTGCAAAAACATGAGCGCCCACCGCTACAGCAGCCGAAGTAGCGGTTAACTTTTTAATAAAACTTCTCCTGGATGATGCTGAAATTTGTTTCATTTTCTATTAATTACAATGGTTATAAATATGATGTTTTGGTGTGTTTAATTGATAGCAGACATAAATATTTTGATTTTTTTAACCAGGTCCTTTTAAAGTTCATTAATTATTTGATGAAGAATATGATTCAATATTTTAAGCTCTTAAAAATAAGGATGTTTTTTGATAATGCAGCGCAAATACATGATTCTCAAAGCAACATTTTTGTTTATAGCCGTTTACACACTTATTTCTAAAATGCAGTTTTCGCTTTGATCTTTATAAAATCTGCCGGAACAATTTTATTTCTTATTGTCCCATTTTTATACAATTTTTGAAAAAAGTTTCAAAATTCACACATTGGTCAAATCATTAATTTGCCGGGCTTAAATTGTGACTCAATAAACTATACACAGCAGTTGATTTGTATTCGTTGAAGCCCCCTTTCCCGGAATTATAAAATAGGAAATATTTAGCGTATATTTAATAGCGGCAGGTATTATAAAGATAAGTCTGTTGAAATTATACATCAAAAATATGGTATGCATCCGCTGCAAAATGGTAGTGAGGGATGAACTTACAAAATTAGGGTTACATTATACAGTAGTGGAATTAGGTGAGGCACACATAATGGAAAACATTTCAGCAACACAGCATGATTTGTTTAAAGCAGCATTGCACAAATCAGGTCTTGAGTTAATGGATGATAAGAAGAGTATTTTAATACAGAAGATAAAAAATGTGATTGTAGAACTGGTACATTATTCAGAAGAACCAATAGTATTAAAATTCTCCGAGTACTTAAGCCAGAAGTTAAACCATGATTATACCTACCTGGCCAACTTATTTTCAGAAGTACAAGGCACTACGATAGAAAAATATCTTATTGCCCATAAAATAGAACGGGTAAAAGAACTGCTGGTTTATGACGAGTTCAGTCTTACAGAAATAGCTTACCAGATGCATTACAGCAGTGTATCGCACCTTTCTACCCAGTTTAAAAAAGTAACCGGCCTTACCCCTTCCTATTTTAAAAAGCTTAAAGATAAGAGACGATCCATGCTGGAAAATGTGTGAATTATGCAATTCATTCTTTTAATCATACAACAATTTACAGCATTAAAAATCTCAACTTTACATAGCATTAAAACAATTTTTAGTTTAGGTACTTTTTTGTCTGAATTTTTTTGCATAAACTTTCATTCAGTATATTTTTCTGCACTGTAAAACCTGCACTTTTTAACAAAGTATGAATGATATATTTATTTGCAGGTTTATGTAAGCGCTAATGGAAAAAGAACCACATCTTTGTGTTATACTTATCTGTTTCAAAAATTTACACATGGCAGGCAGCATCCACCGTACAGATCTGCCGCATGTTATTCATCATTAAAAGTATAAGACAAAAAAATAAATGAGGCATTGCTTTTAAAAAACTGCCTTTGGTGAACTTTTTCAATTAATAATATAAATAAAAAAATGAAAAACGGAAAATTACAAGAGAAAGAACTGGAGAAATCAAGTGCTCATATTATTGTTGAAATAATTGAGTACATGGCTAATGCGGTAGTAACTAAAACAATTATCCGTAAGTCTACCGGCAACATTAGTGTGATGTCTTTTGACAGTGGTGAAGGGCTGACAGAGAAGACTTCTCCGTTTGACACTTTTGCACAGATCATTGAAGGAAAGGCAGAAATCGTTATTGATAAAGTATCCACTATCCTTGAATCGGGCCAGGGGATTATCATACCTGCACACGTAGCAAATTTTATAAAACCAAACGGAAGATTTAAAATGATCCTGACAATTATCAAGAGCGGGTATGAATAAAAATTTATTACATGAAAGCAAAACCTTTCAAAGAAAGTAAAATATTCTTACAGGACAGGAACATGACTGTAAGTGGCCCCTCACCAATTAACAGCATTAAGAGCATCACTAACAGCCACGGATATCCGGCACCACCTATCAGTGAAACCATTCTCAATGGATTTTTTAGGGTAGACCGTAAATGGACAGTAAGCTACTGGAATAAAGCTTCAGAAAAGTTACTGGGAGTGAAAGCTAAAGATATTGTAGGTAAAAATATTTGGAAAGAATTTGCAGCAATCATCCCTTTAAATTTTTATAATGTTTATCAAAAAGCTTTCCTGCAGGATATTCCAGTTCACTTTCAGGAATACTGGGCAGAAATGGGATCATGGTTTGATGTAATTACCTATCATAATAACGATACACTATCTGTATCTTTTAAGAGTTGCAGCCGTCCTTCTCAAAAGACAACCACTGAACTGCAATTAAGAACGCTGAACGAACTCTACAAATTTGTTACTGAAGTTACCAACGATTGCCTCTGGGAATGGGACCTCGAAAACAAGCAAATATTTTGGATAGATGGTGGCCATAAAAAAGTATTTGGTTACCCCATAGAGAATTTACTTATACCTCAAACTTTTTGGGAAAGCTGCATTCATCCGGATGATAAAGAACGTATACTTACAGGTTTGAATAAAATAATCGATGAGGGAACTGAAAGTATCTGGGAAGATGAATACAGGTTCAGAAAAACAAATGGAGAGTTTGCTTTTGTTCATGACCGGGGTTATGTTATTTATTCAGGTGGTTTGCCCAGCAGAATGATTGGTGCCACGCAGGACATTACCGAAAGAAAATTACTGGAAGGCAAACTGGCAAAGGAAAGGTTACAAAAACAAAAAGAGATTACCGAAGCAATACTAACGGCCCAGGAAAATGAACGTACCGCTATTGGACGGGAACTCCACGAAAATATCAACCAGCTTTTGTCTGTTGCCAAAATGTATCTTTTAATGGCACAAAAAGATAAAAAAATTAAACAAATATATCTTAAGGATTCCTGCAACCTGCTGCAGAATGCTATGGATGAAATAAGAAAGATTTCCAAGCATTTGGTAATACCGGATAAACATTTTGCAGGATTAACTGATAATATAAAAAATTTAATAGCAGAACTGAAAAAAGTACATCCGCTAAAGATAAATTTTATCACAGAACGCATTAATGAAGAAATGCTGAATGATAAAATAGAACGGAATATTTTCAGGATTGTACAAGAGCAAACAAATAATATTGTTAAACACTCCCAGGCTACAAAAGCTTCCATCAAAATCAGCAAAAACAAAGATGAAATAATACTGCTGATTACTGATAATGGTATAGGCTTTAATACTGCTGATAAAATAAATGGAGTAGGCCTGAAGAATATAATAGGCAGGGCTGAATTGTGTAATGGAAAAGCAGCAATTGAATCCACCCCGGGCAAAGGATTTCAATTGAAGGTGATATTGCCATTAGTGATAGAAACTGAATAACAGTTAGTTAAAAATAAAATGTGTGAATGATATAACTATTTTATAAAATCGTGTAACAGTTATTGCAATAAAATTATGCAACTTCACTTTACGGAAATTAAATCTCAGCGGCATGAACTCCCTGGCAATCTTTAAAAATACAGAAGAGCTTAAATACTTGCTATCGCCCAATCCAGAATCTCATATTAAGCAAAATACTGCTGATAAAAATATTTATTCCCAAACCGAAACAGCAGAAAAAATATTGAAAAATGATACAGACAAATTTACCAAGGCGCTGGCGCATGAAATAAGGAATCCTTTGACGAATATTAATTTATCCATTCAAATGCTGCAAAGCGAAGTACATGATGATAAGCTAAAAATATATCTTGATATTATTAACAGGAGCTCCCAGAGAATTAATGAGATGCTGAATGAGGTGCTTAAAAACCGTCAGTTAGATCATGCTAATACCGGCAACTATTCTATTCACCAGTTGCTTGATGAAGTACTGGCAATGGCCTGTGACAGGATCGCTCTTAAAAATATTTCAGTCAGTAGAGAATATGCTGTACAAGGCTGCCAGGTGGCAATGAATAAATCAGAAATGAAAATCGCTTTAACCAATATCTTTATTAATGCTATCGACGCAATGCCTTTCCACAATGGGGTGCTGAACCTGGTTACAAAATCAGACAGCACCTTATTTATTCTCCGTATTGCAGACAATGGTTGCGGAATCAGCAGGGAAAATTTAAAAAATATTTTCAAGCCCTACTTTACCAATAAGCCCGGCGGTATTGGTCTTGGGCTGTCGGCAACTCATGAAATTCTCCTCTCCAATCATGTTGGAGTAACGGTAGAATCAAAAGAAGGCGAAGGAACATGTTTTACGCTTTTGTTTAAGAAAGCGGTATAACTTTAAGCATAATCATTAAAATAGTATTGTATAATCCCCTTCCTGTTTTTTTATTATATCCCCCACCAGTAAGTAAACTTGAGTACCACTGCCCTGTTACGTACATACAGCGGCGAACTGTAATAATTATCTGTGTATACAATAAAAAAATCGCTGGCAGGTTTATAGCGCCATTGCAATCTTGTATTTACATTCAGGTTCTTTTGCTGATCATTGTATTGAATAAAGGCAGTCAAAAAAAAGGTATTGGTTAGCGTTACATCAACCCTGGGACCTATGAGCCAGAAGTTGGTAACGCCCCAGGGCTTTGGCAGATCAATGTGATTATAACTGGTGCTTAAAGTAATATTTACATGCGGCTGAAAACGATAGCCGAGATCTGCAGTTAAATTGAGCCTGCTGCCATTGGCATAATATCCGCCATACCTGGTACTGAATCCGTAAGTAAATAATTTTTGCGGCTTGGAGGCAAACACGGTGCCCCATGCATTCCAGCTATGTTTGGTACCCGTTGCCAAAGTATCTTTTCCTGAAACTGTTGGGTCAAATGGTTTTAGCAGCTCCACATAATCATGCGCTACCCATGCATCAAAAGTAGCCTGGTTGCGTAAGCTGATCTTATAATCCAAAAAAGTTTCATTATCCGTTTGGTAAAAATCTTTGTTGAAATAATAAGTGGAACTGATCAATGGCCCATGACTTAACACCTTTCCTTTTTTTGGGAAAAAAGTATATCCAAATTGTGGATTTATTTTGATGTAATTATTCCGGGGCACATATCCAACTTCAGCATTGTAGTTGTTGCCCACATACTCATGCTGCCATCCCAGTAACCATTTTTTATCCGTGTATTGAAGGTTGGCGGCATGCACCCAGTCTCCCGACTTTACGCCGGGGCTGAAAGATTTTATCAGCATTGCCTTCCCTGTAAATGAATTGCTGGCAGAGGCAAGGTTATATTCCACACCAATATTACGATTGAATAATGAATACGATGGTTTGGTGGTATCCTGGCGGGGTTCATAATTTACAGATTGCTTATTCACAAACATCAGCCGGATATTAGACCTTGCAAACAGTCTTCTCTGCAATGCAATCACTGTAAAGTTTTGAGAGGGCAACCCTGTTTCGTTTACACTTTTAGTCTTCATATCCATTACGCCTATACGCCAATTTTTATTCAGGCTGCCGCTGAGCCTTGCACCATAACTAATGGGTACGCCCAAACCAATACGGCGGGAAAAGAAAGGGCGGATATTGGTATATCCAAAATTGGCAAACAGGTCAGCATTCTCTAAAAAGAATTGTCTTTTTTCCGGAAAGAATAATTCAAAACGGTCAAGGTTAGTTACCTGTTTATCCACTTCCACCTGCGAAAAATCCGGGTTAACAGTAAGGTCTAAATTAAGTGATGAAGAAACAGCGATCTTGGCATCTGCTCCAATATCTTTCCGGTAATCAGTTGGTTTTTTATTGTCGTAATCTTTGATCAGTCCGCCGAGTACATAAGGGATTACAGAAATATTGACCCCTGCTTCCGGTGGTGCAGCGTCCCATACCAATGTACCGGTGTAAGCCAGCGATGCAGTGGGGAATTGTCTTGGAACCGGTGCCCAGCTGGATTTTTCTGCTTCCTTAATATCCAGCCTGCTGAAATTAATACCCCATTGTGTAATGCCTTTTTTATAGCGGATGGTTTTAAAAGGAATGGCTGCTTCAAAGATCCATTTATCAGGATAATTTTTTACCACGGATACCCACTTATTATCCCAGCT
>JAYVLZ010000402.1:0-19851 GCA_043759175.1 Chitinophagaceae bacterium | reverse complement strand
CTCAAAGAATTTTGTTGCGGAGTCTTCAAAGGAAATATCATGTCGTGCAATTTCCAGTGCCATGTCCATCATGTTCAGTGCATACATACCCATCCAACTGGTGCCATCCGCCTGTTCCAGTTTCATGTTATCTGTTAAGTGATGGCTCCGGTTGAATACACCAATATTATCTAATCCTAAAAATCCTCCTTCAAAAATATTATTGCCATTAATATCTTTCCGGTTGATCCACCAGGTAAAATTGATCAGCAGTTTTTGAAAAACTCTTTTTAAGAAAACCACATCACCAGCCCCGTAAGTTTCTTTCTCCACCCGGTATATTTCCATGGCTGCCCATGCCTGCACCGGTGGATTCACGTCACTAAAATTCCATTCGTATGCCGGTAACTGTCCATCGGGTTTCATGTACCATTCCCTCATGATCAGTTGCAACTGGTGTTTTGCAAAGACTACATCTACCATGGCCAGGGAGATACAATGGAAAGCCAGATCCCACGCTGCATACCAGGGGTATTCCCATTTGTCGGGCATGGCAATCACATCCTGGTTTTTTAAATGTTTCCAGTCGTTATTTCTTCCACCTTGCTTGCTGGCATTTACTGGTGTAATACCATCACTGGTAGAAAGCCATCGCTCCACATCAAAGTGATAATATTGTTTGCTCCACAGCAAACCTGCTAATGCTTTACGTTGTATATTTTTCAGGTCAGCAGAGATATCTGAGGGTAATATGGCATTATAAAAATCATCTGCCTCCTGTTTACGGATAGTAAATATTTTTTCAAAACCCCGCCAAAAAGGTTTGTCATCTGCTCTGTTGGTAAGCCTGCAATAGATCGTTTTTGTTTCACCTCCTTTTAGATTTATTTCATATACCGGTGCAAATTTTGTCCCCTCTTTTTTTGCCCTGAGTTTTGTTTTGTTGGCACCTTTAATAACCGCATCATGAAAAGCATCTTTTGTAAAAACAGATTCAACACCCGTTCCATTTACTTTATTAAAATTGGTTTCATTTTCTGTATATAAAACATCCGAGGGTGACTGGAAGTAAAAAAAATAATCACCCAGCCTGCTATGAGAAATACTTACTGAGTTTTTGGTGCATGATTTAATTAACGGTTTTGATTCTTCCGGAGTAAATGTCCAGCGGTTATAAAACCAAAGTGTAGGCAGCAATGTTACAGGAGCTGCTTTTTTATTCCGGTTGGTGATATCTATTTTGATATAAATATCCTGGGGATTTTGTTTGGCATACGTAACGGCCACATCAAAATATTCATCATTGATAAATGCATTGGTGTCTAATATTTCATATTCCGGTTCTTCTTTGCTGCGGTCCCTGTTTTTTGTAAGTAACTCATCGTACGGAAATTCATTCTGCGGATATTTATACAGGTACTCCATATAATAATGGGTGGGTACATTATCCTGGTAGTAATATAATTCCTTTACATCTTCACCGTGATTGCCATCATAATTGCCTACTCCAAACAGGCGTTCTTTTAATATTTTATCTTTGCCATTCCACAATGCAATGGCAAAACACAGGTTTTGAAAATAATCAGATATACCTGCAATACCATCTTCTCCCCAGCGGTAAGCCCGGTAGTGAGACTGATCAAACGGAAGATAGTCCCATGCATTGCCGCTGTTGCTGTAGTCTTCCCTTACGGTGCCCCATTGCCGTTCACTCAGATAGGGTCCCCATTGCTCCAGCGGTATTGGCTTCTTATTATTAACTGATAAACGTTGGTGTTCTGCTGTCATGTTCAATAAATAATTAAAGGCATTACAATGCCATGATTAATGTGTTGATTTTTCTCATGACAAACAATGGTTGTTAATGCAAGTTTAAAAATAGTCATTTTCAAAGGAGTATTTTGCAGGGGTGTAAAAATATTCCTGCAGGCGTTTGTGGAGTATAACTGCCGGAACTCTATTATTCATTGTCTGCATCATTTTTTAAAAAAAGAAGGCTCACTTAAATTTTTTTTTACACCAGCGAAAGTTTTTATAGTCCTTTAATCACAATTATCACAATAAAAAAATAACTCAAGGAGCTGCTGACTATCATACTGCTTTGGTAAAACGAAATAAAAAATGATCCATGCCGTTATCTGTTGAACAGGATTTTTCGTTAATTTCATATCACACCTTAATTTATTAAAATATGAAAACATTATCTGAAACCTGGTTCGCAGAAGGTTATATTGATTTTGAATTAAAAAAATATACACTGCTGGCTTACCTGCAGGAAATTCATAAATGCTTTTATGAAAACAAGCTGTATCCGCAACTGGCTGATATCATCTTTCACTTTAACAACATCATTGCCTTCCGTGATAATAAAAAATTTTTACAGGATCAGTTCCCCCGCCGTCTTTCCAGAATACAAATAGAAAAGTTATCTGTTTTGTATGAGCAGGTGATTGAGGACAGTGAATTAATGAAGGAACTGGAAGATATCATTGATTATGCCAGTGGAAAGATGCAGCAAACCATCAGTGATGGTGCGGAGATTTATGAATTTGTGGAGGAAAAGATCAATATACAACCTGTGGGTATTGTGCCGCTTGACATCAGCGAAGGGTATTTCTTTTTAAACAATGGTCATCAGAAAGATACCCATGTGTATCAATACCGGCTTACTATTTTTGAAAAGCATGATGAGAAATACCGTGGTATGAGAACTGATTTTGTAGATAAACGGTACCGGAGTTTTTCCACCACTTATGAGCAAATAAAAGGAGACCTTATAAAGAAAAAAACTGATCTGCCTAACCCGGCGGTTTATATAATGGAAACATCCTTAAGTTTTCCGATGGAAGAAACATTGCTGCCGATAGCCAAAAGATGTTTAGTTAAATACATCTCTGCTGCTGCCTGATAATAACACCTTATCCCTTTTTCATAAATCATCCTGCAGCTATTTGCTATACCAGCAAATAAAAACTGCAGAATGATATGTGTTGTGTCTGTGTTTGAATGTAACATGGCAGCTAATCAAATTTTCTTTTCAACAATTGAATTACAGCTTACTTAAAGTAACTGTTGGTACAATGGTGAAAGATTTTGAGTAGCTAACTTTACCAGCTTTTACAGAAAACTCCAGCTCCTGGTTGTCTCTTTTTTCAACTTTGAAAGTCTGTGTTTTGTTGTCTAACACATTAGAATTGTACAACAATTCACCTTCAGTTTTGTCTTTTAATGTAAGAGAAACCATTTTGTTGCTGCCTTTGTTAACAGCTACCTGGAAAACTAAGTAGCCATTTTCTTCTCCAATAAAATTTACGATCAATTTTTCTGAAGATGGATCTACATAAATTGCTTTTGCGGTGTTGTTTACAGTACCTGCAAAACTGTTTGCTGCAAATAACACGATCGCTGAAAGTGTTAATGCGATGTTCTTGATTTTTGTCATTGTGTTTTATTTTTAATTGTTAAAAAATACTTTGTTTGTGGCAACTGATTTAACAGTCACTTTTTTTCATACAGCAATAATGAAAAGTGCAAACGTTAAGATTACATGGCAGGCTTCGTGGAAAAACTGAGATCGGATCGTATTGCGGAAAGCAATTTTTATTTGCTTTTTTCTTTTAAGAAGACGAACAATTTTTTTTGTTCTCTTGAATACTCTCTTGTAACGGATCAGTTTAAATTGATAACGCAAATGTATAGGCAGTATTTTGATTACAGCAAGCAACTTTAAACAGCTTTGTTTACTGTAAAAAAAATTTTTTAACTTAAAAATCCTTGATGGTAAAGGGTTTGGTGGAATTTGTTTAATGATGCCCAACGGTCAGCACAATAATTTTACAGGGGCTTTTTTACAGCTAAAATAGCCGTACTTAATATTTTCTTAACATTTAAAGTTAGAATTGGCAATTAAAATATGGTGACGGATCAGTTTATTTTATTTGTGTAAGAACAATTTTAAAAAATATTTACATATTTCTGCGGTATTGTCCACCGACTGCATACAAAGCATTCGTTATTTGTCCAAGAGAACAATATTTTACTGTCTCCATTAGTTCAGCAAAAAGATTGTGATTGGCAACAGCTGTTGACTGCAGTTGTTTTAACATTGCTGCTGATTGATCCGCATGTCTTGTTTTAAAAGCCTGCAATGCTTTTATCTGGTATTCTTTTTCTTCGGTAGTGCTTCTTATTACTTCAGTTGGTAAAATTGTGGGAGAACCATTCTTATTTAAGAAAGTATTTACACCAATGATAGGATACGCTCCGGTATGTTTGAGTGTTTCGTAGTATAAACTTTCTTCCTGTATTTTATTTCGTTGGTACATTCTTTCCATGGCACCCAAAACCCCACCACGTTCTGCTATGCGGTTGAATTCATTCATCACGGCATCTTCCACCAGGTCAGTTAATTCTTCTATCAGAAAAGCGCCCTGGTTAGGATTTTCATTTTTTGCTGTGCCCAGTTCCCGGTTAATAATTAATTGTATGGCCATAGCCCTGCGTACACTTTCTTCTGTGGGTGTAGTAATCGCCTCATCGTAGGCGTTAGTATGAAGACTGTTACAATTATCATAAATGGCATACAATGCCTGCAGGGTAGTCCTGATATCATTGAAATCAATTTCCTGTGCATGCAAACTTCTGCCACTGGTTTGAATGTGGTATTTTAATTTTTGAGAACGGTCGTTGGCTTTGTATTTATTTTTCATCGCTTTGGCCCATATCCTTCTCGCTACTCTTCCTATCACACTGTATTCAGGGTCCATTCCGTTACTAAAAAAGAAAGAGAGGTTAGGTGCAAAATCATCAATGTTCATTCCACGGCTCAGGTAATATTCTACATAAGTAAACCCATTAGATAAAGTAAAAGCCAATTGAGTAATAGGATTAGCACCAGCTTCTGCAATATGATAGCCACTGATACTTACACTATAAAAATTCTGCACTTTATTTTCGATAAAATATTCCTGCACATCTCCCATTAGTTTCAATGCAAACTCTGTGGAAAAGATACAGGTGTTCTGTGCCTGATCTTCTTTTAAAATATCAGCCTGCACCGTTCCTCTTACTGTTGATAAAGCTTTAGCTTTTATCTTTTCATATACCTCCACAGGTAATACGTCTGATCCGCTTAATCCCAATAACCGCAAACCTAATCCATCATTGCCCTCTGGTAACACACCCTGCAGATCTCCCTTTGCCGGAATAATTTCTTTTCCATCACTCCCTACATATTGTGGTAACGTATCGATGTTGTATTTTGATTCAATAGTTTTATTTACTAACTCTCTTAAATTATTTTCAATGATATATTTTTCACATTGCTGATCAATGGCAGCATTCATAAAAAATGCCAGCAGGATTGGAGCAGGGCCATTAATAGTCATGCTCACGGAAGTTTTTGCATCGCACAAATCAAAACCACTGTATAATTTTTTTGCATCATCTACCGTAGCAATGCTTACACCGCTGTTGCCAACCTTACCATAAATATCCGGACGCTGATCAGGGTCTTCACCATATAATGTTACTGAATCAAATGCTGTAGATAAACGTTTGGCTGGCTGCCCAAGACTTACATAATGAAAACGCCTGTTGGTTCTTTCAGGTCCGCCTTCTCCTGCAAACATTCTTGTTGGATCTTCGCCCTCTCTCTTTAATTGAAACACACCGGCAGTGTATGGAAATTCTCCCGGAACGTTTTCCTGCAATTGCCATTTTAATATATCGCCCCAGTCTTTGTATTTGGGTAAATATACTTTACTGATTTTGGTGCCGCTTATTGATTTATAAGTGAGTTCCTGTTTTATCTTTTTGCCACGTACATCAAATTCAAACATATCGCCTTCATACTGTTTTAATACAGCCGCCCACTGCTCCAGTAATTTTTTTGCATCAGGGTGCAGTTGCTCTTTTAATTCGTTGTACTTATTTTTTAGTTCGGTGCTGTACATATACTTACAGTTTTTTTCTTTTCGATGTATTTATTTCTTTCAGGAACCTGCTCACTTCATCCTGTAGCTGCTTTGCCGAGGGCAGTTTATCTTTAAGGGCTTTGGGCAAAGATTTGCTAAACCTGTATTCACTTACACCTATCGGATGGTTGATACCTGTTAAAGCATAATCAACTTCCACATTGTCTTTTGAACCGCAAAGAATAATTCCCACCGAAGGATTATCAAACTTGTGCCGCAGTTTTTTATTTATCATGTTGAGATATCCATTCATCTTGCCGGTGTGCTCCATTTCAAATTCATTCATTTTTAAATCTATGGCCACATAGCAGCGGAGAAACAAATGATAAAATAACAGATCAACAAAATATTCTTTTTTAGCCGGTATAAATTTTACCTGCCTGCCCACAAAAGCAAAGCCTGCACCCAGTTCCATAATAAATTCTTGTATGTGTTTTATAAGCTGGTTTTCTAAATCCCTTTCCGTTGCATTTTCAGCCATTTCAAAAAAATGAAATACATAAGGGTCCTTTAAAATCTGGTTGGCAAGGTCGGCCTGTGGCTTTGGAAGTGTTAAATGAAAGTTGGAAGTTTTTTTTGTTTTGTGCTGGCGCTGATATAAATCTGTTTCTATTTGATAGTTCAAAACAGCACGGCTCCAGTTGTTTTCAATAGTTTTATTAATGTACCAAAGGCGTTCTTCGGTATCATTAATTTTATCCATTAAAAACATATGATGCCCCCATGGAATATTTACCAGTGAAGGATTTGATAAGGTATAGGTGATATTTCCAAATTGGGCAGCAGCCTGCTGCCCAAATGTATTTTTATCAATTAGCGCAGCAGCTTGCTGCGTAATTAGTTTTTTGCCTGATTTTAATTGTGCAGCAGCCTGCTGCACTAATTTATGTTTTTTAGTTTGGGCAACAGCCTGTTGCCCAATTATGCTTTTATTAATTAACGCAGCAGGCTGCTGCGTAATTAGCAAATCAACATAAGCAGTGGCAAACTGTTTCATATATAAAAGGTTCCTCACAGAAAAACCTTTCATATCAGGAAACTCCTTTTGTAAGTCCACTGCAAGCTTTTCAATTATTTTGGCACCCCATCCCTCTTCATCAATTTTTTGTATCAATTGCCTGCCAATATACCAGTAAAGGATAAGCATATCATTGTTTACCCTTAATGCAGTCTGCAGCCTGCTCTGGTGAATATTATTTTTTAACTCCACCAGCCACTGGTTATATTTTTTTACCGGGGCCCTCATTCTTTTTCATCTGTCATTTTTATCACACCGTCTAATTGATACAGTTTTGTGGCAATAGCTGCCTGTTCATTTACCCACTTGTTATACGCAGTAATTGTTTCTGCTATCTCTGCCAGATACCTCACTCTCTTTGGCGGAATGATCATACTCTGGCTGGCAGTATCTTTCAGGTGTGCATGATGTTCTATTTCACCATGAAATTTTACACCGGTTTTCTCAGCCACTTTTTCCATCAGTCTTTCAAAGAGTTCATTTACCCCTGCATCATTAAACTGTGCTGCTATGGTTCCCACCACCGGAAGTTCTTCATCTTTCACCGTCCACAAACCATGATTGCGTTTGTATTGCTTGCGTACATCATGCAATGCATCCAGTGCACCGGCTTTGTCAAATTTGTTTACACAAACAATGTCTGCATAATCCAGCATGTTTATTTTTTCTAATTGCGATGCGGCACCGTATTCAGGTGTCATCACATACATGCTTACATCTACATAATCTAAAATACTGGCATCGCTTTGGCCCACACCAGCACTTTCTAAAATAATAAAATCATAGCCCGCTGCTTTGCAAATGTCAATGGCTTCCTGCACATATTTGCTTAATGCTTTATCACTTTCCCGGGTGGCAAGGCTACGCATGTAGGCTCTTGGTGATGAGATCGCATTCATTCTTATCCGGTCACCCAATAAGGCTCCGCCTGTTTTTTTCTTTGATGGGTCTACAGAAATGACGGCGATTGTTTTGTCAGAATAACTATTTAGGAATCTTCTTACGATTTCATCGGTAACACTGCTCTTGCCTGCGCCGCCGGTTCCTGTTATGCCGAGAACACCCCCCCTGCCCCCGCTAACCAGCGGAGGGTTCTTAGAGTCATTTAGTTTGAGAGCTGCTGCTTTTAATTCGTTTATGTATATTGTAAAGTCTTCCCCGTTTTCAGCCATAGTAATTGCTCTTGCAATTTTTTTTATATCCCTCTTTTCGCCTAACGCAAAACTGCCCGTATCATCAGTTTCTAAGAACCCTCCGCTAACCAGCGGAGGCAGGGGAGCCTGGCTTGTTTGTTTTATCACATCCTCAATCATTCCTTCCAATCCCATTCTTCTTCCGTCATCCGGGCTATAAATTTTTGTGATGCCATACTGATGTAGTTCTTCTATTTCAGAAGGAAGAATTGTTCCACCGCCACCGCCAAAAATTTTAATATGTCCGCAGCCATTTTCATTTAGCAGGTCTTTCATGTATTTGAAAAACTCTACATGACCACCCTGGTAGCTGGTGATGGCGATGCCGTGTACATCTTCTTCAATGGCGCATTCCACTATTTCATGTACACTTCTGTTGTGCCCCAGGTGAATTATTTCTGCACCCTTGCTTTGCAGAATGCGGCGCATGATATTGATGGCAGCATCATGTCCGTCAAATAATGCTGCGGCAGTTACTAAACGTATTTTATTGGAGGATATAAAGCTCATAATTGATACAACATTTAAGCACTATCAGGAGTTATGCAATAATTTATAGCCTGGCTATTTTATCGGATACATTGCCAAAACCAACATTATTTTTTAATTTAAATACCAGCACACCAAAACTCAATTGTAAGACATCTTATTAAAGAACCTTTACAGATGCGAATGACAAGCCAACCGTAGTGTAAAAATACAGAGAATGAAATTGAAAAAATTATAGTTGCTCCCTTTTTAATTACCGGTTTTAGGGCGTAATAGTTTTTGTAAATCCAATACAATTGCCAAAGAAAAATTGAAGGCTCTGTGATCAATGAACCTGCGGCTTAATAATACAGCAATTGTTATCTGGTATTCAAACTGAATACCGGGTAATTGTTTAAATCCAAAAGTGTTTGTAAAGGCAGGTTCATAAAATGAGCGGAAGCCATAAGTTAAGTCGTCTAAATTATAATGAAATAATTCATCCTGCGTATAATCAGTTTTTATATTGCCAAATTTTATAAAACTAAACCGTGTAGAAAGAGAAGCAGCAAAATTCCCTTTACTCCGAAACATAAAGGCAGGCTGAATATATAACTTTGTTACACCTGCCTGATGGGTTCTGCTATAATCAATGTCATTGCTGGTTTTACCGTTATCGGTAAAACTAAACTTTCCTTTCCCAACCCCTCCAAATACCTGAAAGATGACCCGGTTATTTTTGTTAAGCGATTTAAAATAACCGATTCCAATTTCAGCAAGCTGCCTTTTATACCTGATAAAAGAAATGTCCAGGTTTCCGTTAACTGTATAACCGTTATTACTTTCGGTACGTTTAAAATAATTGGCCTGTATAGCAAAATAATTGCTGATTGCATACGCAGCCTGTAAATCAAAACCACGGCTTTTACTTTCGTTTGTTCTATTATTTGCATTATCTTTTTGCGAAAGGTTGGAAGAAAAATATGCAGCCACTTTACTATCCCCCTTTTTAACCAATACGGGTACATTTTGTGCAGCTGGGCTGTACATGTACCTGGGAGTATAACAGGACATAAAGCATAATGACCCAATCACTAAAAAATACAGGATACGCATATTAAATATTTTAACTCATTTTAAAAGTTAATGCAGCAAATTCTTCCACACTCAGCGTTTCTGCCCGCCTGTTAAATAGTTCATCCTGCAAAACATCCGGGGTAAATAAACTTTTTACTGCGTTGCGGAGCGTTTTGCGGCGCTGGTTAAAAGCTGTTTTTACCAATACATTAAAAGCCCTTTCACTTTTTACCCGCAGGGTTTCTTTTTTTCTTTTGAGGCGGATTACTCCACTCTGCACTTTTGGTGGTGGAGTAAAACATTGCGGACTTACATCAAACAAATATTCCACCTGGTAAAAAGCCTGTATCAGCACACTCAGTACGCCGTACACCTTGCTGCCTTCTTTACTGGCTGCCCTTTCCGCCACTTCTTTTTGAAACATGCCAATCACCACCGGCACATCGTCTTTCCAGTCTAATACTTTAAATAAAATTTGGGTGGAAATGTTATAAGGGAAGTTGCCAATTACAGTAAAGCTTCCATCAAACGGTTTATCGATATCTAAAAAACTTTCAGCAATAATTTTATCCTTTAATACAGGGTAGGTATTTTTTAAGTAAGCAGTTTTATTATCATCCAATTCTACCGCTTTAAAATTAATATTGGGTATTTGCACCAGGTGTTTGGTAAGGGCTCCGCCGCCAGGGCCTACTTCCAGTAATTGGGTAAAAGGGTCCTGTTTTAATGCTTCAACAATTTTTTGAATGATGGGTTCATCTTTTAAAAAATGCTGACCGAGAGATTTTTTTAAATGCAAAATGAATAGTTATGATGAGCGGTGAAATTACTGTATTTACTAACTGTTGCAAAGTATTGATGTATGTACAGCATTTTAGCTGCCTGCTTTAAAAATAGATTCAGTTGTTTGAGTTTATTTTTCATTTCAAATCGGGTAGATAAAAGATGACAATGGATATGCGGTAAAAGAGTGCGACGCAAGAATGTTGTCATGAAATACCGAAGCTGGTAACAAAAAATAATTCAAACAAATATTCAGCCGGATCAATTTGTAAAACATTGTTGTATTTTTACAGCTAAACTTTTTATTGCTATGCAAAATGAAAATAAGCCTGTTATTGGGTTGAGTTGTGGTGATGTAAATGGCATTGGGTTAGAGATCATTATTAAAACGGTGGCGGATAGCCGCCTGCTGGAAATATGTACTCCTGTGATATTTGCCAATAATAAAGTGCTGAATTTTTACCGCAAGGCAATACCCGACATCAATTTTAATTTCTCCAGTGTAAAAGATCTTGGACGTGTAAATCACAGGCAGGTGAATATGTATAATTGCTGGGAAGAAGAAGTGGCTATTACACCGGGGATACTCAATGAAATTGGAGGAAAGTATGCAGTGATCAGCCTGGTTACTGCGGCACAGGCTTTAAAAGATGGCAAGATTGATGGCCTGGTAACGGCACCGATCAATAAAAAAAATACCCAATCAGAGGAATTTAATTTTACCGGTCATACCCCTTACCTGAAAAATTTATTTGGTGCCGCAGATGTGCTGATGTTTATGGTGGCGGAGAATATGAGGGTGGGGCTTGTTACAGAGCATGTACCCGTAAAAGATATAGACAAATCTATTACAAGAGAAAACATACTGGGCAAGTTGACGCTGATGAATAATTCTTTGAAAAAAGATTTTGGAATAGATAAGCCAAAGATTGCAGTGTTAGGCCTGAACCCACATGCAGGCGATGATGGGCTGATTGGTGTTGAGGACGAAGAGATCATCCGGCCTGCTATTAAAGATGCCAAACAAAAAGATATTTTCTGCTTTGGTCCTTATCCTGCGGATGCATTTTTTGCCAGGGGGCATCATGAAAAATTTGATGGGGTGCTGGCCATGTACCACGACCAGGGATTGATCCCTTTTAAATCGCTTGCCATTGGTGAAGGCGTAAATTATACAGCCGGGATGGAAGGTATCAGAACTTCACCAGATCATGGTGTTGCTTTTGATATTGCCGGAAAAAATAAAGCAGATGAAGCTTCTTTTAGAGAAGCCATTTTTAAATGTGTGGATATTATTCACAGTCGCAGAGACTTTGCAGAGAATAGAAAAAACCCAATGAAACGGATGAGTGCCGCAGTGGTAGGAAGGGCAGTGGATCAACAGGTATCGGATTTGCCGGAGTAGATAAATGCTTTACAATAAAAAATGGCGGACATTCTTTGATGTCCGCCATTTTTTATTATAGCTTCATTTAAAAAAAACCTGTTAAGTCAATAAATTTAATTGCGGAATTTACAATAATACTATTATCTTCAAGAAAACTTCGACTGTATGAAAAGAAAACTAACCCTTATACTATCCGGTGTATTTTGTCTTATAACTACTCTCTCCGCCCAAACTGAAATTGACACTTCCTTCCGGTCTTCCATGAATTTTATTTTTGCCAACGTGGATAAATCCAAAGTGCCTTATGGCATTTTAAGAGACTACGCCATGGAGTTTACTAACCTGGAAAACTTTAATGGCACGGCCGTATTGGCCGACAGCAACTTTACAACACCTTCTATTTTTTGGGATGTGTATAATACGCTATTGATGGGCCGCATTTACTCCAGTGCAAGTGGTTTTTTAAAACAGGATACCATTGATAACCGCTGGTTCAGCTACCGGCAACCAGGGCGTATCACACTAAGTGGACTTTATTTTAACTATAGCCGCTTTAAAGATAATGCCGCCAATAATTATATTACTATTACCAATAACCGCTTATATGATAAATACGTAAGCGGAGTATGGCAAAATCCTTATCAAACTGAAACTGCATTTGTAATAAGCCCATCCGTTACAATCTACACAGGCACCAGTTTTACTATACTGCTGCCTGTTAATTTATGGCTAACCAATAACAGTGCAGCAACTAGCGGCATTAGCATTGATGCAGGCGATGGATTGGGTTACAGAACACTTACACCGGGTGTTAGTTTGTCCGTAAATTATACCAGCCCTGGCGACAAAGAATGGAAATACCGTATTACTCTTACCGCTGGAGGTTACCAATATTCACACTCAAGAATAACAATTAAAGGCAGCAATGGTAGTTAATTAACAAGCCTGATTAATTCTTTTTTATGAAAAATAAAATACGAAAAATACACTCACTCCTGTTTTGTTTCTTATCTCTAACCGCCATTCAATGTAGTAAAGATAAACTGCCACCGGAAACTCAAGATGGAAACAATACCATTGGCTGCTTAGTAAATGGGCAGGTATTTAAGCCAAAAGGGTCATTTCTATCGTCGGGGTATCAATGCTATTACCAGCAACTTTTTGCAGGAGATAGCGGCTTGGTATTCCTAGTATCCGGAGCTGATTTAAGTAATAGCAGTAACATAAAAGGTATTAGTATCGGTATAAGCGGAGTGAAAATAACACAAGGCCTTCAAATACCATTAACTGATGGAACACAAATTGGAAACGGACGTGGGCAGTATATAGGAGGCAATGTACAATATGAATATATTTATTATACAACTAAGATACTTACCGGTATGATGTACATAAAAAAATTTGACGAGATCAATAATATTGCAGCCGGAACATTTTGGTTTACTGCGGTAAATTCTTTTGGTGATACCGCAAGGGTAACTGAAGGGAGATTTGACGTTAAATTCACTCGATAAAATTAAAAGCAAAATTTATGAAATACTTATCCTTGATTATAATATACCTGTCTTTTTCATCAATAATGGTAAGGGGACAATTTGTAAACGTCCCTTTGGTAGCAACTGAGTTATATAATGGTAAATTCGCCCATGGCACTCTAAGAATTCAGTATGTAATTCCGGGTACCCTTCGTCAACCATTATTGGTAATTGAGGGCTTTGATCCGGGGCATATTATATATCCCGAACAACAATTTGGAGAAACTTCAATTGAAAATTTTATCTTCGATATTAACAATGACCTTCCTACGCCCCCTGCAACTACCACCCCTTTGCAAGATTTATTACAAACTCCAACAAGGCAGTACGATATTGTTTATTTGGATTGGGAAAATGGTACTGATTATATACAAAGAAATGCGTTATTAGTTGAAGAAGCTATTCGCTGGGTAAATAATCAAAAAGCACTTGTGGGCAGTGTACAACCAAATGTAGTAATTGGCCAGAGTATGGGTGGCGTAGTAGCCCGTTATGCTTTGAGGGATATGGAAAATAAACTAGGGCAGAACCATCAGACCCGTTTATTCATCAGCCATGACGCTCCGCAACAAGGGGCCAACGTACCACAGGGTTTTCAGCATTTGGCACGTCACGCAAGAGATTTATATATTCAGTCAGGTCCAACGGCTACGCTAACAGAATTGGTACTAATTTCCCTTAACGGTTTTAGCCCTTTAAGGGCTTTGAGCCTGGCAAATGAACCTGCGGCAAAACAGATACTTATTAATTATGTAAATGACTTTAATACTGTTGATAATTCTGTACACAATCAATGGCAAACAGACTTGAGCAATATGGGTTACCCTCAGGGTGTTGCCGGCATTCCTTTCCGAAGGGTATCCATTAGTAATGGTTCTGAATGTGCCACTACCGAACCTTTTACCCCGGGAACTACTTTGCTTTCTTACCAGGGCAAAGCCAAGACTACTTTTTTAAGTGACATGGGTTTATCGGGAGTTCTCTTATCGACAGCAGGTGCATTGCTTAACCAGCCTGCATTTTTATTGGGTACATTACCCGGTAGAAATGAATTTACTTTTGATCTGGCGATAAATTCCAAAGCAAATGGAACCGGTAACCAGGTGTATAAAAATAAACTAACCTATACAAAAAAGGTAATGTGGCTCATTCCGATTAATGTTGTAATAACTAACCGAAGTTATAATGCCGCTGCTGCTACACCTCCTTACGATTATTATCCCGGCGGTTATTATGATACAAGGAGATCAGGAAACGATCTTCAAAGTATCGGGGCAATTAACTACTTCCTAAAGTATAATATTACCGTTACCAGTCAACCGAAATTTTGTTTTATTCCGGTAACAAGTTCATTGGATATAGGGAGCGGTCTGGTGGCTTTAAATAACACTGATTATCTTGCAAGATATTCCGGCGGCACTCCTCCACTACCGCCAAAGAATACCCCATTCCAGAATTTTATTACCGCTACAAATTTTAACAACACAGAAAATGAAGAGCATATTTCTATACAGAGAAGAAATGGCGATTGGTTTGCAGGTGAATTAAATGCCACCCAACCTGTTGCCAATTGTTCATTTATTTGCAGCAATGCAGGTATTACTATTAGTGGGCCTGCTACTATTTGCAGTACTGCGGTAGTTTATACGCTTAACAATGCACCTGCAGGCACAACCATTAACTGGACACCTTCTCCCTTAGGTATTGTTAACCTAGCTCCAATAGGTGGTGGTGCACAAGTAACGGCTACAAGATCAGGAACAGGTTCTTTTACATTGACGGCAACTATTTCAAATGCCGGATGTGGTTCAGTCAATATTAATTCCTCTTCATTTAGGGCTGGTGGGTATAGCAGTGGAGATTATCCTGTAAGCGGCCCTTCCTCTTCCTGCAAAAACACTTACGTTTATTTCAGTACTAACACATTACCGGGTGCCACAAATTATACCTGGTTTTGGCCAGGCGACTGGACAAGTTCATCCGGGCAGGGCTCACCAAATTTAAGTGTCCGTACAAGCTCATCAAGCGGACAGGTTGGTGTAAGGGTTGCCAATGCCTGTGATGCAGGAGGAAGCCCGGGCTTAAGATTTGTAAATGTAATTACCAGTTGTGGCAGCAGTTTTTCAGTTTCACCAAACCCTGCCTCAGATGATGTAATGGTAACTGCTACCGATCCGCAAGACGTCACGATGGCAAAGGCTACATCATCACCAACCAAAATATACAAATTGAAAATTACCGATCAATCGGGCAATATTAAAAAGCAATATAGCTATACAGCAGGTAGCAAATCGGTAACCATTAACGTTAGTAATTTAATGGCTGGTATTTATACACTGCAAATTTTTGATGGGAAAGGTTGGGCTGCACAGAAATTAATTAAGCAATAGATCATTTAAAAAATTGAATACAAAACAAGGGGCGTTTAAAAAATACCCCTTGTTATTTTTATAGCATTTCTGCAATAACCTATTTGCTATTTAAAGAAAGAATCCGCTACCCCTTTATTAATAGTATAAGAATTAAAGCTAATCTCCGCTTTTCCATTATTGTTTTTTTCTGCTGGTTTGCCTGCGTTGGTACCATCATCAAAATCAAACGTTACTCCTTTGGGTAGTTTATAATCTTTGGTATTAAAAGTAAAAACGATTTTATCCGGCAGGCAGTAAGCAATGTATTTTCCAAAAGTCATTTCTAATTGATAACTGCCATTTGCACGGGTGGTAGTTTTTGCTTTTACGATCACCAAATTAGTTTCATCAATATATAAAGTAGATAACACTACGTCTGCATTATCATCTGTAGGTAATAGTTTTACCACCCTTGTTTTTGTGGTGCCTGTTTTTTCATATCCTGCATCTATCACAGAATATTCATTGCCGCCGATGATATTATTAAGATTAATGCTTACTGCGCCTTTGGGTACAAAAGAGATTCCTTTTTCATTTTTTATTTTGAGCAGGTTAGGTTTTTTAAAATAAATTTTCACCTGCGCTTCTGGTACTTTTAAAAAAGTAACATTGGTTTTCATAATGCCATCCGCCTCATAATTATTAACCAGGTCAATTTTTGCTTTTACTTTTTTTACCAGCGATTCTGCATCCTGTGCAGAAACAGCTATTGTTGAAAAAAATCCTGCGATCAAAAATAATTTTTTCATTTTCTATTCTTTACGATAAAATATCCTTTTTTCTAAACACCAGTACAGAGGCTGTAACGATTACTACGATATGTAAAATTAAGATTAATAAACTTTTACGGATGGCCGGCCAGTTTTCCAGGCTTCCTTTTATAGGTGCACCATCTGCATTGGTTCCGATATAAAAAAAACCTTTCCATCCTACCAGGTAAGAAGTAAATAAAAAAGGCTTTACATTCTTATCAATGATCGGCACATTAATATTGGAGATAATGGTGCATACAATTACAATACAGACAGTAGCAATGATTGGTCCAATAGAATTTTCTGCAAAAATGGAGAGGAATAAAGACAATGCCGCAATAACAGTTAAAGCTACTGTAGCATAAGCAAAAGCTGCCATGTAGCGCCACAAAATATCATCCTTTGTTATCTGTAATATCTGTGATTCTTCTCCCTTCACCCGAAAGATCAACATATCATCTGCACCAAAAACAAACAGGCTTATAACCAATGCAGTAATGGCCATCCATAATAATAACAGAATCGTAAAGATAGTAGCTGCTGCAAATTTTACTAATATCAATTGTGTCCGGCTGATGGGTTTAGAGATAAGCAATCTTAATGTACCCATGTTTGCTTCGCCTGAAATAGAGTCAGCAGCAATTAACGCAACCAGTATAGGCACCTGTATCAATAATGTGTTCAGGATAATGTAACACATAAAGTAGCCATTGATCGCTTTCATCTTTTCCAGTTCAAAACTGTCTTTTACGCTTTGCAGCATCAGGTCCATATAACTCTGTCCGTCGGCTTTAAATGCAAACTGGAAAATAAAAACGATTGCAGTGATGGCTGCAAAAGCAATGTAAGTCCGGGGGCGTTTGGATATTTTAAATAACTCAATTTGCAAAAGATTCCACATGGCCCGGATTGGTTGTAAGTGATAAAAAATAATTTTCTAAAGAATGGCTGGAGTTAACAGATAACAATTGAATATTCATTGCCACCAGTTCGTTGATCAAATACGGCACCTCTTCTTTGTTCATCATCAACTGAAGCGATTTACCTTTTTGTAAATAGGCAGCCCATTTTGTTTGCAATAATTTTTCAACAGTTTCTTTATTATTAGTAGTATCAATATCCACTACAGTGTGTGCCGGGTCCAGTAAAACATCCACATTTCCTTCTACCACTTTTTCCCCTTTATTAATAATGACCATGCGGTTTGCAATTAATTCAATTTCGCTAAGCAGGTGAGAAGAGATCACCACTGTTTTGCCCATTTCTTTGCTAAGCTTCAGGATGAGATTACGAATATCTGCGATGCCCTGTGGATCTAAACCATTGGTAGGTTCATCTAAAATAATTAACCTGGGATTATGAACCAATGCAACAGCAATGCCCAAACGCTGTTTCATTCCCTGGCTGAATGTTCTCACTTTATCATTTGCTCTGTCTTCCAGTCCTACCATCTGTAGTTGATCCATTAAAAGTTTACGGGTTACTTTTATACCGCTCATTTTGGCAAAGATGGAAAGGTTGTGGTAAGCAGAAAGATATTTATACAGATCAGGCTTTTCAATAATGGCTCCTGTCTGGCTTAAAATTTCAGAGCGGTGATGACTCAATTGCTTCCCAAAAATGGAAATCTGTCCACTTGTTGGTTTAACAAGCGTAAGCAACATCCTGATGGTGGTAGATTTTCCTGCGCCATTTTGCCCAAGAAAGCCATATACATCTCCCTCATTTACTGTGAATGACAGATCGTTAACCGCTTTATTTTGATTGTAAGTTTTGCACAGATTATTTACCTGGATAATATTGGTCATTAATTTGTTTATTAGCAAATGTAAAACGGTTAGTTGGGCTGATTGTTTAAATTAACAGAGATTAATAATAAATCTTAAAGTGGAGATTTAAAATAAAGCCCTATATTTATAATGCTTATCACACTTACCAATTCTCCTTAACAAACCACATTTATTTCCAATCCAACTATTTTTTTAATAACAGTGAAAACGCTGTGCATCCGATATGCTGTGTTGTACCAACATACATCACGTAGCATTTAGACTTTTAATTTATATACCCAAAAATCAAAGATTATGAAACAGATCATCACCACATTGGTAATTTGTATTTCAATTACCAGCTTGCATGCAGGCAGTTTTTCCAGTAATCCAATATTGAAAAATCATTTGAAAATAACAGCTCCGGATAATAGCTTTAAGCCGGTTAACAAAAGGCTGGTAGTTCTTCCAAACCCTAAAACGGGGGACATACAGGTAAGCTTTAAAGCTGAAAAAGCAAGTAAAGCAACCATTGTAGTATTAAACGAATCAGGTGCAACTGTATTAACACAAAAAGTGCAACTGACAGCAGGTAAAAACAATATCAACATCAACAATTTTAATGACCTGACAGAAGGAGATTACACTGTTTGTTTGAATACAAACTATGGCGCATATTCATCTCCTTTTTTGTTGTGGAAATGATTTTAACAGGGAAAATTAAGAGGCCCTTCAAAATATGGAAGGGCCTTTTTTATTGTCCGTTAGGATTCATGTAAGATTGCAATGCCTTTACATATAAATCAAATGCATCCACTCCCTCTTTGGTTATTTTGCAAATGGTTTGTGGATAGTTGTTGTTGAATTGTTTGATCACCTGTATGTAACCTGCATCTTTTAATTTATTAATTTGTACACTGAGGTTGCCTGCGGTTGAATTTGTTTTCTCTCTCAAAAAAGTAAACTCCGCCTCCTTTACACTTATCAGCAGGCTCATTACGGCTAAGCGTAACTGCGAATGTAATATTGGATCCAGTTCTTTAAACATTCATTGCTGTTCTTTTTTATCTTGGGTTATAACACGTTGTTTGGTTTTAGTTTTACTTACACTCACTAATTAGTTTTTCAACAATCTGTTTCCCCCAGTCAGGATGCAGTTCGCTTGCAGGTTTAAAAGTATTGTATTTTTCCAATGCAATTTCTAACGGAGGTTTTGCAGTTGCACAACCACCACCAAATTGTTCGGGTGTATATTTTAATCCCTGGCCTTTTAAAAAATAGGGTCTGGGGTTTGTTGTATCCTGTTTCATGGCTGCTTCCATATTGCTGCTGCTTTCCTGGCCATACTGCATCCAGCGTTCCTGCGGGTTTACCATCATGTGGCAGCTTGCTATCATACTTTTGATGGGCTTTGTTGCATGAATAAAATTGTGATTATAATTAACCTATCCTTTTTTATTGTTAGGCTATTTTAATGCTTTGTGGTTTTGTTGTTTGCAGCATG